>NZ_BLAY01000002.1 GCF_020521235.1 Microseira wollei NIES-4236 | reverse complement strand
GATTTATCCCCAAAGATTGTATATTGTCGTTATAGTAGGGGCACGGCATAGATAACTTTTGATTTATCCCCAAAGATTGTATATTGCCGTTATAGTAGGGGCACGGCATAGATAACTTTTGATTTATCCCCAAAGATTGTATATTGCCGTTATAGTAGGGGCACGGCATAGATAACTTTTGATTTATACCCAAAGATTGTATATTGCCGTGCCCCTACAACTTGAAATTTATTTAAATGCTAATTTCAATGCCAAAGAAGCTCAGCGCTTACGCAATCTTACCCAGAATTGCAATAGGTTTGCACCATCACCGGCAGCGTCACGATAAACGTCGTGCCAACTCCCTCTTCACTTTGCACGGAAATCTCGCCTCCATGCGCCTCCACACACCTTTTGACAATGGCTAATCCTAAACCAGTACCGGGAATTGTATCGACATTACTGGCGCGGTGGAAAGGTTCAAACAGTCGTTCTTGGTCTTCTTCTGGAATGCCAATTCCTTGGTCTTGAATCCGGAAAATAACTGTTTTTTCCTGACCGATTAATTCAAATCTAATTATACCACCTTCCGGTGAATATTTAATCGCGTTGGCGAGTAAATTGGTCAAAATGTGTCGCAGAAGATTTTCATCCCATACCGCCTCGACGAATACCCCACCCGTTGTAAAAACAAGCTGATGTTTCTCGCCTATATTGAGTTTTAGCTCTTCAATCAAATCGTGGCAAAATAGTTTTAAAGCTAAGGGAGTGGGGCGAAACTCAAATTTACCGGCATCGGCTTTACCGAGTACTAAAGCTTCATCCAATAACTGCGCCATGTTTTTGATAGCTGAGCGAATTAATTGGTAATGAGCGTGTTTTTTCTCCCGCGTTAATTTTTGTTCGTGGTGTTGCAGAAATCCAGCCGAAAGCAGAATAGCATTTAAAGGATTGCGGAAATCGTGAGACAGCATCGAGACGAATTCAGATTTGAGTTGATTGATTTCTTTGGCTTTCATCAACTCAGCGGTTCGTTCCTCAACGCGAGTTTCTAAGGTTTTATTTAATTCCCGTAAGGATTCCGACATTTGCTTGCGTTCGATCGCATAATAGAGCGATCGCACCAACAATTGCGAATTTACCTGGCGCTTGACCAGATAATCTTGCGCTCCTTGGCGCACCGCCTCTATCGCCAGTTCGTCATCGTTGGTATTCGTTAGCACCACAATCGGTACGCTAGGGGCAAGACTTATCAGCGGCAAGAGGGAGGCTAATCCTTGGCTATCTGGTAGCGTTAAATCCAACAATATCGCATCAAACGAATCTTGATTTAGTTGTTCAAGAGCTTCCCGCAATCGTTTCACATGCACCAGACTAAACTGCTTGGACTTAGCTTGCTGCAAAAACTCTTCTAACAATCTAGCTTCTGCCAGACTGTCTTCAATCAACAATATTTTTAGCGCGCTTGCAAGCATATTCTTTTGGTTCTTCCCTTTCTCCTCCTTTGATAGTCTGCCCAATCTAAACTCTAAAATCCCAAATCCAAAATCCTATCACTCCGACGGTAAAGTAACTGTTGCTAGCCAAAAATCTTCAATCCCCTTAACTATTTTAAATAGTTCGTTGAGATTGCGGGATTTGGTGATGTAGCAATTGACGTGCAATTCGTAGCTGTGGTGAATATCCTCCTCATTCCTAGAAGTTGTCAGCACGACGACCGGAATGCGTTTCAAGTCCGGGTCGGCTTTAATTTCTGCTAGCACCTCTCGACCATCTTTTTTGGGCAAGTTTAAATCTAGCAGAATCAGGTCAGGACGCAATGCTTCAGTATACTCTCCTTCGCGGCGGAGATATGCGATCGCGTCCATCCCATTCCTCACCGCCACCACCTGGTGGGACACCGGGCTATCTTTCAATGCCTCTTGTATTAAACGAATATCCGCTTTATTGTCCTCTACCAAAAAGATGATTTTGGGTCTTTCGCCCATTTCTACGCTCACGCTCGCGTCCTCCGACTGGAATTGTAAAATAAAAAGTTGCACCTTGTCCTAATTCTGACTCAACCCAGATCCGACCTCGGTGACATTCCACAATCTTTTTACAAATCGCTAATCCCATCCCCGTACCTGGGTATTCATCCCGCGCGTGCAGGCGTTGAAAAATCACAAATATGCGCTCGGAAAATTGCGGGTCAATCCCAATCCCGTTATCCTTGACTGAAAATAACCACGCATCTTCTAAACGAGACGCTCCTATATGAATTACAGGGGTTTCTTCGCTGCGGAACTTGATAGCATTCCCGATCAGATTTTGGAATAGCTGCATCATTTGAGTGCTATCTGCCATCACCGTTGGCATGGGATCCTGGGTAATAACGGCTCGACTTTCACCGATGCGTCGTCGCAGGTTGCTAAGCGCTTTATCCAAGGATTTTTCCACATCAGTCAGCTTAAATTCGCTGCCTTGAATATCTACCTTTGAATAAGCCAGCACGTCATCAATTAAAGTTTGCATCAAGCTGACTCCTTCAACGGTAAAGCTAATAAATTCTTTAGCATCTTCGTCGAGTTGGTCGCAATAACGCATCTCTAACAATTGCACGTAATTCGCCACTTGATTGAGCGGTTCTTGCAAGTCGTGGGATGCTACATAAGCAAACTTTTTCAGTTCGGCGTTGGAACGTTCTAAATCTTGCGCTAATTGAGCCAGTTCATCGGCTTGACGCAGCACGATGTTAATAATTGCCTTTCGCAATTCCAGTGCAGTTTTAACTTCTACCTGTTTCCAGGGCAGCGATGTTAATCGAACGGTTTCTTTCCACAATTCAAATGATTTACGCGGACACAAGCGCAAATTCCCCTCGGCGCGATTTAATTCATAAGCCTGATTCGGGTTGCCTCCCCAATTGACCGTTTTAATTACTTCTGGTCGGAACCACAAAACGTAGTTTTTCTTGGAAATAGGAATTGCTAGCAAGCCGCTGGCGACGTTTTTATACTTCTCTGCATCGGGATAAATCCTCGGCAAAGAATCGGTATAGAAGACTTCTTCTTGAACGTTATTCTTGAGCCATTGGACTAAGAAATTCAAATCTTCTTCTTTGGGAGTCTCGCCGATGGTGGTAAAATAGTTGCCAAAACAGACGGCAGCACCAGTAGCGCTTGCTAATTCCAGCAAATTCGGCTGGTGTTTAACTAACCCGTCAATAAAGTTTTCTTCTTGGGACATGTATTCAATCAAGGCTGATTGAACGTAGTTTAATTTCATCTGATAGTCGTAATCTTCGGTTTCTTCTTTCGCCGAGATTTCCGAAAATACTACTCGACCCAAGAATTCGCAAGCTTTCCGCAACTCGTAAGACACGTGTTTGGGTGTCTGATGGTGACAAGCAATCAGTCCCCAGAGTTTTTGGTCTTTCATTAAAGAAATCGTCAGACTCGCCCCAACTCCCATATTGTGCAGGTATTCCATATGACAGTCAGCCGCACTTCTGAGCAGAGAAAAAGTTAAATCTAGCCGTTGCTGACTGATGGGATTATTAGCTGGAAAAAGTCCGACGGGTTGAGCTTTGGTATCCGGGATTAATCTGATCCAATTCGAGGTAAAAAATGTTCTGGCTGGTTTGGGAATATCTGACTCTGGGTAGTGTAGACCCAGGTAAGATTCCATACTGTCTAATTTTTCTTCGGCGATGACGGCTCCATGTCCATCCTCATCAAATTTATACAGCATCACCCGGTCAAAACCCGTTACTTTTCGGACTTCCTGGACAATAATTTGACAAAAGTCGCGCAGATTGGCTGTTTTTTCTAACTGGTTAATCGATGCTCTTGCTAAATGATAAAAGCTGAGGAACGGGATGCTTTCTTGTGAGAATGTTGGATCTAATTCCAAAATCAGAAACCCATCTTTGTTGCGATGAAAAAGTGCATCAAATACTAGATAATTATCGCCTTGGGTGCGCGCCCAAACTTTGGTGGGATTGATGTAATCAAAATTTTCGTCGGTTAACCCGGCTTTAATTCTCTCTACTTGGTAGGGATCGAGGATTTCTTCTATAGTCTTTTGCAGCATTTCTTGGGGCGATCTGCCGAAAACCGCGTAGGTATTGCTGCTCGTTTGTAATATTTTTAGGTCGGTTTCTTCTAATACAAACAAAACCCCGTGAGGCTGAATTCGCCCCGATAGCTGAGTGGCTAGCTGCATTGCTTCTTGTTCCAAGCTAGCCAAATTAATATCTTGTCCTTGTCTGTCGATGTCTATCATGATTTTTCTCCGTTATCGGGGTGACTAATTTCTGTGCGATCGCAACACTCCCTCGATGTCACTCCCGCAGCATTCTCAAACTTACTTGCAGACGAGCAAACTAATGCCGATGCTAAAATCTGGTTGCCTTCAATTGCGCTCAAAATTTTCTGACTCGTTTTGCAGTGTCTTCCCCATCTGCTTGCGTTAAACAGCATAGCACGGGAAGCTAACCTGCCTTATCATCAAAATGTAAAAAATTGTACAAAACAAGGAACTCTTCTGTTTCTGATGCGACTGCGAGGCTAAGGGCAGGAGCGAGATTTTTAGCGAAAATTTCCCTTTTTTTGCGGGTGACGCGACTGATTAATGTAACAATTTATGTGGGATTCGTAACGCTTGAAAATATCTTTTCTTATTTATATAAACTGAAATGCAGAAACTCGGTTTCTTTGACAATACCTTCGCCCATCGTCTGATATCATGCCCGGTTGCATCGGTAGCGTCAGCAAAGGAAGGGTTTAACGAGATATCTGGTAGTTCCACTGAATGGTTGGTAAAACCCGCCCCTACAACATCAAAAATGATACACACCCTTTGCTACCGGACGTGATGAAATGCCCCCATGCTAAAGCATGGGGCTACACAAACAAAGCAAGGCGTAGCGGGCTAAAATTCTTACAGGCTGCTCTGGCAGCCTTTGTTTGTTTAGCGATACTAAAGCATGGGGCTACACAAACAAAGCAAGGCGTAGCGGGCTAAAATTCTTACAGGCTGCTCTGGCAGCCTTTGTTTGTGTAGCGATACCCTTTAGGGTATCGGCTTTTGATTAAGCAGCTAAACCGCTGTGTCTGAGTAAGGGTGTAACAGAAGGTTCGCGTCCTCGGAAGGCTTTAAAGACTTCCATCGGGTGTAAACTTCCGCCTAAAGCGAGGACGGTATTGCGGAAGCGCGATCCGGTGGTAGCGATCGCATCCTCCCGCTCCAAACCAGCTTCTTCAAACGCCGCAAACGCATCCGCACTCAATACTTCAGCCCATTTATAGCTGTAATAACCCGCCGCATAACCGCCAGCGAAGATATGTCCGAAGCTACATAAAAAGCCATCTTCGGGTAGGGGTGGCAAAATCGTGGTGGTTTTGGCGACGCGGCGACGCACATCGGCTGCGGTTTCCTCGCCACCGGGTTGATAGCGGTGGTGCAATTCTAAGTCAACCAAGCTAAAGTGCAACTGGCGCAGCATCACACTACCACTCATATAAGTGCGCGCAGCCAATAGTTTTTGGTAATAATGCTCTGGTAGCGGTTCCCCTGTTTCGTAATGTTTCGCCATTCCCATCAAAGTGGGTCGTTCGTAACACCAGTTTTCCATAAACTGGCTCGGCAGTTCTACCGCATCCCACTCAACGTTATTAATGCCCGATGCTTTGGGATAATCTACCTTTGTCAGCATGTGTTGCAAACCGTGTCCAAATTCGTGGAATAAAGTTTCCACTTCGCCAAAGGTCATCAAGCTGGGTTTACCATCGACTGGGGGACTTTGATTGCAGACCAAATACGCGACAGGTAACCTGGTTTTGGGCGTCCCCGCTTCGATAATTTTGGCGCGCACAATGCACTCATCCATCCAAGCACCGCCCCGCTTTTCTGCTGGACGACTGTATGGATCTAAATAGAAGTAAGCGATCGCATTCCCCGTTTCGTCCGCAATTTGGAAATATCGTACATCCTCGTGCCATACTGGTGCTTGACCATCGGCAGCAGTTATGGTAATGCCAAACAACCGCTTGGCTAAACCAAACAAACCATCTAGCACTTGCGGTAAGGGGAAATAAGGGCGCAACTCTTCCGCACTAAAGGCAAATTTTTCTTCCCGCTGCCTTTCCGACCAAAATGGGATATCCCAGTGTTTCAAGTCCAGAGCTGACTCTGCACCTTTCGATGCTGCAAAAGCTTTCAGTTCTTCTAATTCCTTCCAAGCAGCATCGTAACTAACGCGGCGCAGTTCTTCTAGCAGCGCTTCTACTGCATCCACGTTGGGAGCCATTTTACTGGCTAAACTTAATTCGGCATAGCTGTTAAACCCGAGTAGCTGCGCCTGTTTTTGACGCAGTTCTAATATGCGTTCAAGCAGCGGATTGTTATCTAACTCCCCACTAGAGGCGCGACTGATATAAGCTTTGTAGAGTTTTTCCCGCAAGTCGCGTCTAGTGCTGTGCTGCAAAAAGGGGAAGTAACTGGGGAAGTCCAGAGTGATGCGCCAGGGTCCATTTTCCGGGGTGGCGTTTTCTTCTCCTGCGACGCGAGCAGAAGAGGCGGCTAAACTGAGTAAGCTTCGCGGTAAACCGTCAACTTCGTCAAAGCTGGTTAAGGTAAGGCTAAAAGCTTTAGTCGCGTCTAGGACGTGGTTCGAGAATTTGGTAGAAAGTTCAGCCAGTTCGAGTTTGATTTTGTTGAATTCGTCTCGCTTTTCTCCTTCAAATCCTACACCCGATAGTTCCGCATCTCGGATTGCCGCTTCTACAATCCGCTGTTGTGCCGACTCTAAACTTTCCCAAGTATCACCCGCCCGTAGTGCCTTAAACGCCTCGTAGATCGGTTTGCTTTGGCTGAGCTTGTTCCAAAATTGTACAACCAGAGGCTGTACCGTTTCCTGGGCTTGGCGCAGTTCGGGGCTATTCTTGACCCCCATCAAATGATTTACTACACCCCAACTCCAATTTAAGCGCTCTGTCAATCTATCTAAAGGTTCAACCAAGCCGTTCCAAGTTGGTTTTACCCTAGCCTCCAATCTGGCAAGCTCCTCATCTAGTTCAGCCAGTAGCTGGGTTATTGCAGGTACCACATGCTCAGGCTTAATCGCATCAAACGGCGGCAACCCTTTGCCTCTTAATAACAGGTTATCGGTAACGCTGGTAGTTGCAATCATGGGTGGTTTTTATACCAGTTTAAAGTTAATTGTCAGTGAATTCTCCCAGCTTATCCCTTCCACGTAGGTTGGGGGAGAGGTAGCAGCTTCAGGTCGAGACGCAAAAGTCGCCCGGAACTAAGGCTGAGCTATATCCCAGCCTTACCGGACTCAATGCGGCTACTCCTATCCTAGAGGACTTTAGCCGGAATGGCTGTTGCCTAAAAATCCAGCTCCACCCGGGGCGATGGTAATAAATCATACTGGTACGTGGATTTCGGTGGTAATATTTGTAGATAAAAATTTGGGGCGATCGCCGCCCAAAAAACACTCCCTACCCACTTCTCTCTTCTTTTCTCTTACCTCTGCGTCCTGGAGCGTCCTCTGCGGTTGATTAAATAGGTATTTTTGCGGCAGGAAACGAGTAAGTGATGAAAGCTCACAGAATTTGGCGATCTTTGAGAAACTGGTTAAATGTATCGCGGGAGGGCATCGAAGGCATTGCACCGGGAAGGGTAGTAGCGATCGCACCCGCCGCCGCACCCCATACCACCGCCTGTCGCAGCGAATGTCCTTCTGTTAAAGCTGCTACCAAACCCCCATTAAATGCATCTCCAGCAGCAGTTGTATCCACCGCTTCCACGGGAAATGCTGGCACGAAGAAACTCTCATCCTCTGTAGCACAGCAAACACCCAATGCCCCTAATTTGACAATGGCAGTTTTCACCCCCCGCTGACGCAATACCGCAGCAGCTTCAAGTGCCGTTTCCGGGTTATTAACTGGAAAACCAACTAATTGCGCCGCTTCGATTTCATTTGGGGTAATAATATCTACCAGTGGATAAATTTCATCCGGGATATCTTTCTGCGCGGGTGCTGGATCTAAAATGACTGATATTCCGGCATTCCGAGCGGCTTTTGCTGCTAAAATTACAGCCGATAAAGGGATCTCTAATTGCAATAACAAAGCGGCTGCATTGTCAAAAATATTACTCAATCTTTCCACATCTTCAGTATTTACGCGACGATTGGCACCGGGAACGACGATAATATTATTTTGCCCGCTATCTTCTACGGCAATAATTGCGACACCGGAATGAGCTTCGGTATCGGTTAAGACGTAATCTGTGGATACGCCATAGGTTTGCAGACTGGCGAGGAGGGAGTTACCTTCGGCATCTTTTCCCACCCTTCCCACCATATAAGTTGGGATACCCAATTTTGCCATTGCTACCGCCTGATTTGCGCCTTTTCCCCCCGGTGCGGTAAAAAAATCATGACCTAGTAGGGTTTCTCCCGGAATGGGTAACCGGGGTGTTTTTACTACTAAGTCCATGTTGATGCTACCGAAAACGATTACTTTATTGGTCATGAGTCAGTAGGGGCTATTCAATCTATACTACCCCCAATAAGAATACCCCTTCCAGTCGCCTGGAAGGGGCTAGCAAGGATTTCTCAGGAGGGTATGTTTCTGGTGTCGGATAAGTTGGAGATTGGGCTATTTATGCTCTTCGTCTTCTGACTACGACTATGACGGTTTGAATTTTACATAACCACCATTTTTGTCAAACCGGCCTATAAAAGCCCAGTTAATCCATCCACCATCGCCTTGATTGATGAATTCACCACTTTCAAACACCCAAATACCGTAATGTATGCCGTCATAAACTGCTGAACCATAGAATACAACACCTTTAAATCTTTCCTGATAGTTTTGGTTCAAATTAAAAACCATCACATGGTATCGCTTACCCAAATTGTGTCGCTTCGCAGCAAAACGCGCAGCATAATAAGCTGTGTTCGCTAAATTTTTCACAAATCCGCTACGGTTTTGAGCAGATTTGATATCGGATCTGATTTGGTTAGCAATGCCAAGTAAATCCATGTTAACAGATAGACCTACACCAGACTGTGCCATCATAATTTGTTGCTTGTTATATACAGCATATTCGGAGTTCATGAGGTACAGTATCAGCAATTTGTCAACCAATTTTTGATATGTTCAGGATTAATTAATTCTGCTATTTTTATTAAAACATCAACTCCAGAGGCATTCTTTGGATAAAATTGTTTCAAGAATGCTTTTAATTGTGACCACCAATGCTCGATGGGATTAAATTCAGGGGAATAGGGAGACAGGTATAGAACAGCACCAACAGATTCAATTAAGGGTTTAATTTCTACGACTTGATGTGCCGGAAGATTATCCATTACAACTACTGCACCAGTCCATAATTGTGGTAACAAAAAATGTTCGATGACTTTATATGCATCTCCATCCATCGAGCCGTTTAAAGTCATGACAGCTAAAACTTTCTTTAAACTGATTCCCCCGATTACACTAACTTTTGCACCTCGATAATATGGCTTAAAATCATACAACCTACTGCCGCGTTCGCTTCTACCATGAGTTCGAGTCAAACCCAGTAAGACACCCATTTCATCAATAAAAACAAGGTTTTATGGGTCTACTTGTCTTACTTTCTCCCAATACTAGATTCTCAGTTTTTGGACTCTTTCTGTTTTCGCTTGGCTACTACGTAAAGTTTTTTTTTCGTGTTAGATTGTGTTTTTGCAATGCACCACACATTACACTTGCACATACCCAAATGTTATATTTTTCTCCAAAATACTCACAGTATTCGGATAAAGTTGCATCCGGATGTTTTTTAACCATTTCCGCTAATTCGCTACTGTAGTCATCCAATCTACCCTTCATTGCACCACCTTGCTTTTTGGGTTCTAGATGACCGAGTGTTCTCTTTTGTTGGAGGAGCTTTTGTACGTAGCTTTTCGCTACGCCAAATTGAACAGCTACTTTTCGGATTGACGTGTTACCTCTTTCATAAGCATTTACTATTTTTTCTCGCAAATCAATTGAGTACGGTTTCATTGTAATTTTCGATGCACTAATACCTGTACCTCATTAACCTCGAAACTGCTGTAAAAGTGAGACGGGGAAAGGTGATCGATCTAGGAATAGAATTAGCAGGTCATCCGTTCATTTTGATTATCAATCTTTCGCGAGAAAACGAAGATACCGTGGCAGTTAATTTGCAGGTGTATCCAACAGGAGAAAATAGTTATTTACCCCCAGGACTCAAACTGATTGTACTTGATGAGTCAGAGGAAATTTTCAAAGAAGTTACAGCCAGAAGCGCTGATAAATTCATCCAATATCAGTTTGAGGCCGAACGGGGAGATCGATTTGGGGTGAAAGTAGATTGGCAGGGTGTTAGCATTACCGAAAAGTTCGCCATCTCAGAGCTTGAACCACCGCCATCACCTTTGTTTATTGCAAATGATGAAACGTGAAAATTTTGATTTTTCGTTCATCAAACTGATTTCTTAAGCCTTATTAATAAAGGTGTAAGATGCGAGTCTTTTACGGGGGCGGTTTACGCTGCCGTTACAATATTCTAACCCTTGACAAATAAGGCTTTGAGCTTTGTTTCTTAAGAAGAATACTTAAGGGTGCTGGCAATGGGTAAGCTGATCGTACTGGAGATATATGGAGACTTTGAGCATGGATTTGCCGTAAATTTGGTAATTAAGGAAGACAACAAACACACCCCTACTTTAACGAGAAGCGGTAAGTTGCCCAGAAATCCAGATCTTCTCAATCAATATCGCCAATGGCAGTCGCTTTACCGCAACTTAGAGGCGTTTTACCGTTCCCTTAAAGAAAAACAGGGACAGGTAACAAACTATTCTCAAAAACCTGAAGCTTTTGCAGCTTCCAGGCGGCTAAAGCGTTAAAAACAAGCATGAATACCTGGCTGAAATTGGAAAATCGGTTTCGCGTTATTGAGGACGAATTGTGCCGTCAACTGAAGTCATCCAAAGATGTGCGAGTGTTGCTGCGAACTTACAACATTTGGCTGCGAAGACTACCTTGGCATCTGTGGGATTTGCCCCTGGAAACCCAACCAGAAATCATCTTCAGCGTTCCTGAGTTTGAATTAGTTAAAAAACCAGCTTCACCTTCTGCTAAGGGAAAAGTTAAAATTTTGGCGATTTTTGGCCCTGGCATTAATCCCGAATCAGAGAGGCAAGCTTTGAAAAATTTAGCTCGACAAGCAAAAATCGAATTTCTTATACAGCCTTCAGTAGAAGAGTTGAACGATCGGCTTTGGGAACAGGGATGGGACATTCTATTTTTTGCTGGACATAGTTTGACTCAACCCAATAGTCAACAGGGAATAATTCAGATTAATGAGGAATATTGGTTAACAATTGATGAATTAAAATACGCCCTGAAGAAAGCTGTAGAAAAAGGTTTACAGCTAGCGATTTTCAACTCTTGCGACGGGTTAGGATTAGCACAACAGCTAGCAGAAGAAGCGATATACTTGCCTTTTGTGATTGTGATGCGGGAACCCGTGCCTGATGAGGTCGCTCCCAAATTTTTTCGGTATTTTTTGGAGGAATATGCCAAGAGGGGAACTGCTTTAGACACCGCTATACGCAATGCAAGGCAAAGATTACACGGTTTAGAGAAAAAATATCCTTGTGCTAGCTGGTTACCTGCATTTTGTCAGAGTTCGGAAGAGACACCGCTGACTTGGCAGCAATTGCTCAAAAGAAACAGCCTGTTTTCACCGCCGTACAGATGGCGCATTCTCCGTACAGTGCTTGTTGCCAGTTTAGCGATCGCCTGTTTGCTAATGGTGCCGGGGTGGCAAGAAAGGCTGCGAACATGGGAATTACCAGCTTACAACTCTTTAAAGCCGCTCCTGATCGAAGTGGGGAGTAAGCTAATTTTGATTTGGCCTTGGTGGGGTAATGCTCTTTGGATAGGGGTTTGGTCATTAATAGGAGGCTTGCTTGCTTGGCAATCTAAATCGTTAGTAGACCTTGGTGCTTATGCGATCGCACTCGGTATTTTGTACGGACTCTATTTTGTCTTCTTGACCCAAGGCATTATGATACCGCTGCTTGCTTCAGCGATAGCTTTACTAATTACTGGTACTTGTTTAACTTTATATATTATCTTTCAATGCAGAGTCTGAAGTTCTCGTCTATCTGTGAAGGGATACTGCGATTAAATATATTCAACAACTCTTGAGCAAAAAACTATCTTAAGTCGAGTTTTAATAAGCAAAATCTCCCCAGTCAACGCCTCGCATCAACCAGGAAGATCTGACGTTAGGAATAGATATATCTAGCGTCTGGTGGTCTGAGAACTCACTTCATTGGGTTCGCGGTAACGCACGGTTTCTTCATTTTTGCGCCCTGCTAAACCAGCCAAACCAATTAAACCCAGTAAACCTAACCAACCCCAATCAAAATCGTTGTCATCGTTAACAGCATCAACACCTTGGCGAGGAGTAGTCGTGTAAGTATCCCCTGGGGTAGTCGTGGTTTGAGCTTGTGCGGGTAAACTTAAAGGTGCAACAGCAATCATCGGCGGCTAGAAGGCTAGCTTTAGCAATTTTGGTCAATTTCATAATCGTCTTTTCCTTTGTCTTCTTGTTTCTGATGTTTCTACTTTATCGATTCACACCAGAAACTAGCCTCAATCTCAGGCGGGAAATTAATGTTTTATTATCTGAGACTAAAGACATAGAAAAATTGGCAGTTTGGTCTATCTTTTTAAATAAAATATGGTTAACATAATATCAACCACAGGAATAAATGGTTTGAAAGTTAAAAGGTTACGCTAGCTGTTAAAAATTATAAATTTGTCAATTAAAACACAGATGAACGCAGATGAACGGGGTAAAATATACCGATTCATCTGCGATTTTGAAGTGATATCATGTTCGCTGGCATCGACATCGCGCGGGGGGCGGGTTTATCAACACAATTCGCTTTCGATCAAAGGTATCTGGTAAAACCCGCCCCTACAACACCATTAACCAATTGAGTAGCCGACACCCGCGCATGGTGTCGCTACACAAACAAAGCCTGCCTACCCTTCGGGAACGCTTCGCGAACGCAGGCTTTAAAATTATAGGAAGGGACTTGATATTAGAGCATAATTAAACCCAGTCGCGCACCCAGGGTAACTGCTTCGGTGCGACTGGAAGCATTGAGTTTGCTCAAAATCGAAGCAACGTGGAATTTCACCGTATGTTCGGATATTCCCAGTTGTCGCGCAATAGTTTTATTTCCCATTCCTTCCGCTAGCATCCCCAAAACTTCGATTTCGCGGGGGGTGAGTGCTTGTAGCGGGGAAGCTGGTAAGGTGCGTGGGGTAGAGGGTAAAGTTGTTTGTAATGTTTCTACCGCATCGGGATGGAGTACAAACAGTCCGGTAGCAGCAGCAGCAACGGCGGCGATAATTTCGCTTTTGGTTGCGGATCGGGGTAGAATTGCTCGCACGCCTAAGCGTAATGCTTGTGATGTCGAGTTTAGGGAGTCGGTTAAGATAGCGATCGCCGGTAACTCCAGAACTTCCATCCCCAAAGCAAACAATAGTTCGGATATTGCTTCGTCTTCCACTCGATCCCAATCCAGGAGTACCACATCGGGCGCATAAGTTTCAATTTGCTGCTGTAGCGCAGTTGGCTGGGTTCCTACACTGCCGACTAGGGTAAAATCTGCGTGAGAGAGGAGAATGCTTTCTAAACCGGCGCGCGCGATCGCAGAATCCGCAGCAACCAAAACCCGCGTCACGCCGCCTCCGCCTCGCTGGCGCCACCCACCATCACATCTAAGCAATAGTGCTGTCCTTGGCGAATCAATTCCAGCGGTAGCACATCCCCTGGATTCATTTCCCAAAGCACCCTCACCAAATCATTCGGCGTCCTAAAATAGTCATCCCCAGCTTTAATTAACACATCAAAAGGAGCAATCCCCGCCGCAAAAGCAGCACTATTTTTAGTTACCGCCAAAACCAATAAACCCAAAATCCGCTGTTTACCTAAACGTACTAACACGGGTTGAGTAGTTACCCCAAGATAAGGACGCGGCGCGTTCTGTTTTTGCAAGAAACCTTCTACCGCATTACTCGGTATCGCCAGCGCCAAACCATTAGCAACCATACTATTAATACCGATAACGCGACCGCGTGCATCAGCCAAAGGACCACCAGAATTGCCAGGATAAAGTCGGATATCTGCTTGTATCCAATCAGGGAATTTTAGATTTTGGATTTTGGATTTTAGATTGGGGTTTTTCCTCTGTTCACCTTGAGGGGCGGGTTTAGTCAAATTGTCTGTACCAGTTGTATGGTTATTGGTAAAACCTGCCCCTACAGCCATACCAACTGCGTGGATAATTCCAGTCGTAAATGCGCCGACTACGCCTAAAGGGTTGCCTACTGCTAACACTAATTCACCAACTCGTAAATTATCGGAATTGCCGATAGTGGCGGCGGTTAACTCTTTTTCGTTAACTTTAATCGCCGCTAGATCTCGCACCGGATCTTTGGCAGTAATTGCCGCTTCTAATACTCGTCCATCCCACAACTCAACTGTTGTTGAAAACCCACGAACAACATGGGCATTTGTGATAATTATTCCATCAGAATGCCAAATTACACCCGCTCCAACTCCGTCATTTCCAGAACGCACTTGGACTGTAGAACGTCTCAAAGTAGCTGCGATGGATGCCAATTCATCGGTTAATTGTGTCATATGCTCAAAGTTTTATAAACCGCCAAGACGCCAATAATTTGTAGAGACTGCGTAATTTATAGTCCACTTAAGTGGACTTTTGCTATTAGCCAGGGACTTAAGTCCCTGGCGGGCGATGCGACGGAAATTCTGATTTATTCCTCCCGATCGCCTCTCCATCTACCTCTCGATCTCCCCCTACCTCTTTCCTCTCCTTCGCATCCTTCTTGTCTGACTCTTTCGCCGATAGTTATTGTTAGTTCAATTAATGTGCCACCTCGGATAACTTGTGCCTTTATTGTTTTACCGACGCTTTGAGATCCAAGCATTGCGAGGACATCATAGGTATCGTTGATCGGGGTATCGTCGAGTGTTACGATGACATCACCTAGCAACATGCCTGCTGTATCTGCTGGGCCACCTGGTTCGATATTGACAGCGATCGCACCCCCAGCAGAGGACAAATTTAGCTGCTTTATCAGCACATCTGGCAAGCGCACGGGTTGCATACCCACGCCCAAATATCCCCGTTTAATATGTCCAGCTTCTAACAATTGATTCACCACCCGGTTAACAGTAGAAACAGGAATAGTTACATCGCTGCGACGGGATAAACCGGCGGTATTGATACCCACAACGCATCCAGAAGAATCGACTAACGGTCCTCCATCCATACCGGGGTATAAAGTTAGATCGGGTAATAATAATTGGTCGATTTGACCGCCGCGCCAAGTGCGCCAAGCGCCGCCTTTGGCGCTGACTACACCCCAACTGGCGGTTAAAGAGCGATCGCTTGACCTCCCCAACGCCAGCACTATGTTACCCACTTTTAGCGAGTCCACATCGCCGATTGTAGCAGCAGGAAAATCTATTCCCTCTAACTTCAAAACTGCCAAATCCGTACTCGTATCCCTTCCTACTAAAGTAGCAGTAACCGTGCGATTATCGGGCAAAATAACGGTAATTTCGTCCTCGCGTCTAATAGTATGGTCAGCAGTAACAATGACACCAGATCGCCAGTGGACGCCACTAGAAGCCATCCGCTGTCTAGCATTAATACCAACAACCGCCCCACCTGCCCGTTCAACCGCATCGGCTAAATTATTAGACAACGTAACTATGGCGTTAGATTGATCGGCAGACATTTAACAACTCCATTTGGTAATGGGTAATTGGTAATGAGTAATTGGTAATTGGTAAGAACAATTTTCAATTCCCTCATGTCCTCAGAATGCCTTATTCTCAAAGCCAGCGACATCGGTAAAATGGGCAGAAGCATACCTAGAAAAATGGCTAGGGGCATTTCTGCACTGACTATTTACGTGTAGGTGGTAAAATCTAGCCGGTTTTCTGGAATTGAATGGTGGCAAAATGTAGCTTAATACAGCGGATTGTAAGTGAGTGAGGTACAGCCTTTTGGCTTGTTTGTGTAGCGGCAGCATTAATGCTGCCGCTACACAAACGAAGGCGCAGCTCATACGGCTGCAATCCGCTATAAACTTGATGGGAGAGTTAACGCGATGTCACCTGAAATTGAAACCGCTAGACTCAAATTTCGCCCATTTACGCTAGATGATGTGGATGCGCTGCATCAAATGTGGATTCATCCCGATGTGCGTAAATATCTTTGCGACGACAAAGTAATCCCCAGAGAGGAAGTCGCTTCCCTGATTGAAAAAAGTATCGCTTGCTTCCAGACTAATAATTTTGGTCTTTGGGGAGTGTTTCTGCGCGAACAAGAAATCCTCATAGGTTTCGGTGGCTTTTGGTATTTTCATACGCCGCCAGAATTGGAAATGATTTATGGAGTCGCCCCCGAATATTGGAATCGGGGATATGCTACAGAAATTGCCAAAGCCACGATAAAGTATGGTTTTGAACAACTGGGTTTCGATCGCATTGTGGCAAATGCAGATGCACCTAATCTCGCATCATTGCGCGTAATGCAGAAAGCCGGGATGAAATTTGAAAAAGCAGCCAACGTTAACAATCTAGACTTAGTTTTCTACTCAATATCGCGCGCTGAATGGGAGTGAGTTATGAAACTGCATCGGTTTGAAGACGCGAGTCAATTTTACCAACAAGTTAAAGACTATCTGCTAAACTACGAAGCCCATCACTGCTTGCTGTTTGGCATCATCGATACTTTAATTAACTATCCGCAAAGATACGACAAAAACCCCTATTTAGCATCCGTAGAAGATGGGGGAAAGGTGGTAGCAGTTGCAGTTAAAACAGCACCGTATGCGGCGGTACTATCAAAGGTAGAGGATTTTGCTGCATTGGAAGCGATCGCATCCGACTTACACGCGCAAAAAGAACCGCTTCCCGGCGTCAATGCTTTGACAGATGAAGCACTTGCATTTGCTCAAACCTGGCAGAAGCTAACAGGTGAATCTTATGAGATAGAAATGCAAATGCGAATTCATCAGTTGCAAACCGTCGAACCAATTGCCAAATCTAGCGGTTATTTGCGATTGGCTCTTGAGAGCGATCGCCAACTATTACTAGAATGGTATAAAGCCTTTGAACTCGACGCATTAGGAGAGAATGAGAAAAATAGCGCTCGCAACATTGAGTATCACCTCAAGCACAATCTAGCCTATATTTGGGAAGATAAAATCCCCGTATCAATGGTTTTTTCTGGAGGTTCAACACCCAACGGAAAGCGCATCACGGCGGTATATACTCCACCCGAATACCGCCAAAAAGGTTATGCCACTTCCTGCGTCGCCGCCCTCAGTCAAAACCTGCTCGATAGCGGTTGCAAATACTGCTTTCTCTATACAGATTTAGCCAATCCCACTTCCAATCACATCTATCATAAGATTGGTTATCGACCCGTCAGCAATTGGAGCAACTATTCATTTATCAAGCATTAAGTAAAGGCGGGTTTTACAGACATTTTAGATAAACCCGCCCCCAGCTCAATCCCAAATCTAAAATCCTGATCTTCTGATTTTGGAATTATTGCTAGTGGCTAATGGCGTTCCTAGGCGACCGCCTGGGGAACGAGGCTAATCGCGAGATTGGTAAAAATCCTATATTAGCAATTAGCAATTAGCAATTAGCACCGCCAAAGTTTATAACTAGCAACTTGCGGCCTAACGAGACTGCGGTCAGCTTGTGGGACACTTGGGATTTCAGAGGACTAGTGAGTCAGCCGGTAGTGAGTTCTCAGGCATTGCCACCTAATCACTTGCCACTATCCTACCCTGTGCCATGGCAAGTCTACCCCGGTAGCCAAATTACTGGAAATTCTGTATAAGAATCTACCGTTTGGCTGTTTCCCACGATTCGATTGTGATGTTTTCTTAAAAGAAGACCTCAAAAATGGAGCTTGTATGACTGACGATAAGCGCGGGCAATTACTAATCATCGGCGGTGCAGAAGAAAAAGAAGGCGAATGCAGAATCCTGCGGGAATTCGTGCGACGCGCCGGAGGTACCAAAGCTCGCATTGCAATTATGACAGCTGCCACCAGCTTGCCCAGAGAAGTAGGAGACGACTACACCAGAATCTTTGAGCGTCTGGGCGCCGAAGAGGTTAAAGTGATTGACACCGAATATCGAGAAGATGCAGATAAACCAGACTACTTAGAATTCATTGAACAAGCAACTGGCGTATTTTTTACTGGAGGAGATCAAGCTCGCATCATCAGCTTAATTAAAGACACCAAACTCGATACAGCAATTCACAGGCGTTACGCTGAAGGAATTGTAGTCGCAGGCACAAGCGCCGGTGCTGCCATGATGCCAGATGTAATGATTATTGAAGGAGACTCCGAGACAAATCCTCGCGCTGATACTGTGGCAATGGGGCCTGGTATGGGCTTCCTTCCGGGAATTGTAGTCGATCAGCATTTCTCCCAGCGCGGACGTCTGGGACGCTTAATTTCAGCCTTGGCACAGCAGCCAGCCGTCTTGGGAATCGGTATTGACGAAAATACAGCCGTAGCAGTCAATGGCAACAAATTTGAAGTCATTGGCGCTGGCTCTGTTACCGTTGTCGATGACTCGGAAATTACCCATAGCAACGCCGATGATGTCTTGAAAGATGAGCCGATGGCAATTTGCGGCGCGAGGCTTCATATTCTTCCCCACGGCTATGGATTTGACCTAGAAAAGCGCAAAGCTATCCTTGATAGAGTTGCTGCCCCAGTTGCCTAAATCGCAAAGGTGCTAATAGCTAATGGCTCCAAAAACCATTAGCTATTAACTCAAGTTGCTAGTTATCTCTCGATGAGCGGCTAATGGCTAATGGCTAATGGCGAGATTGGTAAAAATCCTATATTAGCAATTAGCAATTAGCCATTAGCAACGCCAAAGTTTATAACTAGCAACTTGCGTTATTAGCTATTCGCATCGCGGCACCATTTCCAGCCGAGAAGACACCAGAGCGATATCCCAACCACAACTTCAAAATCGCTTCTAACCTCCCATATCCAATTCCAGCCGGTAAACCGAGTCACCAAAACCGCAATCTAATCCCCAAATCTTGCTTAAATATATCGACATTTCCCGCCGAAACAATCAGCAATTTAGCCACTGTACAAGTATATTCCGTATCATCATAAATCATCCCTCTACCAAACAAAAATTGAGATTGATTCAAATGCGGATAAACACGAACTAGCTGACGCTTACTTAACCCTTGATAAAGCAATCCAAAACCATCACCCACAGCAGTTCCAACCAAACAGCCAACAATTGACTCACAAGTTCGATCTCCCATTTAAACATCAAAAATTCTCTCTCTACTCTTCCTCTGCGTCCTTGGCTTCTTGGCGGTTCATTAAAAAGAAAATTTTTGTCAAGCCAGAAACTTTTGACAAATTATATCAGTCTGACTGGGTATATCCTTAAAAAACTTATCCTATGGTTGACCTAGCCCAAGGTATTCCAGGGTTACCCGATCTTACCCAAGCAACCCAATTAATTGAATTTGGCAAACAGCTACTTCGTACATTCCTAATTTTAACTGGTTTAGTAGGACTATTAGGAATAGCGATTGCTCTCCTAAGTTTCTCCCTCCGCCGCGACGAACCCGAACAAGCCATTTTCATCGGCGAATGGCTCTTCCGCTACTCAGTATTGCTACGAGGATTGCAACATACAGCCT
The DNA here is from genome assembly GCF_020521235.1 of Microseira wollei NIES-4236. GTDB lineage: Bacteria > Cyanobacteriota > Cyanobacteriia > Cyanobacteriales > Aerosakkonemataceae > Microseira > Microseira wollei. Next base: position 145,786 of record NZ_BLAY01000002.1, on the reverse strand, counting down.
TAATTTTAATCCTCTTAGTAGGCGGATTTTTTCTCTGCTCAACCTTAAGCACTCGGTACCACTTTTGGGAACAAGCACGAGTAGCTAAAGTCGCCGAAACTGTCGCCGGAGAACGTTTAGAACAACCAGCACCCCAAGTGCGCTACATTATTGGCGCACCCTATACTTACAATACTCAAGTAGGTGACAGGCTTGTCCGAGTCCAGGAAAAGCGAGCAATTAATCGCTTTCTCGCACTCACCGGATCGCAAATTGAGGTTAAAATTGACCAAGTCCCAGACCCCCAAAAGCAGGGTCGAGCAATTTATCTTTTAGATTTTAGCGCTGACTATCAAGCAACGAATCGTCTAAACCAAGCTGAGAATTTTTTCTTTGAAATCTCCCCACCCAACGGTTACTCTCTATTACAAAATTTTAAGGTAGAGCGAAACGGTACAAGACTGCAACCCAAAAATCCAGGGGAATATAGCTTTCCTTTCCGCCTACAACCAAACGAAAAAACTCGCTTTCGCGTCACCTATAAAGCTCAAGGCGCGCCGCGTTGGGTTTATAATGCCAGCGAACAACTACTTTCCAATTTTCGCCTCAGCGTACTGGCTAATTTCCCCGCAGCCGATTTTGCTAGCGGTATCGTTCCTACTGAGAGCAAAGAAGAAGCAAAAGGCACACGCTTTACCTGGGTATTTGACGATAATGTTTCCGTCCTCAACCCCTTCGGAGTATTTACAGCGATTAAACCGGCTCAGAATACTGGGATTTTACCCCGCTTGCTGATACTGGCTCCAGCTTTATTCCTGTGGTGGTTATTGTTGCTGTACTTATCCCTACCGATGAGTTTACGAGATGTAGCGATCGCTGGCGCTACCTTCTTCGCCTGCATCCTGGCTTTAACATATCTCAGCCGTTTTGTCAATGCCCAAATAGCGTGGACAGGTATTTCCCTTGTCCTGCTAGCCCTAGCCTGGGGACTGGGGTCAAATCGTCGCGTCCACCTCGCCGCCGTTATTTGTACCATTGCCGGGGCAATTTTGCCCGTTTTAGGGTTATTAGTCACCTACAGCGGTCTAACCCTTAGCCTAGCGGGGCTGCTCTCGGTCATATGGCTCGCCGTTCGTCACTGGTATAATTTATATCCTTTAACTTCAGGATATTCAAGTACTCGATCCGAGTAAGGGCGAGAGGTAGATTGGCAAAATCATTACCAATTACCCATTACCCATTAGCTACTTTTCAGCGTATCTTTTAGCACAGTCCGCGCCGCCAGATGATTGCGCGTAGAGGTGAGAATTTCCGCTTCCCGTTCCAGTCTCGCCGCAGTATCTTGCATTTCTAGCATTGCCTGTTGCTCTAATGCCACGCCAGCGAGATTGCTGGCGACCCAATAAGATAATTCTCTAGGCAGACTGGGGATATCATCGGGTAATTCGATATTTTGCTCGGTCAACTTAGCCGAAAGACGTACCACATCCCGCAGCAGTTGTTCTACTTCTGCTGCTAAAGGAACCAAGTTCTTCTGTGGCGGGGTATCTTCGAGCCATTCCACCAAGCCGACTCGGTAAGGTTTTTCTCGGACATACTCCAGGACGCGGAACCGCTGCTGCCCTAAGGTTAAGATCTTCATGCGATCGTCTGGGAGACGCTGGTATCTAATAATTTCGGCACAGCACCCCACATCGGCGGGTTGTCCCTTAACCTGATCCCACAGCTGAATCCCGAAGCGGCGATCGCTCTCCAGAATCGTGTTCATCATGATTCTGTAACGAAACTCAAAAATGTGTAGAGGCAGCGGTCTACCTGGAAATAAAACTACTTCCGGCAACGGGAACAGAGGAAGCTCTCTAACAGCAATTGAGGAAGAGGATGCCATAGTACAGAAAGTAAAGGCGCTTATTTACTTACTTTAACGGATCTGCTCCTAAAAAAGGTAATAAAGTAAGCAGCCCTTGAGCATTAGCACTCAAGGGCTACCCTTGCCAACTTGCCAGTTTTGCTTACAGCTTCACTTCAATATCCACGCCAGCTGGCAGGTCGAGTTTCATCAAAGCATCAATGGTTTTAGAAGAAGGCTGGTAAATATCAATAATGCGGCGATGGGTGCGCGTTTCAAAATGTTCCCGCGAATCTTTATCAACGTGGGGCGAGCGCAGCACGCAGTAAATACGGCGTTTAGTCGGCAGGGGAATCGGGCCGATTGCTGTAGCGTTTGTCCGATTTGCCGTATCTACAATCTTTTCACAAGAAGTATCGAGCAAGCGGCGGTCGAAAGCCTTGAGTCGAATGCGAATTTTTTGCTGTTGAATCGTTGCCATTTTCAGTTTTCCAGGTTCGGTTGAAAACGATTATTTTTGTTTTTCCAGAAGCCAGAGCAGAAAAGCAGACTTCCCAAACGGGTAGTTGCCTTTCTGCTCTTAATTAAAAAGGAAAGTGTCTACTTGAGGATCTTCGATACGACACCTGCACCGATGGTGCGACCACCTTCGCGAATCGCGAAGCGCATACCTTGCTCAATTGCGATCGCGTTGATTAATTCCACGGTCATTTTAACGCGGTCACCGGGCATCACCATTTCTGCCGCGCTACCGTCATCTGCCGTGAATGCTGCGATCGTTCCAGTTACGTCGGTTGTCCGCACGTAGAACTGAGGACGGTAGCCAGGGAAGAAAGGCGTTTTGCGACCGCCTTCTTTTTCCGTCAAAACGTACACTTCACCTTCAAACTGAGTGTGAGGCGTGATCGAACCCGGCTTGGCAATCACCATCCCGCGCTCGATGTCGGCCTTTTGGATACCCCGCAGCAGGATACCGGCGTTGTCACCAGCCATCCCTTCCTCAAGGCTCTTCTTAAACATCTCGATCCCAGTAACGGTGGTGCTACGGGTAGCTTTAATGCCGACCAGTTCCACGTTGTCACCGATTTTAACCTTACCCCGCTCAATACGACCTGTAGCTACAGTTCCACGACCTGTGATAGAGAACACGTCTTCTACAGCCATCAGGAACGGTTTATCAATATCCCGTTCGGGAGTAGGGATATAAGCATCTACAGCGTCCATTAACGCGTAGATTTTATCTACCCACTTATTCTCACCCCGTGCTGTCTTGGGATTAGCAACCATTGCTTCCAGCGCTTGCAGACCCGAGCCGATCACAACTGGAATATCATCACCAGGGAATTGGTAGCTAGACAGTAACTCACGAACTTCCAATTCTACCAGTTCCAGGAGTTCTGCGTCATCCACCATGTCTTCTTTATTTAAGAAGACCACCAGACTGGGAACACCTACCTGTCTTGCCAAGAGGATGTGTTCGCGGGTTTGAGGCATAGGACCATCAGCCGCAGAAACTACCAGAATAGCACCGTCCATTTGAGCAGCACCCGTGATCATGTTCTTCACATAGTCCGCGTGCCCGGGGCAATCCACGTGAGCATAGTGCCGTTTTGCGGTTTCATACTCTACGTGAGCGGTGTTGATGGTAATACCCCGTGCCTTTTCTTCTGGCGCCGCATCAATTTCATCGTATTTTTTTGCCTGCGCCTGACCAAGAGCTGCCAAGGTCATGGTGATGGCTGCTGTTAAGGTTGTTTTACCGTGGTCAACGTGACCAATAGTACCGATGTTGACGTGGGGTTTATTCCGTTCAAACTTTGCGCGTGCCATGAATGCTAATTTCCTTTACTAACTAAGAGTTCCCTTTGCTCTTGGCGATGATGGCTTCAGCCACGTTCTTAGGCACTTCATCGTAGTGGCTGAACTCCATCGAGAAGATGCCTCTGCCTTGGGTCATAGACCGGATATCTGTAGCATATCCAAACATCTCTGCCAGTGGGACTTTAGTGGTCACCTTAGCCAGACCCTGTTCGACTTCTTGAGCTTCGATTTGACCCCTACGGGAAATCAGGTTTCCCATTACAGTCCCCAGGTATGCTTCCGGTACTTCCACCTCAACTTTCATCATAGGCTCCAACAGTACCGGCGAAGCCTTATTGACTGCCTCTTTTATTGCCATTGAGCCAGCAATCTTAAACGCCATTTCTGACGAGTCTACTTCGTGGTATGAGCCATCCACCAAGGTTGCTTTCAGGTCAATTACCGGATATCCAGCCAAAATACCCGATTCGCAGGTTTCCTTGATCCCTTGCTCTATGGGTCCTATGTATTCTTTAGGTACAGTACCCCCAACGATCTTGGAGACGAATTCAAAGCCGCTACCGGGATCTCCTGGTGCCACTTCGATCACGGCGTGACCGTACTGACCTTTACCACCGCTCTGGCGGATAAATTTCCCTTCTGCTCTCACCGCTTTGCGGATTGTTTCGCGGTAAGCCACCTGCGGCGCACCGACGTTTGCTTCTACCTTGAACTCCCGCAGCATCCGGTCAACTAGGATTTCCAGGTGCAACTCGCCCATCCCGGCAATCACGGTTTGGTTGGTTTCCTGGTCGATATTGACTCTGAAAGTGGGGTCTTCTTCCGACAGGGATTGCAGAGCTTTGGATAGCTTCTCCATATCCTGTTTGGTCTTGGGTTCCACCGCCACCGATATCACGGGTTCGGGGATGAACAGGGACTCCAGAATTACTGGCGAGCCTTCTTCGCAGATCGTATCGCCGGTAAATGTGTCTTTCAGACCCAAAATCGCACCCAGATCTCCCGCTCGCAGTTCTTCAACTTCGATCCGTTCATCTGCTTTTAATACGATCAGCCGCGATACCCTTTCCTTCTTACCCTTGGTCGCGTTCAGCACGTAGCTGCCTTTCTTGAGTACGCCCGAGTAAACGCGAATAAAGGTGAGGCGACCGTAGGGGTCTGCCATAATCTTGAAGGCCAAGGCTGACAGTGGCTCTTCATCCGAGGCTCTCCGCTCTACCTCAGTGCCATCTGGCTTAGTTCCCTTAATCGCCGCAATGTCAATCGGGGCGGGTAGGTAATCGATCACCGCATCCAACAGCGGCTGTACGCCTTTATTCTTAAAGGCCGACCCGCACAGCATCGGAACGATCGTGCCATCGATCGTGCCTTTGCGTAGGGCTTGCTTGATTTCCTCTTCAGTAAATTCTTCGCCTTCGAGATATTTTTCGGTCAAGACATCATCGGTTTCGGCTACTGCTTCCACCAGCTTGAGGCGAAACTCTTCTGCTTTTGCTTGCAGATCGGCTGGAATATCTGTTTCTGTGATTTCTTTGCCGACATCGTCTTTATAGATCAGGGCACGCATCCGCACCAAGTCTACAATTCCCTGGAAGTCGCTTTCCGCTCCAATCGGAAGTTGAATTGGTACTGCGTTGGCTCTCATGCGATCGCGTATCTGGTCGTAAACTTTATAAAAGTTCGCCCCAGTCCGATCCATCTTGTTAACAAAGGCGAACCGAGGCACGTTATACCGATCTGCCTGCCGCCATACTGTCTCAGACTGAGGCTGTACCCCGCCCACCGAGCAGAATACAGCAATTACTCCATCCAAAACCCGCATGGAACGTTCGACTTCAATCGTGAAGTCAACGTGTCCCGGTGTGTCAATAATGTTAATTTGATGGTCTTTCCAGCTGGTGCTGATAGCGGCAGCAGTAATGGTAATTCCTCGCTCCCGCTCTTGTTCCATCCAATCCGTTACTGTGGTTCCTTCATGGACTTCTCCAATCTTGTGAACCAGCCCCGAATAGAATAGAATCCGTTCAGTTGTCGTTGTCTTGCCCGCATCAATGTGGGCGGCAATCCCGATATTGCGTGTTCTTTCAAGCGGGACGGTACGTGCCACGGCTACCTCCTTGGTTAATGCCGCAGTATTGATTTCCTTACTCTCTGTTAAGATTCTATACTTTTTGTGGTCAAGCGGTTTGCCCAAATGCTAATAGCGATAGTGAGCAAAAGCTTTGTTCGCTTCAGCCATGCGGTGGGTTTCTTCCCGTTTGCGAATCGAACTGCCGGTTTGGTTAGCCGCATCCATCAACTCGTTCGCCAGTTTCATCGCCATTGAGCGACCCGACCTGGATCTGGAAAATTGAATCAGCCACCTTAGCGCCAACGCTGCACCCCGGTCTGGGCGTACTTCCATCGGCACTTGGTATGTTGCGCCACCCACCCGGCGGGCTTTTACTTCCACCAGAGGAGTAGCGTTGCGGACAGCCTGCTCAAACGTTTCTAATGGATCTGAGCCTGTCCGTTCCTCGATAATTTTCATGGCATCGTAAATCACCCTTAATGCCAGTGACTTTTTGCCGTGCCGCATTACCCGTCGTACTAGCATGTTAACTAGACGACTGTTATAGACCGAATCTGGCGGTACGGGACGTTTTTGAGCAACAGTACGACGAGACATATTAAGCCTTCAACAGGAACTTGTTTTTTTTGGCATCAGACTTATATAAAATCCTGTTGCCTATGACTTAGGCACTCCCAAGTTGATTCTGAGCGCAGGCATTGCGCCCAGCAGAATTCAATTTTACAGTCATTTTTGTTAAGACCGCCTCATCTGCTTGGGATGACAGGAATTATTTTTTCTTAGGACGCTTCGTGCCGTACTTAGAACGACCCTGCTTGCGATCCTTGACTCCTGCTGTATCCAAAGTGCCGCGAATAATATGGTATCTGACACCGGGTAAGTCTTTGACCCGACCACCCCGAATCATTACAACCGAGTGTTCTTGCAAATTATGACCTATTCCCGGAATGTACGCCGTTACCTCAAACCCAGATGTGAGGCGCACCCTAGCTACTTTCCGCAGCGCTGAGTTCGGTTTTTTCGGCGTCGTTGTGTAAACTCTTGTACAAACACCACGGCGTTGCGGGCAACTCTTCAACGCTGGCGATTTTGTTTTCTTCTCTATTTTCTGACGTTCAGCACGAATCAATTGCTGGATGGTGGGCATGACCTCTATATCTACAGTTTTTAGCTGTTTTAATTTACCACAAACATTGAATATATCAATTTTGTTAGATTTTTGTCAAGGCAAGGGGGTGGAAAGCCAAGCCAGGACTTAGGCAAAGAAACCGGGTTTCTCTGCTCGTAGTGCGTCAGTCCTGCAAGCAAAAAACCACGCGCAGAGCGATCGCTCCCGTGGCAGTTCAATATTTGCTGCGGCATCTTAACCCTGTATGGAAAAGGAATTACCGCAGCCACAGCTAGTCTTGGCATTGGGGTTATGAAAGCGAAAACCGCCACCCATCATATCTTCCGAGTAATCCAGAGTCAGGCCGTCGATATAGTTGAGCTGCTGTTGTGCTACGACCACAGACAGGCCGTTACAATCGTAAACTCGATCCCCTGGCGCTGGCGTCTCGTCAAATTCCAGGGTGTAGACCATCTCAGCGCAGCCGCCTGGTTGTACCCCCAGGCGAAATAGTGCATTTGGCTTTTGGTGTTTAGATTTGAGACGTTTGATTTCACTGGCGGCTGCTGGACTGAGATTAATCATAAAACTTTACTTTTTGGTGCGGGCGTAGTCGTCTTGAAAGCGCACAATATCATCTTCTCCCAGATATTCCCCATTTTGTACCTCAATTAAAACTAGAGGAATTACACCAGGGTTTTCCAGACGGTGGTTGGTACATTGGGGTACGTAGGTAGACTGATTGCTGCCCAGCATGATTTCTTCTTCGCCGCAAGTTACCTTAGCCGTACCCGAAACTACGATCCAGTGTTCGCTACGGTGGTGGTGCATTTGCAGGCTGAGGCGGTGACCGGGCTTGACTTCAATCCGCTTAATTTTATATCCTCGCCCTTCTTCAAGAACTGTAAAAGAACCCCAAGGCCGCAGTTCTGTGGCGGCAACTGTGTTTGTAGCAGCAGATGTGGGTAGGGCAACTGCGGATACGTGAGAGATTTCTTGAAGCTGAGCCATATATTTTCTCCTAATTACTGGGATCAGAGTTAGTTTTGTGAAGATCTATGAAATACAAGCGCCGCTCGGTTGCGTTGAACCTAGATACTTTTCAAACCCACAGCCCAACATAGCAAATACCATCGGGCCGCTGTCATCAGTAATCCTGCTAATTGAGCTGATTTACATCAAGTCTTTACATGGGACTTAGCAGCTTTAAAGGGGCTTTAACAACATGGGGAAGGTGGGGAAGATGGGGACCAGAGGCGATGGGTAGCTCCAGGCGATGGGGAGAATGTACATTCTAATTCCCCTTTTGTCCCTCTGCTCCTGGGCCCCTTTTGCCCCTCATCTCCCTCATCTCATAGCCGGGGATTGAGGAAAATACCGATGCCGTTGTGAACGCGAGCGGCAGTGCCGGGAGGGCGATTGAGCAGTTGACCGCCCAGGTAAAGGCTGGTAGAACTGCCGCCGTCTAAATTAAGTGCATCAACGGCTCCCATTTGTTGTACGATCTGAGCGATTTCACGTAAGGTTGGTCCCGTGCCACCTGTACGATTACCGACGGTGACTATGAGTAGGGTGTTGCTGGCGGTGATAGCGATGGCACTCCGAACGGCAGATTCTTCAATAAAGGAATCGCGGAATTGTTCGGCTTTGGCGTCGAGAACAATTTGACGATTTTGCAGTAAAACCGGCCCTGCTCCTAAAATTTGGGGATAACGGACGAATTCCCCAGGGACGGGAACGCTTTCGTAGCGGACTGTCGTACCAACGGCAAGCTTATCGGCTAATTCTGGTTTGGCACGGATAACGAGCAGGTAGCCGTCAGGTGGAATGGGAAAGGGTGTTTGTCCCGCTGAACCTGCGGGTGATTGACTGATAACCTGGTTATTCCCGATTGCGACTATGGTTTCGTTATCGCTGAGGGGGGTGTAGGTATTTCCCCACTCTTTTGTGTGGAGGGCAATTCCTGGCTGGATGTAGCCGCTGTTAACCGCTGTGACGGGTAACCGCTCTCCACCTGATGTAACGATCGTGTTCTCAACACTTAGATGTCCGATTTTGACTTCGCCGAAGTCGTTCCAACCGATCGCTCCCCGGTTGAGAATAGGACTGGATAACCACCTACCATCCCGCCTGATTGCGCCCAAAGGCAACTGAGTATTGCGATTAAAAAAACCCGCGTTAATCGCCGCCGCGACTTGCCACTGCTGCGCTGTCTGAATTAAAGGGGCAATCCCCACTAACGTACTAGGATTGCTCCAGATAGGCTTGATCGTCAATCCAGGCTGACGCGGATTGATTTCCAACCAAACTACCGGAAAACGGGAAGCAACCTGTTTCCCAGATGAAGCATCTTTAATTTCGATATACTGCTGCCTGTAGCGCAATCCCGTTGCCCAGACAATATCTCGCTCTACCATAGTCTCTGGTTGAAAATCGATGACGAGGCGGTAGGGATTGGATAAACTCCAAACGCGAGGACGCAAACCACTGGGAATGTTGGTTCTAATTGTCGTTTGGTTAGAAGTGCTTTCCAGATTAATTGGGCATGGCGTCTGGGGGATTGGGCATAGTTCGGCGGGAGGGGGAGGGGGCAGAAGTTGGTCTGGCTGCGTTTGTACTGTGTCTGCTATACCAGATTCTATGCTTGGTGTCCCATTTCCCGGCACGGTTCTCTGTAGTATTGCTGGGTCAGTTGCCGCATCGATGGTAACTTTTACTACATTGCCTTCTTGGCTGACTTGCCAAGGGGTTGGACGGTCTAGATCTACAACAATGGGTAGGCTAGAGGAGGCGGGGGAGTTTTGACGCCAAAGTAGCTGTTCCTGTCGCATGTCTTGTAATTTGGCGGGAGGCAAGTTAATTCGCAGCGTTGTCCCATCGGCTTGCAACTGCCAACCCATCGCTGTCGCTAAATCGGTAATATCTAAATAGCGGTACTGACTGGTTAACCAGGTTGCTAAAATCAGCGGCTGGGTTTGAGCCTGGGAAAACCACTGTACCGGCTGTGCTGTTGTATTCCAAGTACTCAGTAACTCAGCTCCGATTGTCCGCATTAAGCCGGTATCGCTAATCCCAGTGCGGATAGTTTTATCGCTGACACTTAGTTGCCGCTGACTCCAAACTACGGGTAAAATTCGCCCATTTACAGCGATTTGGTTCCCCTGTCTTAAATTCCTCTGGAAAGAAGTGTCGTTGGGCACCGATACTGGGAGTTGTTGGCTTAGTACAGTCATCGGTTTGGCTGGCACTAGCTGCTGTGGGATGGCTACAGAGGTAGAAAGGCTAGCAATGGCATTTTGACCCAACCACAGCGACGTGGCGATGATAGGTACGATTGACAGGGTGAGATACAATTGATGTTTACGACCTGGCATAGGAAGGATAAATACTTGGAAGGCCAGCGAGGTGCTGTGGGAGCGTTCCCGCCTGCGCCCGTCTTTGGTCAGATTAGCCCCCACATAATATCAAGAACTAATGACTTGAGCGTGGTAATCCTTTCCTCCCCGCCCTCATAATAAAGGTGTAAGACCCCACAAATAACCAAGTTGCTTTAAACAAACCTTCGGGAAGCGCGATCGCCAGGAAATATTTGCAGCTTTTCTGAGGCTCGGTTTAACCCATTGTTAACCGATAGGTGCCTCTAGGGGATTGTTAGATACGAGTTTTTTAGATAGAATCTTTATCCCGCCCTCTGAGCAGTCGAAATGCGTATATTTAACGTTGGATTTCCAGGGTTTATTGACCCTATTAAGTTAGGGTCTACTTTTGGCAAAAGGTTTTTCCAGCTGCCGACACCAGACGCATAGGTAATAAAAAAAACTGAGCGTTTCACCTTCACAATCGAGTTGTATAAGCATCTGAAGGTGTCAGGCAGTATAGGTGTCAATTGGAGTAAGGGCTGAATAGGTCGAGGGAACTGGCTTCGCGACAAAATCAGAATTTTTACGCAGGGGAACTTGTTGTGGTAAGCACAAGCCACTACAGGCGGGGCAAGGTTCGATCAATAAATCTACATCAGGATAAACGAGGAAACAGTTGCATGAGTCATCCGATGAATAACACGAGCGTGGATAATAACCAACAACAGGCGGGATATGCAGGCCAACGCTGGTTGGTAGAGGAACGCGATGCCTGCGGTGTCGGCTTTATCGCCACCCTTGAATCTGCCCCCACCCATGAAATTGTGACAAAGGCTTTGTCTGCACTGACTTGTTTGGAACACCGGGGCGGGTGCAGTGCTGACCAAGATTCGGGTGATGGCTCTGGTTTAATGACCGCCATTCCTTGGGAATTACTGCTCGAGTGGGCAGGGGAACAGGGGATTCAAATGCCATCCTCCGAACAAGTTGGGGTGGGGATGGTGTTTCTGCCCCAGGATAACTCTGTTATAGAAAAGATTCGCCCGGTTGTAGCAGATTTGTTACAAAAAGAAGGCTTAACCTTGTTGGGTTGGCGGAAAGTGCCGGTACGCGAACAGGTTTTGGGCGTGCAAGCACGAGAAAATCAACCGCAAATCGAACAGGTAATTGTTGCTTCAGAACATCTGCGCGGCGATGAACTCGAGCGACACTTGTATTTAGCCAGGAAGCGGATAGAGAAAGCGGTACTTGGAGCAGAGGCTTACATTCACAATACAGAAGCAGATCCTTCGGCAACAACGAATCACCAGTCACCCGTTCCCGATTTTTACATTTGCTCGTTCTCTTGCCGCACGATTGTCTATAAAGGCATGGTGCGCGCGGCGGTATTGGGAGAGTTTTACGCGGACTTAAAAAATCCAGCTTATAAGAGTCCGTTTGCGGTTTATCACCGGCGCTTTAGCACCAATACCATGCCTAAGTGGCCTTTGGCACAGCCGATGCGCTTGTTGGGACACAACGGCGAAATCAATACGCTGTTGGGCAATATTAATTGGATGGTGGCGCGGGAAGCAGATTTAGCCCATCCGATTTGGCAGGGGCGCTTAAATGACCTCAAACCAATCGTAAATGTCGATAACAGCGATTCGGCTACCCTGGATAACGTGCTGGAATTGTTGGTGCGATCTGGTCGCAGTCCGATGGAAGCTTTGATGATTATGGTGCCGGAAGCGTACCAAAATCAGCCAGAATTGGACGCTCATCCCGAAATTGTCGAGTTTTACGAATATTACAGCGGCATTCAAGAACCTTGGGATGGCCCCGCCTTGCTAGTCTTCGGCGATGGCAAGAAGGTGGGTGCTACGCTTGACCGTAACGGTTTGCGTCCGGCTCGCTATTGCGTGACGCGCGATCGCTATATCATTGTCGGTAGCGAAGCAGGTGTGGTAGATATCCCAGAAGCTGAAATTGTAGAAAAGGGTCGCTTAGGACCAGGATGTGCGATCGCTGTTGACCTGGAAACTAAAGAAGTCCTGAAAAACTGGGAAATTAAGCAGCGGGTAGCGGCAAGGTTGCCTTATGGCGAGTGGCTAAAACAGCGCCAGAATCTGGAAGTACAACCCGCCCTCGAAAATACTCAACTCGACGCGCAAACTTTACTGCGCCATCAAATCGCCTTTGGCTATACAGCTGAAGATGTGGAAATGGTAATTGAAGAAATGGCTGCGTCAGGGAAAGAACCGACTTACTGCATGGGAGACGATATTCCTTTGGCAGTGCTGTCATCACGTCCCCACTTGCTTTATGACTACTTTAAGCAGCGTTTCGCTCAAGTAACTAACCCGGCAATTGACCCTTTGCGCGAAAAGTTGGTGATGTCTTTAAGCACGTACTTGGGTGAGAAGGGAAACCTGTTAGAAGCAATGCCTGAATATGCGCGGGTTTTGCAGTTAGATTCGCCAGTACTTTCCGATCCAGATTTAGAGCAAATTCGGACTCTAGAATCTCGAACGGCTACAATTTCAACGCTGTTTGAAATTGCCACAGGACCAGAAGGTTTAGCAGAAGCTGTTGGCAATCTTTGTGCCAAGGCGACCGAATTGGTACAAAACGGAACGAAGATATTGGTATTAAGCGATCGATCCCCCCTAGCCCCCCTTGATAAGGGGGGGACAACAGGGGGGTTAGGGGGGGATACAACCTACATCCCGCCGCTGTTGGCAGTGGGTGCGGTTCACCACCACTTAATCCGCCAAAACGTGCGGATGAAAGTTTCTTTAGTCGTCGATACGGCGCAGTGCTGGAGTACGCACCACTTCGCTTGTTTAATTGGCTATGGAGCGAGTGCGGTATGTCCGTATTTGGCGCTGGAAAGCGTGCGCCATTGGTGGTCAAATTCCAAGACGCGCAGTCTGATGGAACGAGGCAAAATTGCCAACATTACTGTCAGTCAAGCTCAGAAAAATTTCCGCAAAGCGGTAGAAGATGGCTTGCTGAAAATTTTGTCCAAGATGGGCATTTCGTTACTGTCTTCTTACCAAGCAGCGCAGATTTTTGAAGCGATTGGTATCGGTCCAGATTTGCTAAATTTGGGCTTTAAAGGTACGGCTTCTCGCGTCGGCGGCTTAACTGTGAGCGAATTAGCCTCGGAAGTGCTGTCTTTCCATCAAAAAGCTTTCCCCGAATTGACGCTGAAAAAGTTAGAAAACTTCGGCTTTGTGGCTTACCGTCCGGGTGGCGAGTATCACATGAATAGCCCGGAAATGTCGAAGGCGTTGCATAAGGCTGTCTCAGCTTTTAAAGCAGGTGAGCAAGTGAGCAAAGGAGCAGGTGAGAGTGCAGATTCTTCTCACCTGCCCACCAGCACACCTGCCCACCCGCCCGGTTACGACCACTACGAAGTTTATCAAAAGTACTTGCAAGGTCGTCCGGTGACGGCGTTGCGGGATTTGCTGGAATTTAAGAGCGATCGCTCCCCCATCCCCGTCGAGGAAGTAGAATCAGCAGAATCTATTATGAAGCGCTTCTGCACCGGCGGTATGTCTTTAGGGGCGCTATCGCCAGAAGCGCACGAAACCTTGGCTATTGCCATGAACCGCATCGGCGGCAAGTCGAATTCTGGGGAAGGTGGAGAAGATCCCCTGCGCTTCAAAATTTTGGATGATGTGGATCAAAATGGTCATTCCCCAACCTTCCCGCACCTCAAAGGTTTGCGAAACGGCGATACTGCTTCTTCTGCAATTAAACAAGTCGCTTCCGGTCGGTTTGGCGTAACTCCAGAATATCTGATCAGCGCCCAGCAACTGGAAATTAAAATCGCCCAAGGCGCGAAACCCGGAGAAGGCGGTCAATTACCCGGAACCAAAGTCAGTCCTTACATCGCCATGTTGCGGCGTTCTAAACCAGGCGTAACCCTGATTTCGCCACCTCCGCACCACGATATCTACTCGATTGAAGACTTGGCGCAGTTGATTTTCGATTTGCACCAAATTAACCCCAAAGCTGGGGTTTCCGTGAAGCTCGTCGCGGAAGTTGGTATCGGCACAATTGCCGCAGGCGTCGCCAAGGCGAATGCAGATATTATCCAAATTTCCGGTCACGACGGCGGCACGGGTGCTTCGCCCCTAAGTTCGATTAAGCACGCGGGTTCTCCGTGGGAACTCGGATTGACCGAAGTGCATCGCGTGTTGATGGAGAATGGATTGCGCGATCGCGTCATCCTCCGCGTGGATGGCGGTATCAAAACTGGTCACGATGTACTGATGGGCGCTGTCATGGGCGCAGAAGAATTCGGGTTTGGCTCAATTGCCATGATTGCCGAAGGCTGCATTATGGCACGCATCTGCCACACGAATAACTGTCCCGTCGGCGTGGCAACTCAGCAAGAACAGTTGCGGAAGCGCTTTACTGGTATACCAGAACACGTGGTGAATTTCTTCTATTTCATCGCCGAAGAAGTCCGGTGCGTCCTAGCAAAGTTGGGCTATCGTTCGATTAACGAAGTTGTTGGTCGCGCCGACTTGCTGACAAGGCGGGACGTGCAACTCACCAAGACAGGCGCTTTGAACCTCGATTGCATCATGTCCCTGCCCGATACAAGGGAAAATCGGGATTGGTTGCATCACGAGAGCGTCCATAGTAATGGCCCCGTACTCGATGACGAATTGCTTGCCGATCCGAACTTGCCAGCGGCGATCAAAGGGAACGGATTATACCACAAAACGCTGCGAATTGTCAATACCGATCGGACAGTAGGAGCGCGTCTGGCGGGAGAAATTGCTTCCCAATACGGCAATAACGGCTTTGCAGGTCAAATTACCCTCAACTTTATCGGTAGTGCGGGACAAAGCTTTGGCGCGTTTAACTTGCCGGGGATGAGTTTAATCTTGGAAGGGGAAGCAAACGATTATGTAGGCAAGGGGATGCACGGTGGCGAGATTATTATTAAGCCACCCTCCGTCGCTACCTACCATTCGTGGGAGAATGCGATCGCAGGCAATACCTGCCTCTACGGTGCTACCGGCGGCACCTTGTTCGCTGCTGGAATTGCCGGAGAACGCTTCGCGGTGCGGAACTCCCAAGCTGCTGCTGTCATCGAAGGTGCAGGCGACCACTGTTGCGAATACATGACCGGCGGCGTTATCGTCGTTTTGGGTAAAGTAGGCCGTAACGTGGGAGCGGGTATGACGGGGGGTCTGGCTTACTTCCTGGATGAAGATGGCAGCTTCCCCTCCAAAGTTAACCGGGAAATTGTCAAAATTCAGCGGGTAATTACCCAAGTTGGAGAGCAACAATTAAAAGACTTAATTGAAGCTTTCTTAGAACGTACTGGCAGCCAAAAAGCCAAAGATATTTTGGCTAATTGGTCGGAATATTTGGCGAAATTCTGGCAAGTTGTGCCGCCTTCGGAAGCGAATTCACCAGAAGCGAATCCCGAAACAGCGGCACAAAAAGTTCTCAGTACTGTTCAGTAGATGAATGGGGACTGGGTAAGGGGGATTGGGAATCCGGTATTTCCTGTATCCCCTCTGCTGGTGAGGCTTCTGGGTCAGGGGAGATATATGAGGGATGAGAATCTTTCTCCTCGCTCTTAACGCCTTGTTCCACGCTGTTGATGGGTGAGGAGTTAGAATCTTTCTCCTCGCTCTTAACACCTTGTTCCTCCCTATTAACGGGTGAGGATTTAGAATCTTTCTCCTCGCTCTTAACACCTTGTGCCTCCCTATTAACGGGTGAGGAGTTAGAATCTTTCTCCTCGGTGTTAACTGCTTTTTTCTTACTCTTAGAAGCGGCTTCTTTTTGCTTCAATTCCATTTCTAGTAACTCGGGTATAGTCACAAACTTGTATCCGAGTTTTTTGAATCTAGAAATGATTTCCGGTAAAGCTTTTACCGTTTCGGAACGATTTCCACCACCATCGTGCATCAGTACGATTTCGGTAGGGTTAATCCTACGCATTACGTTATTTACCAACCGTTTTGCAGCAGAGCGACGATAGTCTATCGAGTCGTTCGACCACATGATGACGGCATAATTTTTCTTTTTGGCGTAATCAGCTACTCCGTTGGTTAAAATGCCACCAGGGGGCCGGAAGTAGAGCGATTTTACTCCTGTCGTCTGGTAAATTAAATCTGCCGTGTCATCAATTTCCCGTGCAGCAGCAGCTTTATTCATCCAACGGTAAGAATGGCTCCAAGTGTGGTTCGCAACGACGTGTCCTTCAGCGACAACTTGCTTGGCTATCTCCGGATGCTGCTTCAGCATCCGTCCGATCCAGAAGAAAGTTGCCTTAATATCATTTTTCTTAAGTATTTCCAACACCTGCGAAGTATAATTAGGCCAAGGGCCGTCATCAAACGTTAGGGCAACGACTTTTTCTTTATTTGAGAGTTTGACTTGCTTGACGAGTTTGCCCTGATACTGGGTTGGGGGTGAAAAAGTTTTAACGGGTTGCTCCTCTGCTGGGACTTCCGATTGAGCATCGGCGATTGGGGTTTGGGGAGTGGGAATCGGAGTAGAAGCAGCCTTTGGCGCGGTTTTTGTTGCCGGCGATACCTGAGGCGCAGAATTCTGTGCTTGTAACGTTTGAGCTGCTGGTTGACGTGCTATCCCACCCAGAGCGATCGCTAAACAGAAACCGGAAATAACCAGCGATAACAATATCAGAATCTGCCTAACCAAGCGCTTACGCTTTGCCAACTTAACTTTCCTCACACTCATATAGCCTTTGATTGTAGTGGCACAACCAGCATAATATGACGAGGAGAAAGTTAAGTTTGGTAGTGGGAAATTCATTCAAGCGATTCTCCACTTGTCCTGCTCCCAGGTTAAGCCGTGGCACGCTGTGCGATCGCGCGCGTCGGCTTGCAGGGGAATCGCGCTTGCCTTTGCAACTAATGAGCCTTGTCTATAGTTGAAGGATTGAGTATTTATAGCTATTTTTAGTTAAGAGAAATATTGGGGAAGAATTTACCTACCATCAACTTAGAGGAAGTTTGCCTTGAGGTTGCCAGATCTGCTGATTCTTCTACCGGATTTTCAGATGGAACGTTATAGCAGATGGCGGTTTGTGGTATTCCTGGCATCAGCTCGACTGCGTGCTGGATAATGTTGTCAATGTGTTGCGTTAGTTTCTCTGCCACATCTCGGTTTGGAGCTACAATAAAAAACGTTACGATCTTGTTGCGGTTGGGAGCAATGCCAAAGGCACACCCTCGTAAGAGTGCCCGGAGCGAACTATTACAACCACTGTAGAAACGATTGAATAATTCTCCGTAAAAAGATTCAACTAAAGAGCGATCGTCGAAACCAGATTGAGATAACATAATTGGCTCCTCTTATGGCGGTTTTTTAGCGGCAAAAATCCATATACTTAACCCAAGTTGCTAGTTATAACTTGTGACAGCGGTAATTGCTCGCTTGCTAATTGCTAATGGCTAATTGCTAATTGGGTTAACAGGCTTTTGCCTTCTTGACAACTACCCATTAGCCATTAGCCATTAGCCATTACCAGTACCGCTTGATGTAACTAGCAACTTGCGTTACTTAACGTAAGTTGCTAGTTATTCAAATTGGTAATTGGTAATTGGTAATTGGATTCATTGGCAGTAGGGGCCGCTTTAACGAGGCCATCACCAAAGTTTCGACCACGATCTCTTTCTTGGCTCAACAATTTTTCACAGAAACCCGGTTTCTTTCATTATCACCTTTGTTTATGAGTAGATCTCTTTCCTGGCTCAACAATTTTTCACAGAAACAAAGGTGATGGCGGTAAAACCCGCCCCTACTCTTGACAATTACCCATTACCCCAGTCATCAACCCGGTTTCAGAGTAGATTTCTCGCTGTCAAACCCACGATTTTTCAGAGCGCCCTTTGTTTCTTTGCCAGGGATGTAACTAGCAACTTGAGTTACTTATAAGATGGAGCATCGAGTAGGATTTTCAAGCGATCGCAGTCTTTAATCTATGTGATAATATCGGCTTTTTTAAGTGTTTGATCGTACTGAAAAACTGTGACTCAAGTAGCGGATTTTGGTGATCTGAGTCACTTAATTGAGGAAATCGGAGAAAATTGGGATTCAAAACCGATTACTGTAAAAGCTGATTCGTAAAGAGAATCTAAAGAAAACTGAATCCGGCTTTGTTCAGGTTATAGGCTAAATCGAGTGTAATTTATGTTGTAGTCGATCGGTCGTCTACCTGGGATTGAGAATCCACACCGCAAACCCTACCCAAGTGATTTAAGCGATGCCGAATGGTTAATTCTCAAGCCTCTTCTACCGACACCCAAAGGATTTGGGCATCCTGTAGAAGTAGATTTACGAGAAATTTTGAATGCCATTTTCTACGTGCAACGTACCGGGTGTCAGTGGGAAATGCTGCCTCATGACCTTCCTCCTTACACAACGGTGTATGGCTACTTTCAGAAATGGCAGCGCAAAGGCATCTGGCAGAAAATTCACGACCAAGTGCGCCATCAGCTGCGACAAGATTTGGGGCGAGATGAACATTCTACCGTTGCGATCGCTGATTCTCAGTCCGTGAAGACAACGGAAAAAAAGGGGAGGTCTACGGTTTCGATGGTGGTAAGAAGGTTAAAGGACGTAAGCGCCATATAGTTGTAGATTCTCAAGGGTTGTTGATTGGCGTTTTAGTGACTGAAGCCAATGGGTCAGAACGTTTGTGTGCTGTCGGGTCAAGCGAATGGCATCTTAAGCTGAATCAGATCTAAGAATAGTAATTGTGGGAAAAAGAAATTACGTTTTTGCTCCTCGTAAAATTCAACAAAATGCGACAGCTTGGAACTGATATTTTGAGTAAAAATCAATAATTTTACTGTACTTAAGTCGTTGGATTAAAGTCAATCCAAACCCTGACCATGTGCCTTTTAGGCCGATCGTCTCTGTCTTCATATGCAGTCCGGTTATGCAAACAAATATGATTATTGGTGTAAATAATTTCTCCAAGGCGTAACTTCCGTTCAACCCGGTAAATTGTTGGGTCGTTATATATTACGTCATCTAGGGCATTCATAGCAATTTTCAACAGGGGTGAAAGCGGAACCTCTGCTTTCTTGTGACCACTTTCAATCCAGTAACGCATATAGCGACAGGAAAATTCATTTGTGTAGGGGTCGCGACTGAAGATGGGAAAGCGATTGTTTCTGAGGCGATATTTTTGCACATTTAGTGCAGAACTACGCCGGAGTTGCTCCCAAGTGTTCCCAGAATCTTTACCCAAACCTTTCTCAATAAGGTCGCGAATAATTGGTTTTTCCAACTCTTCAAAAATGGACTGGGGTAAAATTTGCTTCAGGCGGTAGTAAACATTGAGCGCGTTGGTATTTTGTAGCACTCCCCCTTCTGCACCATCCTGTAAACAGAGCAAGCCTACTATATCAGGGTTAAAGTCTTTATCAGTGCTGTCAGTATGCCAACCAGATGCTTCCCTGGTTACGGAAAATAATACATTATCGTCAGCAACATTTAAGTTGCGATCGCGCACATCAAACAGACGACCCCGCCGTTCGGAGACAATGCCCATTTCAACGCTCATCATATAATAAAGCAGTTTGGCGGTTGCCTCTCGCTGTTCATAGCTATCACCAAACTCCTGGAGGGGTAATCCTTGAATGAGGACAAAGCCAGTTGTGTCGTAGCAGCAGTCGCGCATTTTATGGGCAAAGGCTTGTAAGTGAGGTAGTTCTCCCGCATCACCTATTTGATAATTTTCCCATGTAATATCATTTGCTTTGAGATGTCTGTGTGCCTGACGAAATTCATCCAGGACTTCTGAAGGGAATTGAAAGCAATAATCCTCCTCGCTGAAAATGGGCGACCAAATAATGTCGTTGCTCATGGCTTTTTCTTTTTTAGCCAATGGTTGTGGTTGCTGGAATGCCTGTTTCTGAATGCTGAAAGCTACATGCAGGGGGATATCATATAAGCTGCCAAAGAATGCTCTATCTAGCTCTATATGCTCGTCAGTAACTCTTAACTCTTGCACTATAGGCAAAGTTTCAAAACCACTCTTACGTAAGGCTTCAAAGTAATCCTGCATGGTTTTGTGTCGGACTTGCACCTGTAGCTGGGTACCATCTCGACGTGCTATTTTTCCTGGTAGGAGGCGATCGCGAGCTGAGAAGTAACCGAGGGAATTATCCTCACTCCCAGCTAATCCTTGGACATCGAAGTGGAAACTGGCTTGGGGATTACTCCAAAAAGCAAAGCTAGGGTGGGGAACTGAAAAAATAAATCGTCCTCCTGGTTTTAGTAACTGTTGCACTTGGGTCATACATTGCAACATTTCATGGAGGGTAAGGTAGTTAAACAGGAATACAGCTACAATTACATCGAAGTACCCTTCCTGCTCAGTCAAAAGATTGCCGTTCCGCAGTAATTCTAAAACATTGATTGAATTTCCTGTCAGGTAAGTAATACCAAGGGGTTCGCGCTGTTCCTCAGCTTGCGCTGCAGCGATGGAGTTTGCCGAGATATCCACTCCAATCACCTTGCTAGCACCTCGACGCATCAACTCCCTTGCACAGTATCCCTCACCGCAACCTAAATCGAGGATGACAGCATCTTTGACTGGTTCGCACAATTCAAAAATTGCCGGACGAGCTGTAAAATCAGATAAACAAGAGGGTTCTTTACGCACCCACTTTTGACTGCTTGTTTCGTACAACTGAGCTGGGGAGATAAATTGGTTATTTTTCTCTGGCATTTTTAAAGCACGTTCAAGCAAAGCATCCCAGAGTCAACACCCCTGCCTAAAGGCGAGGGGCTTCTAGCCTCAAACTTTTAGGATAGTTGACCAGACTAAGTACTTCGTGTACTACGTTAACGGCAAGTGTTTGAGTTCCTACCTTGGAATGCGCTCGCTAGTTCCAGGCTCTAGAAATCAAGGATTAAACAGATTTAGAGGGTTAAGTCAGTGTCTTTGATATAGTACCGACCGTTAACTTTGTCGAAGCTAACATTACCCCGCAAGGGAGGCTACCTCGGTAGCAAAACGCTATGTGTACAGGGTTGTCAAACTTGAGGCGGTAACTGTCCCGTCGAAAGTACATTACAAAAGTACACCAGGTCTAGCAACCCCAAGGCAGTAGCGCTAAAACTGTAAAGCCGTCCTATAAGGACGGGGTTTCTACCCATTTTTCTGATGAATTGCGAGCAGCCAGTGCCATTTCCATGCCTTGGGAGAGTTGCTCTTTTCTTTCATTTGTGCTGGCTAAATCTGCCGCGATCGCTTTCAAAGCATGAGTATGTTCCTCATCCATTTGGGTATGGAGTGTAAAAAAGACATACTCACGGGGAGCAAGGGGCGTATAGCGTTTAATAGCTTCGAGAATATAACTATACATTTGCTTGACTCCCAATTCTGCCGCTAATCCAATGGCAGCGATCGCACTAGCAACATCTTTCGAGCAAATTTCCTGCATTCGTTCACAAAATTGCATTGCTTCCGGACAAACTTGTTTTAAATCTGTTTCAGTTACTCCCAATCCATTCTGAAACCGCTTAAAAAGTACAGTATGGGGAACATTTTCAACCCATTCTAAATCTATGCCTAAATTTGCTAATATTTGCACATGCTGCTTGTCTAAATGACCGTTTTATTCTTGATAATTTTCGCTAATTAATTGCTTATGTTCTTGATTTGTTAATTGATAAATAGCAAGATTAAGATAAGTTTTAAAGTTTTTGCTATATTGAGAATACTGCACTGCATAATCTTTTATAGCTCCAATTACATCCGGTAGATTTCCCTCTGCTAACCTTTGAAGATAGGGATGATTAAAAGCTGGATGGGAATATGCCTTTTGCTGCAGTTGCTCTACAAAATTCCATGATTCTTCTGGAATTTCATGCACGAAGTTAAAACCGTCCAAGTTAGACGAAATCGCTAGATCAGAGGACGATGCCATTTCATCACTCTTCGCCATGATGACTTTAACAAACTCCTGATAATCTAGCTGACCATTACCATCACTATCAGCTATCCGAAACATTTCCATAATTTCTGGTTCTGATAATGTTGTGTTCAGAATTGACATGGCTTCGCTGCTCATTTCTTGAACATCGATATAGCCATCGCCATTTTTATCAAATTTCTGAAACACTTGCATCAAGTCTTGCTCTGGACTTTGAGTGTCAACAGAAACAATGCTGATTGAACAAAATTCCTCGAAATCGATTTCTCCATCACGATTTATATCACTTTCGGCGATAATCTCTTGTAGCTGGGTTTCTGTAACACTTTGTCCGAGTGCTTGTATAACCTGCTTGAATTCGTTGATACTAATTGCTCCATTCCTATCTTTATCAAATATTTCAAAGGTTTTTTTTAGCTTGAGAATGCGCTGATCCATAAATCTATCGATTTTGCCGGAAATTTGTTACAAGTATTATATTCCACATTCCGCACCCAAGGACTGTCACATAGAGTAAAACAGTATATATCCTACTTGCTGAGTATAAATACTTAACAACCTGACGGTTGACCAAAAAAGGGAACGGGGAACAGGGAATAGGGAATAGTGCGGTGGTTTGCCGAGATAGTCGGATATTTTGAACGCAGAACAACAAACGGGATAGTGGAAGGAATTAATCACAAACTCAAAGTTTTAAAACCTTGTGGATTTGGATTTAGAAATTTTATTAACTTTGAAACAAGAGCTTTGCTATGTTGGCACTTACCAAATGTTTTTTGCTAATTTAGCATACTAACTACGCAAGACCCGGTAGAAGAGGCTTGAGAATTAACCATTCGGCATCGCTTAAATCACTTGGGTAGGGTTTGCGGTGTGGATTCTCAATCCCAGGTAGACGGCCGATCGACTAGAACATAAATTACACTCGATTTAGCCTATAACCTGAACAAAGCCGGATTCAGTTTTCTTTAGATTCTCTTTACGAATCAGCTCTAAGGGTGAAGCATTCCGGCTCACCTATTTGGCTACAGCAGATTGCTTTTCGTGTGAGGTACAGCCTTTTGGCTTCGTTTGTGTAGCGGCACCCTTAAGGGTGCCGCTACACAAACGAAGGTGTACCTCATGCGGCTGCAATCCGCTATAAAAGCCAGGGGACTTTTTGCCGGAATGCTTCGCCGCTACATTTGGGAATAGAGTCCCTTTTCGCAGTAGAGAGTAATGATTCGATTGGTAACCTCGGCAATGCTAAGGTTATCTGTTTGAATCTCGAAGGCGTCCGCTGCTTTTTGCAAAGGTGCAACTTCCCGGTGGCTGTCCTTGAAGTCGCGTTCGGAAAGCGCTTTTTCTAGCTGTGCCAAACTTAGCTGTTTCTCGCCTTGCACTTTTAGATCTTGCTGACGCCGTTTGGCACGTTCACCAACCGAAGCCGTCAAAAAGATTTTAAGTTCAGCATCAGGGAAAACATTAGTGCCAATATCGCGACCTTCCATCACAATACCGCCTTTTTCCCCCCAGCGCTGCTGTTTTTTAACCATTTGTTGGCGGACGCTGGGATCGGCTGCGATCGCCGACACTTGGGAAGTTACTTCCAGACTGCGAATCGCCTGGGTCACTTCAAAGCCGTTAATCCAAACGCGAATAGGCGCGTTTGGTTCATCGCTTTGAGCCAATTGAATATCACACTGACTGGTAATTTCTGCGATCGCTGGTTCATCTTCCATCGAAATACCCGATTTTAGCACCAGCCACGTTACCGCCCGATACATTGCACCCGTATCGAGATACAGCAGCCCTAATTCTTTTGCTACTGCCCTTGCTACGGTAGATTTTCCTGCCCCAGCGGGGCCGTCAATCGCCACAATTGGTTTGCGATTCTGCAACAGAATATTATCAATCAGGCGAGTAGCACCCAACCTTACTGCGATCGCCAACAGTCCGACCTCCTCAACTTTGTCTAAAGGCATTAGAGTATTAGGATGCACCAACTCAACGTACTCTGGTTTAATAGCTGGTTCGCTTGCCAACTCGGCCTCCACTGCCATTTTCAGCGAGGCACTGACTTGTTCCCCAGCTTTAAACGCTTTCGCAGCTTGCTGCAAGCTGCGATATAACACCGCCGCCTGCTGTTTTTGTTCTGGGGTCAAATACTGATTTCGGGAACTGAAGGCGAGTCCGGATGCTTCCCGCACCGTGGGACAGGCTACGATTTCCACAGGAATATTCAGATCCGCCACCAAACGCCGAATGATAGCCAGCTGCTGGGCGTCCTTCTGACCGAAGTACGCCCTATTAGGTTGTACCAGATTCAACAGCTTCGTCACAATTGTGGCAACACCCTGAAAATGCCCTGGTCGAAATCGACCGCACAAAACAGAGGTCATGGATTCGGGGGGAACAACTGCTGTAGGTGATGCGTCATGGGTCATAGGTGGTGAGTTAGACCGATTCGCATAACTGACAATAACTTCCTCAGCAGCAGGGGCAAAAATGGCATCGACTCCAGCTTGTTGGCAAAGTTGCCGATCCTGCTCTAACCTGCGGGGATATTGCTGGAAATCCTCATTGGGTCCAAATTGCAACGGATTGACAAATATACTGACAATAACAACGTTATTCTCTTGCCTAGCTCTTTCAATCAGGCTTAAATGGCCTATATGCAAGGCTCCCATTGTGGGAACCAAGCCGATTTCCACATCCTGAGTTGATTGTCCAAACCGGCATCGACGCAAGTAGCAGCGCAATCCGGCAACCGTCGTAAACAGACGCACGGCTATACTCCAGGGTTCGACCAACTCGACCCATATTGACATCCTCCCCCACTAACCGCAAGCGGTATAGTGGGGATTTCCGGCATCACAGGTGTTGTGCTTTTGGCATTACTATTCTGTAGTCACCGTGATATCTTGACTTGTCAAGTTTTTAACGGCTAAAAGCACACCTGCAAAATTTCGGAAAAATTCATTTCGTCCTGTTCTAACGCTAGTAGTTTCCGAAGGCGAACCTCCTGCCCTCAGCTCAAAATTACCGTCAACATTGCAGTCAACGATAACTTTAGTCTCTTTCCCGAAAGCCCAAGTTGGTATTCCACCTTGTACTTCATCTGGTGCAAGTCGAAACGGACCAGCCATAGTTACAAATCTCCGTGTGGCAAATTTTTGGTTGGGGTTGAACTTTAGCAAAATTGTTAAATTCAACTTCTAACCTTAAATCGGTGCCACCCGAATTAACTTATGCACTGCGATCGCTGCCATTGCTCCCACAATACTCAAAGGGTGCGATCGCATATGACTCCCGCATATGCCTTGCTTGAGGTAGTTGATCGGGAACCTAAGACGGATCTTCGATGGTTACGGTTTGCGAGGGGCCAAGAACTTCTATGGTGACGGGAGCCACTCCGCTTCGCATCATACCGATCGTTCTGGCAGCGGCTGCTGAGAGGTCGATAATCCGACCGCGAACGAATGGCCCTCGGTCGTTGATCCGTACAATCACGGAAACGCCGGTGTTGAGGTTGGTGACTCGTACCCGCGTGCCAAAGGGCAAGCTGCGATGGGCGGCAGTCATAGCATTTTGGTTGTATCGTTCGCCGCTGGCGCTGCGATTGCCGTGAAAACCCGGTCCATACCAGGAAGCCCAACCCCTAAAGCGGGATAGTACTGTGACTAAGGAAACTTGTTGGGGTGGACGAGGGGGTGCCGGGACACCAGCTATTTCCCTGACGGGTGGAGCGCCACCCAGCAGTCGCCGCAGTCGATTGGTGGCTTGGAGTGCATCTTGGGCTGGGTTACGGGTGGTATCTGGCAGCCTGGTTTCCGAATCGATTTGGACTATATCCTGTCCATCAGCTTGGATGATGTAGCGATCGCGCATCGGTCTGCCATTGCCAGGTGTTGGCTGGGAAGCAGTAGCATTTTGCTCGCCATTCCATCTAACTGTAATCGTGTTGGCATTGACATTATCTCGACTCAACTGGTTGATGCGAGCTGCCACCGCCATTGCTCGCCAAACTGGGTCGGCTGGGGATTGGCTTGCCTCGCTTGCCATCTGCCCTTGAGGATGGCTATTGCTGCCCTGTTCCACCTGCCCGACTTTGATATCCGGACGAGCTTCCTCCCCGCCAGGGGTGACGGGAGCAGACTCAACAAAGGTCAGAACTGGGATATTTCTTACATAAAGCGTTGCCGCCTTTCGCCCTTCGATCTCGTGAGTTTCAATCTTGGCGATCGTTTCAGCAGCGCCTGGGGTGGCAGGGTTGGACTGATACTCCCCTACTTTTACTGCTTCAACTGGTTGGCTCTCCGTTTGTGGTAAGGCCGTTTCTCCTGTTTGGTTTGGCGTTGAGGGACTTGAGCCACCACTACCAGCGGGCAAGGACTTCTGTCCTGTTTGGCTTGGTAATGAGGGATTCGAGTCTCTGCTACCAACTGCCGAATAGCTTGCCTCCGGTTCTTCTGCAGCTGCCTTGGTTTGCTGTGCCTGACAAGATGATGTCGTGCTGAGTGCAGTCGTTAGCAAGACGGCAGTGAAGCCATTCCAAAGTCTTTGATTCATAAGTCAGTCGTAAATCGACGTTGATATCTGAGCAGCGGCAGCTTTAATCGCAATCTACTTGACCCGCTAACTCATAGTCTTTCCGCGTTTGTTGCGGATTGTTAAACTGCAACAGCCTACCACGAAGTTTTTACTTTGGGGATCGGTGTTATCCGCAATCGACCCATAACTTTATCAAAAGTTTAGAATTGAAATTTTGCTCAAAAGCCCCATAAGCTCCGGATTTTCGGGTTTGGCAGCCCCATAAATTAGGTAGGCAAATTTTAAGAAATCTTTATATTCACTGGCTGCGATTTGTGGGTACGAGGGAACAGCCAAAAGTCTCTAATTCTGTTGCCTTGGGTGCTTTTCCTGGCCAAAAACCCAATGCCAACAGTTGCTCATGCCCAATCCCTAGTAAAATAGCCCCTGATGGCGATCGCATTCCCAGGTTGTTTGGCTCATGGATTATCGAGAAGCAGGGGTTGATGTAGAGGCAGGCCGTGCCTTTGTGGATAAAATCCGCAACCTGGTGCATCGTACCTATCGACCAGAAGTTATTGGTGGTTTAGGTGGCTTCAGCGGTTGCTTCCATTTGCCAAGCGGCTACACCGAACCCGTTTTAGTTTCAGGGACGGATGGTGTAGGGACGAAACTAAAACTGGCTTGTGAACTCAACCAACACGATACGGTTGGCATTGACTTGGTCGCCATGTGTGTCAACGATGTCCTCACCTCTGGGGCAGAACCGCTATTTTTTCTGGATTATTTAGCCACCGGGAAGCTAAATCAAGACCAGCTAACTCAAGTGGTTGCTGGTATTTCCGCCGGGTGCGAGCTTTCTGGGTGCGCCTTGCTAGGAGGAGAAACGGCAGAAATGCCCGGATTTTATCCGCCTGGAGTTTATGACCTGGCAGGATTTTGCGTCGGAATTGTGGAAAAAAGCCAGATGTTGGATGGTTCGCAAGTCCAAGTTGGCGATATTGCCATTGGTTTGGCTTCTTCTGGCGTTCACAGCAATGGTTTCAGTTTGGTACGGAAAATTGTCGAAACCGGCAATTTTAACTGGAGCGATTCTCCAGAACAAGTGGCAGGTAAAAATTTAGGCGAAGTTTTGCTCACACCTACGCGGATTTACGTAAAACCAGTTCTAGCTGCTCGTGCTGCCGGTGTTGAGATTCGTGGCATGGCTCATATCACGGGAGGAGGGTTGCCAGAAAACCTGCCCCGCTGTCTAGGTGAAGGGCAATCTGTACGAATTGATACTAACACATGGCCCGTGCCAGCGATTTTTCAGTGGATAGCTGCTGCCGGTGAGGTTTCTCCAAAAGCCATGTTTGAGACTTTCAACATGGGAATTGGATTTGTACTGCTAGTGCCGCCAGAGCAAGCTGAGCAGACCATCAGCTGGTTTGAGTCACAGGATATTGCTGCCTACGCTATTGGTGAAGCGATCGCTGGGTCTGGTGGCCTGTTGGGAATCCCAGATTGACACGCTCCCCACCTTAAGCACTCCTTTCGTCATAAACTTGAAGAGTTACTCTCGACGTTCAAAAGGGAACATCGATACGAGGTTAAGACAGGGAAAACCGCCGGAGCAAAGCTAGTGAAGCAATATCCAAAATACGGATACATCCGATATGCGGACGACTTCATTATTACCGCCCAATCAGAAGAAGACATCCAATCAATCCTGCCCCATATCCAGGAATGGCTAAAGCAAAGAGGCTTAACCCTAAATGAGGAAAAAACCCAGATTCGCCATATCGAAGAAGGTTTTAATTTTTTGGGTTTTAACATCCGTCACTTCGATGGAAAATGCCTCCTCAAGCCACAAAAAGAGAAGGTAATAGCCAAACTACGAGAAGTCAAGGAATGGCTAGAAACCAACCGTCATACTGCCCCTAGTGTAGTAATCAGACACCTCAACGCAGTGGTTTTGGGCAACGCCTTCTACTACAAACATGGAGTAAGCCATAAAACCTTTGAATATATCGACTACAGGATGTATGAAATGCTCTACAAATGGGCACTTAAAAGACATCCACAGGACTTACGCAAAAAAACAAAGGGCGAGCCGAAAAATCGTGGGTTTAGAGTTGCGAGATTGACGCATCACCTTTGTTTTTGGCCCCGCGTGCTAGAGTCCTGATCCAAAGAAACTCAAAGGTTGGGTCAAGCGGAAATACTTTGGTAGAGTAGGCAACGACTCATGGGTGTTTAGAACCTTTGTCACTGATAGGCATGGAAAACAAAGGATTGCCCAGGTCTACAAGACAGGTACAATCCCTATCACCAGGCAGATCAAATTCAAAGGGACAGCATCACCAGACGATCCGTCTCTCAAGGATTATTGGACGAAGAGAAAGACCAACTATGGGAAAGAACACTTTTCCAGAGGGTCGCAACTCTACCAGATAGCGGAGAAGCAAAACTGGTTTTGTCCAATCTGCGGCGAACAGCTATTCAATGGGGAGCTTCTAGATAGACACCCACCATATAATACCTGTAGCCAAAGGCGGCAATAGTGATGTAACCAACCGGATACATCTACACAAAGCTTGCCATAAACAGGTACATGGAAATAATTCCAGATGCTTGAGCCTAAAATTATCACCCTTCTGAGCGATTTTGGCTTAAATGATGTTTATGTTGGCGTCATGAAAGGCGTTATTGCCCAAATTAACCCGACGCTGACGCTGGTGGATTTGACCCATCAAATTCCACCGCAGAATATTGCAGCGGGAAGGTTTTGCTTGATGAGTGCTTACCGTTATTTTCCCGCTCAAACGGTACATGTGGCGGTAGTCGATCCGGGGGTGGGGGGGAATCGTCGAGCGATCGCGCTACAATTTGCCTCAGGGTTCCTAGTCGGGCCAGATAATGGACTGTTCGGCGGTATTCTGAGTCAAAGTCCGGCAATTGCCGCTTTTGAACTGACTAACCCCGATTACTGGCGAGTACCAACACCCAGCACGACGTTTCACGGACGAGATATTTTTGCCCCCGTAGGCGCACATCTCGCTAGCGGCGTACCTTTACAACAGCTAGGACGAGAAATCGATCCGGCAAGTTTAGTTGAATTGCCGATTCCCGCATGTCAGCGAATTGAGCGGGGTGTAACGGGTTGTATACAGTATTGCGATCGCTTCGGCAATTTAGTTACAAATATTCCAGGTTCTCTGGTTCAAGGCAAATTTTGGTCGGTTGAAATTGCGGGGCAAACTATTTTAGGATGTCAAACTTACAGCGATACTCCAGTTGGCAATTTGGTTGCTTTAATTGGCAGTCACGACTGGGTGGAAATTGCTGTCAACGGCGGTAATGCTCAGATGAGGTTAAAGGTAGATTTGGGTGCTTTGGTGCAAGTTTTAATCGATTCATAAACAGGACTTACCCAAAGAAACAAAGGTGATAGGATCTTCGTGCCTAAGTCCGGATCAAAATAGGCAAAAATATTGTTTGTAGAATATAGGGAGTCCCAGAGGCAGGAGCCTCTGGATCTGCGTTACCAGGCAAGATCCTGGTAACGAGGGGAGAACGAGGGGAGAGGGGAAAGTCCCCCGCTGTTTTGGGGGATTTAGGGGGATCTCTAAGAGGGCGCGTTTGAGCATTGGCGGCAAAGGGAATTAAAATAGCCATTAGGAGCGCTAGAAGCCACGCTCGCTTCCCGATTCGTTTCGTTATGGTAATATAAATCTATTGGTTAATTGGCTTGTCTTTATTGACTGGCTATACTCTTTTTATGTTTCTTCGCTATAGTTGAATGCTCTTGGGCCCAAATAGGGTTATATTTGGAAATAAAATATGCCAGAAGGCACAAGCAACAGGGGATAGTAAACTATGACTCAAGTACTCGAATCTTCTGAACCAAGGGTGTATCAAGGTCAGTTTGGGGAATTTACGATTACTCAGAGCGATCGCACTGGCGTCATCGTCTATCGTACCGGGTTGATGGTAGCGGCTTTGAGCTTTGCGATCGCTAGCGGGTTAGTATTGTGGCAAGGCAATAACCCAACTGTACTAACCGCTGTTACTTTCCTTTATGCCTGTTTCTATATCGCCCTGGGCGTTAGTTTGGCGACGATTCATATTTATTTGGCATCGCTGCACCGAGTTTTGCAAGTTTTTTGGGCAATCGGCGGCGTCGCATCTTTAGTTTTAGCCTGGCAATATAGCGAACCTCTGGCTTTAACTGTTGCTAGCCAACCTTTTGCACTTGTCGGCGTTGGCTTTACTTTTGCAGCTTTGACGGGGATATATTTTAAAGAAGCTTTTTGTTTCGATAGATTTGAAACAAAACTGCTAACTCCTGTCGTACCAATCTTGCTGTTAGGGCATTTATTCGGTGTTTTGCCGGTGAATGGGGAACAAGTTTTATTAGGACTTTGGGCAATTTTATTTATCGTCTTCGCCCTGCGGAAAGCAATTCAAGCTATTCCCCCCGATATCGGCGATAAGTCGGTTTTCGACTATCTTAAGGCGCAGCGAAACGCCAAAGCTTGAGTTAGGTTCAAGGGATGATAGATATAGAACTCAGACGCTTTGAACGCGAGGATTTTGCTCGGTTAATTAGTTGGGTCACCTCGGCGGATTTGATTCAAAAGTGGGCACCATTGGTATTCAGCTATCCTTTGAATGAGTCTCAGCTTGCTCAGTATATTCAAACTGCTGAAGGTGACAAACCAAACCGAAAAATCTTCAAAGCTGTGGATAATAAAAATAATGCAGTAGTCGGTCATATCGAATTGGATAGAATCGACCTGAAAAATAGGTCGGCTTTGCCCGCGTTTTGGTGGGAGAACCTGCCTTGAGAGGTCAAGGTATTGGTACTGAAATGGTGAGAAAAACCCTGGCAATAGGATTCGATCGGTTAGACTTGCACCGCATTTCTATCGGCGTTTTTGACTTTAACAAAGAAGCGATCGCTTGTTATGAAAAAGTCGGTTTTGTCAAAGAAGGTTACCTGCGAGAGTCTTGGAGGGTAGGCGACGAGTACTGGAGCATTTATATAATGAGTATGCTCGAATCAGAGTGGAAAGCGCTCAACATTTAAAAAGGATGTGGGATTGATAGAAGAACGCGCTTTTTGGCTAGCTTGGTCGCAAATTCCCGGAATTGGACCAATTTTGCAGCGCCGACTGCAACAGCATTTTGGCACCCTATCTGTAGCTTGGGAAGCAAATGCAAAAGCTTTGGGGCAAGTTGAAGGTTTTGGGCGTCAGATAATTGATACGGTGGTAAGGGAGCGATCGCGTTTCGATCCCGAAATGTTCCTCCTAGAACATTCTGTCAAAAATCCCTGTTTCTGGACGCCAGCAGATAGGGAATATCCCCGCTTGTTGTTGGAAATTCCCAGTCCGCCGCCGGTGTTATATTATCGGGGAATTGTTCAAGTTGAAGAAAATTTGGGCATTACTCCAACTGTTGCGATTGTAGGTACTCGCGATCCTTCTGACTACGGTAAATTTTCAACTCGCCATTTTAGCATTGCTTTAGCCAAGCAAGGATTTACAATTGTTTCCGGCATGGCAGAGGGAATTGATACAGAAGCGCATCGCGCCTGCTTAGAAACGGGTGGACGGACGATCGCCGTTTTAGGAACAGGTGTGGATATTATTTACCCACCGCGCAATCAAAAACTTTACGAACAAATTTTACAGCAGGGTTTGGTATTAAGTGAATATCCCTCTGGCACAAAACCGAATCGCGCCCATTTTCCCATTCGAAATCGCATTATTGCCGGGTTAAGTCGCGCGGTGTTAGTAATGGAAGCACCGAGTAGATCGGGTGCTTTAATTACTGCGCGTTTAGCTAATGAGTTTTGTCGCGATGTGTATACACTACCTGGGCGGTGGAATGACTATAAATCCACAGGTTGTTTGGGACTTTTAAGCAAAGGCGCGCAACTGATTATCAATGAAGGTCTTTTGGTAGAAATGTTGAGCGGTATGCCGCCTGTAGATACGGGAAGTATAGCCGATTTACCTTTATTTTCTCAGCCGGTAACATCGGAGAATCGGCAACCTTTACCAAAGCTAGAACCGCAATTCCATAAAATATTAGAAGCGATTGCCTCCGAACCTACTGCGCTTGATTTAATCGTGCAACAAACTGGGTTTTCTGCGGCAGAAGTCTTGAGTTCGCTGTTGCAATTAGAACTAATGGGATTAGTCTCTCAATTGCCGGGAATGAGGTATCAGCGATGTTCAGCTTAACCCAACGCCGCCGATTTAAAACTTTCCTATTTCTAGCTGCAACTACAGTTTTAATAGTTGTGCTTCTGAGTATTCCCCAATCCTCCCATACGGCGGTGACATCGCTGCGTTCTTTAGCACAAAATCGGGGAATTGTCATCGGTGCGGCAGTGGCAATAAATGCGTTGCGAAACGAACCCGTTTATCGGGAGGTACTGGCGAGGGAATTTAGCAGCTTAACGGCGGAGAATGCAATGAAATTTAGGTTCTTGCATCCAAAGCGCGAGCGCTATGATTTCACCGATGCAGATACCCTCGTTACCTTTGCCGAAGATAATAACATGAAAGTGCGCGGTCATACGCTAGTTTGGCATATCGAACTACCCCAATGGTTAACCGAAGGAAAGTTTACCCGCCAACAACTGTTACAAATTCTGCGAGATCATATTTATACAGTAGTCGGACACTATCGCGGCCAAGTTTTTGCCTGGGATGTAGTCAACGAAGGAATTGGCGATAATAATGGGTTGCGGGATACAATTTGGCTGCGAGAAATTGGGCCAGAATATATAGATTTAGCCTTTCGGTGGGCGCAGGAAGCAGACCCCAAAGCGCGTTTATTTTATAACGATTATGGTGGCGAGGGATTAGGGGCAAAATCAGATGCGATTTACAATCTAGTCCGGGGAATGGTACAACGCGGCGTTCCCATTCACGGCGTAGGTTTGCAAATGCACGTTGGTTTAAATAATGCACCCCCTCCCGCAGATGTCGCTGCAAATATCCAACGTTTCGCAGCATTAGGATTGGATGTACATATCACCGAAATGGATGTACAAATCCAGAATGCAACGGGTACACAAGCAGAAAGATTTGCCGCTCAAGCTAAGATTTATCGAGATCTGCTTGGTGTTTGTTTATCTAAGCGGAATTGTCAGGCATTTGTGTTGTGGGGATTTACCGATAAACATTCTTGGATACCTTGGTTTACCAAAAAACCCGACGCCGCGCTGATTTTCGATAATTTCTATCGTCCCAAACCCGCTTACAATGCACTGAAAGAAGTTTTAAGGCAGCGACGGTAGCAAGTTCAGGACTTACGCGATTCTAAATGTAGGGTGCAATCTGACGAGTGTACGGCACCGCCACAACCATATCTAGAGTTGCTGCAAATCCTGAAGTTTTAACTGGGACGGTGCGTTACGCTGTCCCTAACGCACCCTACAGATGGAAATAAATTTATGGGCGAAAGCATACTTTAGATAGAGGCGTGCGATGATTTTGGTAGTAACCTCTCTAAAGAGGCAGACTAAATGCCAGTTTTCTATAGTCTTGATATTGACAGATTGGGAATTTTATGCTAGGTTAAGAGTGCCGAAAACCAAGGCCAAAAATTTTCGCATTTTGTAAACCACAGTCGATGCAAAACTGACCAGCGTATAAATAAGGTGGAACGGGATGCCACGATTCGTTAAATTGGTGGAAAATAATGGTTGAACAATGGCTCTTAGCTTCAACAACAATAGTTTGACAGCGCCAAAATAGGGTGTTGCTCACCCGAATTTACGCCTCTTGACTGTTGGAACCGACTCCCTTGGTTGAAGGTCTAAGCAGACCCTCTAGAAATTAGTTCTAGTTGAATGGTGAAGCTTAGATAAGTTTAGCCAAGTTTTGTATAGCACAGTCAGATTAACACTGAGTAATCCCAAATGAAAATTGAGTTAATCAGACAAACCAAGCATCTACTGCTAGGCGGAATCATAGTCACCCTTGGACTGTGGACAATACCCGCACAAGCACAAGTCGCTGACGCGCAGATAAACGCGATGGTGGACGCATTGCGACAAGCTGCACCACCCAACAAACCGAATGACGGGATGTTCAGTCAATGGCAAGTTTTACCCGGCATTATCCCCAGTTGGACTAAACAATGCGTCGGCAGGGAACTCACACCCGCCGAATTTGAATCCGATGCGGCGGCGGCACGCAATACGGTATCTTGTATTGTCCGACGAGAACTCGGCAAGCAGTATCGCGTGACTAATAACAACGAAACTGCCTCGGTACGCAACGTCGCCTGTTGGTGGATGACTGGCAATACGACGGGGTGCGGCAGCGGTGCAACGGCTTCCTACGTGCAAAGGGTTGTAAACTTTTATCAGCAAGCGCGTGCCAGCAATACCCCGGCAGCACCAAAACCTGCAACTCAACCATCGTCACAACAAGCACGATAATTTTTAATTGCAGATGTTGAGAAACCGGGTTTGTTCTGTTATCAATTCTCTTTGTGAGTGACACGGAAACAAACCCGGTTTCTGGGGCGCTTTAGCGCCTACTACTTTCTGGGGCGCTTTAGCGCCTACTACTAACGGTTCTGGCGCTTTAGCGCCTACTACTAACGGTGCGATCGCTATTTACCCATTACCAATTACCCATCACCAATTACCACTCAAAAACGTTTCTAACTCCGGCACATCTATCCACCTACCCATTTTCTGGGATTGATGGGTTAAATCCATCAATAATTGCGAGTATACGCCTTCTTTCAATCCGGGGGTCATTTCCTCACCTCGGTCGATGCTTTGCACCCATCGATCGACTACTCTAATAAACGGTGCAATGCGACCATCGGCGTAATTTTTAGGAAACTCCAAACGATTGGGAATTGCGACTTCTGTTAAAGATTTTCCCGCAGGTGCAGCCCAAAGGCGAAATCCGTGGACGTAATCTTTTTGATTATCGCTGCCTAACACTAAAGTACCGCGATCGCCATACACTTCTACCCAATGTCCCCTTCCCTGATACGTCACCGAACTCAGGCAAACTTGAACCGGAGTACCATCTTGGAGTTGCAGCATTATCAGGCAGGTATCGTCGGCATCTACTGGCTTCATTTCGCCAGACTTCGGATCGGGTCGCGCGGGAATTGCGGTGCTTAAATGGGCGCACAACCGCCTTACAGGGCCAAATAACCAACTGATGTAATCGAAGGCGTGGGAACCAATTGCCCCCAACGCGCCGCCGCCGGTTTCTTTGCGCGCGTACCAATTCCAAGGACGCGAAGCATCGGCGCGACTCGATACTAACCAATCGATTTTAATTAAACGCGGTTGCCCTACATATCCTTCTGCTAAGTATTCTGAAAATAACTGCCACGGGGGGACAAAGCGGAATTCAAAATCAAGCGTCGCAACGATCCTCTCCCCCCTTGGTAAGGGGGGGTAGGGGGGGATCGTCAGTTGATACAACTCCCTCGCCTCGATTGCTGAAAGCGCGGTGGGTTTTTCCAGCAATAAGTGCTTCCCCGCTTGCAATACAGTTTTTCCCATTTCGTAGTGGAGAAACGGCGGCGTCGAGATGCTGACCGCTTGCACTTGGGGCAGTGCGACGATATCTTCTATGGTGGTACAGGCGTGGGGTATGTTGTGGGTGGATGCGATCGCTTGCGCCTTCTGCAAATCTCGATGATAAACTGCGACAACCTCTGTGCGCGGATGCGCCTTAAATCCCGGAATATGGACTTTCTCACCAAATCCAGTACCTACAATTGCTACACCTATATTTGACTGCATTTCAGATGCATTCCCTTGCGCGAAGAAAACGACATTGGTTGATTGGACTTCTCCAAAAATTCTTGTGGGGTAGGCATCCTGCCTGCCAAAGAGTTTCTTTTCTGGAGAGATCTATTGGACAAATCGAATGGTGAGAGGATAGCGATACAACTCACCTTTATTCGCTTTAACGGCAGCCACGATCGCCACCGCCATTTGAAAGATCCCCAATAGAATCAATGCTCCATTTTGCCACAGTTCAAGTCCCCCTGGTACTAACTGAGGTCTTTGGTTACTCTCAGGATCTACTCCTCCTAGTCTGCCTACGACCAAAAGGGAAATTAAACCTAAAATAAAGAAGATCAGAAATCCGACAATGCTGTACAAAGACATCGAGAGTTGAAAATTAATCGACTCTTTTCCCTCCGCTTCTACAAAAGCGCTTTCGTCTTTCTTCAACCACCAAATAATTACTGGCCCCAGCAGGTTAAGGAAAGGAGGTGCGAAACCGAAGAACGCTAGCGGAATCCATATCAGCGACGAAAGATGACACAACATTCCCCATTTCTTGGCTTCTTGGTCGTTCATGGCAGTTACTTGGAATTTTTAATTCAAAATTGATTCTTTTCACCCACAACGCCCTGATACCGTTGCTTGTTATTTAATTAATCTAATCGTCAAAGGATAGCGATAAGACTGACCACCTTTAGCTTTAATTGCGGCAAAAATTACTAAAGCTAACCCTACCAAAGCAATCAGCGTCAATGCGATCCCTAATATGCCAGCAGCTAAGCCAAATCCTACGATTGCTGCCCCACCAGCTTGCTCGGGATTCGAGCCGCTGGATGCAGTAGATCCAACAATAATACCAACAATTATGCCCACAACTACTGCAATTATTCCTATTACAATGCCGTATATGGTGAGGGAAATTTGAAAGTTTAGCGACTCTTTTCCCTGGTCGTCAATAAACGGATGTTCCTTTTTCTTCCACAACCAAATCCCTAACGGCCCTAAAATATTAGCAAATGGCAAGGGGGGAATGCCAATAAATGATAAAAGTCCTAGAGGTATCCCTACTAGGGAAGCTAGGTGACACCACATTCCCCAAGTTCTGGCTTCTTCGTTGATATTGTCAAACATTGGCGTTTACCTTTGGCGTTGTTTTTCTATCCATTCGATCGTCTGATATGCCAACTTTGTCCCCGATAGTCGGTCAATTTCCCGCACCCCCGTAGGACTGGTAACGTTAACTTCAGTAAGGTAGCCGCCAATGATATCAATACCGACAAAAATCAAGCCATCCCGTTGCAGGGTAGGTGCGAGTTGGGCGCAAATATCGTACTCTCGTGCGGTAATTTCGGTGGCTGCTACTCGGCCGCCCACTGCCATGTTACCGCGAAATTCTTTGCCCGTGGGGATGCGATTGACTGCGCCGATGGGTTCGCCGTTGAGCAGGATAATGCGTTTATCGCCTTCTTTGGCGGCGGGGAGGTAAGTTTGCACCATGACGGGTACTTTCCCTTGTTGGGTGCTAACTTCGATTAACGAATTGAAATTGCGATCGCTCGGTTCTAAAAATAATATCCCTTCCCCTGCCTTGCCGCCCAAAGGTTTTAATACCGCCGCACCTTTTGCTTCTACAAACTCCCGAATTACTGCCTTCTCCGAGGTAACAATTGTTTCTGGTATTGCCCCAATAAATTGCAGCGCATACATCTTTTCATTCGCCGCCCTAATGCCGGTAGGAGCGTTAATTACCAAGGTTTTGGCTGGGTTGATATAGTCCAAAATATACGTTGCGTAAAGATACGGAATTGTTACCGGCGGATCGGTTCGCATGAATACCGCATCCATTGTTTCCAGGGGGTGAAATGCGCGATCGCCCAATCGATACCAAGGCGATTGGGCCACCCAACGTCCCTCGACCAATTGCACCGGCGTTAAATGCACCCGTTCTAACACCGCCATTGCCTTGCCATCCACCACACTCAAGTGAGATGCCTGAGTTATCCAGACTTCGTGACCCAATTCTTGAGCAGCTTCCATCAGCGCCACGCTGGTATCGTGACCTGGGTCGAGCAAGTGGATCGGGTCAATGATAAACGCAAATTTCATAAGTGAGAAGGTAATGGGTAATTGCTGATAGGTAATGGGCGAGAAAGTCAGAAACCGGGTTTCAGAGTAGTAGCACGGCAGCCGAAATATTCTGTACAAGTGAAGATTTTATGATTGCTGTGCTACTAATACCAACGATCAAGGGTAGACTTATGCCACAACTCTTGTGGGGTAGGCATCCTGCCTGCCCTCGACTCTATATTCGGTCGAGGTCTAATCACCCCTGACCGATCGCCATTGACTATACCAGCATTGGCTCTAGCTTGCCTTGGGCGTCCAAGGCGTGGAGATCGTCGCAGCCGCCGATATGCTGGTCGTTAATAAAAATCTGAGGCAGAGAACGCCTGCCATTGGCACGTTGGGCCATCTTTGCCCGTGCGGCTTCATCCCCGTCGATGCAGTATTCGGTAAATTGAACCCCTTTTTTGTTCAGCAAACCCTTGGCGCGGATGCAAAAAGGACAACTACTCCAGGTATAAATTTCTACGTTCGCAGCCATAACCACCTCAAATGTTAAGTTATTTTACTTTATTTTAGTTTAGGCGCTGGGTGGTGCATGGCAGGGAAATGATGTTAGATATGCAATCGCAAGTAATTATCGATAGATTTGTCTCAATCAGTTTACCCAAGCGAGGCAGAGCCTCTAGAATCTCGTTACCAGGCTGAATCTCGTTACCAGGCTGAGCCTGGTAACGAGGACGGGGAGGCGATAGCCTCGTTACCAGGCTGAGCCTCGTTACCAGGCTGAGCCTCGTTACCAGGCTGAGCCTCGTTACCAGGCTGAGCCTCGTTACCAGGCTATCGCAAGTAATTATCGATAGATTTGTCTCAATCAGTTTACCCAAGCGAGGCAGAGCCTCTAGAATCTCGTTACCAGGCTGAATCTCGTTACCAGGCTGAGCCTGGTAACGAGGACGGGGAGGCAAAGCCTCCCGTCTAAGGTGGGTTGATTGGGCACCCTACCGCTGGAGTGTGGGGAGGGAAAAGGTTCGTCGGTCAACGTTGGGCGACGGCATAATGCACCAGTTGGGCGAGTTTCTCACGCAGGGTGTCTAGACCCAGACGTTCGCTTGCCGAAATAAACACGGCTTGGGGAAACTCTTCTCGCGCCGATGCTAGAGCTTCGCTATTGGCGCAGTCGATCTTATTAAAAGCAACCAAAGCTGGGCCGGGAGTGACGGGCATTTCTGACAGAATCGCCATTACCGAACGAATGTGACTGTGCCACGCCGGATGGGACAAATCCACCAGGTGCAACAAAGCGTCTGCTTCGGTGACTTCTTCTAAGGTGGCGCGAAACGCATCCATCAAAGCGGGGGGTAGTTCGTGAATAAATCCGACTGTATCTGTCAGCACAATGGGCATCGGTTCCCCCGTTACTGCATCGGGAATTACCAAGCGGCGCGTGGTGGGGTCAAGCGTCGCGAATAGCTGGTCAGCGGTATAAACCTCAGCGTTGGTCAATACATTTAACAGGGTAGATTTACCTGCATTGGTATAACCGACTAAAGCGACGGAGGGAACTTCTTGGTGTTGCCGATTTTGCCTCAGGCGCGAACGGTGCGCTTGCAGTTGGTTGACTTCCTGTTGCAGGCGGGCGATGCGACGCCCAATGGCGCGGCGTTCGGTTTCTAATTTTGTTTCACCGGGACCTCTGGTACCGATACCGCCCCCTAGACGGGACATGGCTTGACCTCTCCCAGTCAGTCGCGGCAGCATGTATTCTAACTGCGCCAGTTCTACTTGCAATTTTCCTGCCCCGGATTGGGCGCGTTGGGCAAAGATATCTAAAATGACTTCGGTGCGGTCTACTACCCGGACGCCAATTTGGGTTTCTAAGTTGCGAACTTGGGCGGGGGAGAGGTCGCGGTTAAATACAATCAGGTTTGCACCTATTGTTTGGGCGGTGAGGGCAATTTCTTGCACCTTGCCTTCCCCGACAACGGTTTGGGGATGGAGGCGCGATCGCTTCTGGGTCACCGCCTGCAATACTTCACCCCCGGCAGTATCCACCAACCTTGCCAATTCTTCGATGCCGTACTGGAATTCTTGGGGGGTGATATCATCGGTCATGACTCCGACTAAGAGGACGCG
This sequence comes from Microseira wollei NIES-4236, assembly GCF_020521235.1. Taxonomy (GTDB): domain Bacteria; phylum Cyanobacteriota; class Cyanobacteriia; order Cyanobacteriales; family Aerosakkonemataceae; genus Microseira; species Microseira wollei. The sequence continues at coordinate 105,173 of NZ_BLAY01000002.1, read as the reverse complement.
ATCGCTATCCGAGTCTACCTGTTGAGCGATGAATTCCCGCTGAAATTCTGCTTCTAACCCATTAACCAAGTCGAGAAAATCCTGCTTGGTTAGCATATCTAGACTCATTGCTGGCGACACGATCCAATTGGCAACGCCTGATTCTGCCGGGGCGGATTTCACCCCGTTCTGCGTCAGGACTTCAGTCCCTTTCTCCAGCCCAGAACTGAAGTCCTCACGCAGAACTTGATTTGGTACTAGGTGTGCCAGATAGGTTTCTTTGACATAACCAGTCGCACCCCCACCCCGTCGCTCAAATCCTTCGCCGGTAACACTTAGCACCACCAGTACATCGAGCCGTTGCAGTGCCATTGCGGTTAAAGCCGCAACGCTTGGTGGTTCTGACTTGAGATTGGTGGCGATACAGCGAATACCGCTGAGTCGTTCGGCACCATAGCGCGGCAATTCTAAAGGCGGGATTTGAGTTTGACGGGGCGTACCCACACCCACGCGAATCACCTGTCCCCGACGGTTGATATAGGCGCAGACAGGTTCGGATAGTTCCGCGCTAATAGCTGCCAGCCTTTGGGCAAATTCCGGCGTGGTGATGCGATCGCCCGGAATCCGCTGATGATACAGCCGTTGTAGCTGCTTCAGCTGGCTGGACTTTAAACCCTGAAGTAACCCGTAGATCGTCTCGATAAGCACTCTTGACCAGTTACCTGGCCCCCAAATCGTTATTTGTCTATTTTAGACAATCTACTTGAAGGTCAGCGGTAATGGGTAATTGGTAATGGGTAATTGCTAATTGCTAATTGCTAATTGCTAATTGCCAGCTTGGTAATCGCTCACACGCCTTTCCCCATTACCCATTACCTATTACCCATTACCCATTACCCATCCCATCAATTTGCTTAGCTTTTTTCTCCATCCCGATGCTTCCGGTTTTCCCAATGCCTTGTCGTAGCTGTCGTAAGCTTCTGCGTAGCGTCCCAAACGATGCAGCGCCGCGCCTCGGAAAATCCAGGCTTGTGCATCTTTTGGTTGAATTTCTAAAGCTTTGTTACAACTTGTGACAGCTTCTTGATAGCGGTTTAAGTGGAGCAGTACCACGGCGCGGAAAACCCAGGCAGCGTAGTCATTTGGCTCAACTTCTACGGCTTTCTCAAAGCAGGCAAGTGCTTCTTCGTAACGACCTAAGTTAGCCAGCACATCGCCCTGGTTATACCAGAGATTTGATTTGCCAGACTCCCTTTGCCAAGCTTGTTCGAGGCTAATTAGCGCCCGATTGTAGCGACTGATGCCAGTCATAAGTATTTTCACCACCAACAACAACGACCGCTTAAACAATCTATCCAGTTAATTCTACTGATTTTACCTTAATTTCACCAGAAATATCCCGCCATACTCGCTCGAGTTTGCCACCAGATGTAGGCCCAGCCAACATACGCTGGGTATGGGGATCAACTAACAAATCTCAAAGCCTTTTTTTCGGCTTATATAGATTAAAATTTATTTGGCATTTTTTAAAAGTTTACTGCAACAGAGCCATGTTTTTGAAAATTTTCGCTATCTGGGTTTAGACTCTCTCTCCGTCATTTTTTTTGGGCGAGTATAGATAATTATTGTGGCTTTTGATGCTGTTTTTACTTGAGGAAAAACCGTAGCAAAAATCGGGAAAAACCGCTTGGTAAAACCATTTTTATTTTAGTTAAAATAAGGATAAGCATTCAAGAAAATTTCAAGGTTTATGAAAATTCAATCATCGGTTTTAGTTCATCTCGGATTTGGCAAATACGTGCGGTCGGATCGCGTATCAGCGGTGATTCCGATTGAGGAAGAACGCGGACCGGGAAGGCGCACTTTTGTTCACCTCGAAGGACAAACAGACCCGATCGTTGCCTCCCGTGCTGAAGATACTATTGTGCGGGATTTAGTACAAGAACCCCGCGAAGTTACCCAGTCGCGTCAGCAGCAAGAAATCCTGCAAGATTTATTAGTTGATTTGGGTAATCTTAACGGGACTGTACGCCGTATTTGTCGCGACGAAGGCGGTTTAGACCTTGACCGTTTAGAACGGCGCATTCGTCAAGTTTTAGAGTCGTAATCTTATTGTGTAGGGGCGGGTAAAACCTGCAGATATTAGACCTCTGGCAAAAATATTTGAGGCGGGCAATACTACCCACCCCACAAAACCAAAAAAATTCTCGTGGGGTGGGCGGGCAATACTACCCACCCCACAAAACCAGAAAAATTCTTGTGGGGTGGGCGGGCAATACTACCCACCCCACAAAACCAGAAAAATTCTTGTGGGGTGGGCGTCGGTGCCCGCCCTTCAAATCCTCTCAAAAGGACTTTTGCAAGAGGTCTATTAACTCAAGTTGCTAGTTAACGCAAGTTGTTAGTTATAAACTTCGGGGTTGCTAATGGCTAATGGCTAATTGCTAATTGCTAATATACGATTTTTACTGACATGAGCCATCAGCCATCAGCCATCAGCCATCAGCCATCAGCCATCAGCCATCAGCCATCAGCCATCAGCCATTAGCCATCAGCCATTAGCCATGAGCTCCTATGCATGAGATAACTAGCAACTTGAGTTACTTATCTAAATCTTGACTTGCTTTGGCATCGATCAAAAACCGAAGCGTCATGGTTGGTTTTGGCGAAGGCGTTGCATCAAGTCCGCCCGCTTGTTTTCCCACCATTCCTGGGTAATTTCTATCGGTTCACCACTGTCTAAACCTTCGATTAACAGGGTTTCTAGGCGTTTCTGTTCTTCTCTTTCTTGGGGAGTGCGAATCATATGGCGAATATATTCACGCTGCGGTACTATAGCCTTTTTTCTGAATTTGTTCGTCAATAACGGTTAGATCTGAGAGTTTGGCATATTTTGCCAATTGTTGCCAAATGGGCGGATGCGATCGCAACATATGTAATTAGCAATTTCTCACCTGTCCCCAATGCCTCTAGATCCACAAGCTGAAAAAATCCTCAAACTAATCGCCGGACTCAACATCCCCCCCCTGCAAACCCTTGAACCCGCAAAAGCAAGGGAAATCACCGCCCAATACAGGGGTAAACCCCGCCGATTGCAACCCGTACCGCAAGTCAAAAATCGCACCATCTCCACCCCTGTGGGAGATATCCCCATCCGCATTTACACGCCAAAGGGTAACGCACCCATGCCCGTGTTAGTTTATTTTCACGGCGGCGGTTGGGTATTGGGCGACTTAGATGCGGCAGATAGTATCTGTTGGAATATTAGTTTAAAAGCAGAATGCGTCGTCGTGTCGGTAGACTATCGTCTCGCACCAGAACATAAATTTCCCGCTGCTTTAGATGATGCTTATGCTGCCCTTAAATGGGTTGTCGCCAATGCAATTGAATTGCATATAGATCCGGCGCGGGTTGGGGTAGCGGGAGATAGCGCCGGGGGCAATATCGCCGCCGCACTTGCACTGATGGCGCGGGATAAAGGCGAACCGAAATTAGTTTATCAACTGCTAATGTATCCGGTAATTCAGAATGACTTTAATACCGAGTCCTACTTAAAATATGCCAGCGGTTTTGGTTTAACCAGGGATGAAATGATTTGGTATTGGCAACATTATCTTGCCGATGAAGCGGATGCCCAAAACCACTATGCTTCGCCGATATTAGCGGAAGAATTGAGCAATTTACCCCCCGCTTTAATTATTACTGGCGAATGCGACGTGCTGCGAGATGAAGGGTTAGCGTATGGGGCAAAATTGCAGGAAGCGGGCGTATCGGTGCAGTTTTGGGAGGGTGAGGGAATGATTCACAGTTTTGTCGGAATGGCGCAAGTTTTAGATAAAGGGAAGGATGCGATCGCTTACATCACCACCCGATTGCGAGAAGTATTTGCTAATGGCTAATTGCTAATTGCTAATGGTTAATTGCTAATTGCTAATTGCTTTGAACCATTAGCCATTAGCCATTAGCAATTCTTATTCACTTTCATCAAAATTTACGCGGTCGTATAGTTCGCTCATAGGAATTTGTACGTTTACTGATTCGAGCATTAATTCGGCATTCTTTGATTCGTACTCGGTTAATAACCATTGGTTATTGCCGAGTTTATTATACTGCATTACGTGATATTTCGAGGGGTCGATTAAAATATATTCACTTAATTGAGGAATTGACCGATAATACAAAAACTTTTCGCCTTGGTCGTAATTTTTAGTTGATTTAGATAAAACTTCAGCAATCAGCGATGGATTCAGGACGGGTGTATTATCGATTCCCGGATAAATACAATTTCCTGAAACCACCATGACATCGGGATAGCTGTACTGACGATAGCGCGGTATCCACAAGCGGACATCGCCGATATAGATATCGCAATCTTGCCCTTTTAAAGCTAACTTTAATTCAGCATAAAAATTGCCAGCAATTTTATTGTGATTTTTGCTAACTCCGGGCATGGCAACTATTTTTCCATCGCGGTACTCGTGTTTAGAGTCAGATACTTGTTCTAGCGCCAAATATTCTTCGGGCGTGTAGTAGCCTTTTGTTGCTTCAATTTGCATCGATAAATCCATTTTATTGTTCCCAATCTCATCGCCAACCTAACAATCGTAGAAGAGGCACCACAATATGATGACTTACACTCAGCCAAAAGCCAAGGATAATCCCCAGAATACTAAAAAAAGCGAGACTAATTCCAGGTTCAGACCAACCCAATTGACTAAAAGCATCGGCGAGGGAATTAATAGTGCCGTTGGGCAACAAGTTTAAAGTAACGAGACTGGCGAACAAACCCGCCGTGCCGGTGGCGGCGACGATCGCATAAACTAAGATGTGTTGCCTGGGTAAGCCTAGCCCAACGGTAAGGAAATAGGCAGCGATCGCGCAACCCCCCACCAATCCCGCCCCATCGGGAGATACTGCTTGCCAAAGCAACCATCCCAGAATATATCCCAACATTCCCATACATCCTGCCCAAAACCCCCCACAAGTGCCTAAACTACTGGTACGCGAGAGACTCGCCGCCGTTGTCCATCCTGCTGCTGCAAATAAGATAATTTCCGGCTTGATTATAATCGCAATATCGGGAAGCTGCCGGGGTATCTCTTGGGTGAGATAATTATTCATTTGAGTCATTATCGGCGACTTATGGGCTAACCAAAATCCAATGCTACCGGCAAATCCACCCAACCCACCGATCCCCATCGCCAAAATAGTATTGATTCCCGCACTCAGGACTTGGAAAATTAATCGGAAAGCTGAATAAATTACCCGCCAAACAAACACCAACCCCGCCCACAATGAGTTGAAGCACCATTGCAAGCACAGGAGGATGAAATTTCGGGATGTAACCTTCTGGCGGTTAATCCGCAGAATTCTGGCTCGAATTTTACTGGCGCTGGCGGGGCGATCGCGCAGATCCGGAGAGATCATTTCATCCAACAAATCGGCAAATTCGGGGTGAATGAGGATGCGATCGCGCAGCGCATCGCGCCATCGCAATTTCCCACTTACCGGATCTTCCAATTCCGGCGGAAAAATACCCGTCAGCAAGTGAATGCAAGTCATCCCCAGGGCATAAAAATCCGCCCCTGGTTCTACCACTCCCCCAGTCATTTGTTCTGGTGGACTGTAACCGGGAGAAAATAACCGCGTCGATCTACCTTGAGAATTAGAAACAATAGGCGCTTTTATCCCCAACCCAATTTGTTTCGCCCCACCAAAATCAATTAACACCAACTGCCCCTTTTCTTTTTTCCCTGGAGAAGACAGCAATTGAGTCCCCCTCAATGGGGCGTGGTGACGCAGCATTAAATTAGACGGTTTAATATCCCGATGCACGATGCGACGCCGATGCAACTCCCGCAGAATATCCACCGCTTGCTTTAACCAAGAAAGCACCCATTCTGGGGGACATCCTTGGGGATACAGTTCTAGAATTTCCTCTAAAGTCTGTCCAGCGATCTTTTCCATCACCAGACAAGGCAATAACCGCTGGGGCGAATTGCCGACAATTATCGGAAAATAATCATCTGCTTCCACAAGAGGCACTCCCGGATGGCGCAGACTCGCCAACACCTTTGCTTCTTGTTCAAATAATTCCAACGCCTTGGGCGAGGTTTCTACCAACACCTTCAGCACGAGTTCCGTTTGTGCTGAGATGTCCCAAACCGCGTAAATCGCAGCAAACCCCCCAACACCCAGGCGTTGGAGGGGAATATAACGATTTTTTAACCGTAGCGGCGATCCGCAGCTGTTGCAAAAATTGTTCGCCATACTCTGAGGGTAGGGATGGGAACAATCCGGGTTAATGCAATGGGCAGCAACAGCGACTGAGTGATTTACAACCACTGGGAAAAGCCAGATAAGAAGAAAGCTGGATAGATTTTACACGAGTCCGTGCTATCTGACCAACAACAGCATGAGCTTAAGCCTCTATTCTTTCAACTTTTCCCTAGAATACTGGCGATAGTTCACCAACTTACTACACCTCTGGCAAAAGTCTTTTGAGACAATTTGAAAGGCGGGCACCGACGCCCACCCCACAATAATTTTTCTGGTTTTGTGGGTTGTGCGAGACAATTTGAAAGGCGGGCGTCCCGCCCACCCCACAATAATTTTTCTGGTTTTGTGGGTTGTGCGAGACAATTTGAAAGGCGGGCGTCCCGCCCATCCCACAATAATTTTTCTGATTTTGTGGGTTGTGCGAGACGATTTGAAAGGCGGGCGTCCCGCCCACCCCACAATAATTTTTCTGATTTTGTGGGTTGTGCAGGAAAGCGCCCATCCCAGAAGAATTTTTCTGATTTTGTGGGTTGTGCAGGAAAGCGCCCATCCCAGAAGAATTTTTCTGATTTTGTGGGGTGGGCATCTTGCCCGCCTCAAATATTTTTGCCAGAGGTCTACTGTTTGTCAACTGGGACTAAAATGTAGGTTGTCTGCTTATCAGATGGCTGGACATCTGAGGATGCACCCTTGAGTACGTCCCCTGTATTTTTTACCGAGTTGTTAACATCGCTAGCTGCACCCTTGACTGCGTCTACTGTATTTTTTACAGAGTTGTTAACGCCACTAGCTGTATCCTTGACTGTATCAAGTGTAGTTTGAACGGTGTCGTTAATTCCAAGAGCGGCACCCTTGACTGCTTCTCCTACATCTTTTGCCGTGTCGTTAACACCAGAAGCTACGCTTTTTACTCCATCGCCTACATCTTTTACAGTCTGGTTAACACCATCAGCTGCATTCTTGACCAAATTCCCTACACTTTTTACAGCCAGGTTAACCCTTGCAACTGTATTCTTATTAGCCAAAGCCGCAGCTATTGCGCCCAAGGTACCACCAATTAAGGCTCCCATCGCTACTTTAGCTAAGTCATTATTCATGCCTATGGATGCCGATCTATGGTTGGATTGATGGGGAATTTGCTCAACGATTATTTCATCTGCATCCAAAATCCGATCGTCCTCAATCATCATTATCCTCTCCTTTGTATTAAAGCTGATGAATAGTCGTCTGTTGCTCTCAGTAATTACGCTTGGGCAACCAAGAAACCCGGTTTCTTTGCCTCAGTCCTGGAGCTGACAAAAAAGCGGCAATTAGACCTTATTTTTCCAGGATTATTTATTGCAAAACTGCCCTGAAATAAATTTTTCATGTCTGACGCAGCAACTCCATATCTGGTAGAGATGGTGCCGTACAACCCTGAGGACGCACCCTACATATAGAGAGGTTGCGTAATATCATGTCCCTGACCAACGGTTGTGTAACTGCTAATAGCTAATCGCTAATGGCTGCTCTTTTGGCAATTGAAAAGCTCGCAATTAGCAAGCGAGCAATTACCTATCCATACACTACCGATACCTAAGGAAATGATATAAGTCGTGTTTTTGGCTGGAGCGAACGTTTTAGAACATGGATGGTAGAAACCAAAAGTTATTCTACGTTCCCTACTTTAGGTTGTTCGCCCAGCGTGCGCGACAGGGCATACTTTAATTCAGGGCAGGCTTTTGCAACAGGTATATTTATCTCAGGCAAAAGCTAAATGCCAGTAGTTTGTCGATAAATTTCGCTCTGATCAACTTTCCGCTCTTCGTAGTTGGGTTCCCCATAAGTGACGGGCATTCCAGCGTCTACAGGGATAGTTCCCTCTGGACCTGAAATGTAGGTCATAGAGGTTTTATCTTGCTCTCCAGTATCGATCTGGGGCGCGTCTGCAACCCGCCGTTCTTGAGCTATCTTGACTTCCTGATTCTCAGATGGCTTGATCGACTCAGCTGTATCCTGGACTTTGTCCAATGTACCTATAGCAGATTGCTTGGCATTCTCAGCTGTATCCTTGACTGCGTCGCTTGCACCTATAGCAGATTGCTTGGCATTCTCAGCTGTATCCTTGACTGCGTCGCTTGCACTTATAGCAGATTGCTTGGCATTCTCAGCTGTATCCTTGACTGCGTCCAATGCACCTTCAACAGCGTTGCTAACACCCTCAACTGTATCCTTAGCTGTACCCTTGGCTGCCTCAAAGGCAGCTCCTACAGCGCGGCTAACACCAGAAGCCGTATCCTGTAACGAGCCTACTACAGCGTAGTTAACACCATCAGCTACACTCTTTGCTGCGTCGCCTACGCCTTTTGCAGTCTGGGTAACGCCCTGGGCTATAGTCTTTGCTGCCTCCCCTACACCTTTTGCAGCGCGGTTCACACCCTCGGATGTTCTCTTACCAGCGAAAGCACTCGCTAACGTACCCAACGTAGCACCTAAAGTAGCACCAATGAGTCCTCCCATTAGTAACCTAGATAATACGGAATTCATGTCGTTGCCTGTTGCAGGAACATGGGATTGGGGTTGAGACTTAATCGTTGTGCTGGGACGATTTGCTTCTCTATTTCCCCCAACATCTATGCTTGTCCCTGCTGAACGAACATAGGGTTGATCTGTGGAAATTGTGCCAGCTTTTTCGTAATTTATCTCAAAATTTGGTAGGCGATCGCTCATAATTTTCTCCCTTCTACGAGAACGGTTTAACGCTCATCTGTAACGCCTTCTTAGCTACTGCAAATTTAACGAACCCAGAGCCGCATTTAACCGAGCTAAAGGCAGATATCGCCAAAAATATAGTCTGTATCCCTCGACATAAAGTTAGGCTTGCTAATTGATTTTTATTCATACGCATCTAGCTTTAGAGGTACTGTTCGCTAGCCGGAATTAAAATCTTCTGCTATTCGTAACTAGCGGTGAGGAATCGCTGCTTTCTTTAAGGCGCTAAATCGAGAAAAACTGCCGATAAATCTGGCGATCGCCTAATAATTCAGCACTGGGTTACTTTTGTATTTTTCTATACTAACTCACAGCTTTCAACGTTCTCTACCTTGAGATTGGTGTAAGTCCTTACCTAGGATTGTTAAATTGCCCATAGACAAACAAGCCCTAACAGATCGGGTTATACCTTTTTGGTAGAAAAGAGATAATTTTATGAGTGAGAACAACCAGCCTTTTGATTGGCATGACGAAAAAGCTGACTCAATTACAGCCGACCCTAGCGTCGATGCAGCAGCGACAGGCGCTGAAGCTAACGAAAATACAGACCCCCTGACAGATCGATCCGATGTTCGGAAAGCAGGCACTTGTAGGCGTGTCGCTAATGCTGCCTTAGTTGGAGCGGGTCTTGGTGCTGTAGCGGGTGCCTTCGCTGCGGCGTTGACTGGTAAAGGTGTGGCTGATGGTGTTAAAGCGATTGTTGACGGTGCAGTGGACGCGGTAAAAGAAGCAGCTGAAAATGTTAAATCCACGATTATTGAAGGTGCAGAAAACACAGTTAAAGGTGTCGCTTATGGTGCGAATTCGACTGTAGAAAACCGCGATCAAAATCAAGTTTCAACCCCCTTGGAGAATGAGCGAACCCCCCCTGTAGAAGCCACCAGACCAGTAGCTGCCGGTAATAAAGGTGATGTAACTAATGGCGTTGCCAACTATGTAACGCTCAACGCGGCTAATAGTGCAACAAGCAGCGATGCTTTACTACAAATGTTGCTGAATCAGGTGGGTACTGAATTAGCCAGGAGTTTCTACGAACAACTACCAGCAGTTGTCTTGGCTGAAGTTCAGCGGTTAGCCACTAACCCCACTTTGGAAGAAAAACAGTGGATAACGGACAGATGGGCTAAAGCTTTAGAACCTCTAGCAATGGCTACGATCCTATCTGTACAATCGTACAAGAAGGGGACGCCGCTAACAGAAAATAACGGATATCACAAGCAAGTGAATCACCAGGAAACACCGATTGGGGAGGGAATAGGAGCTTAAAAGGACATAGGAACTGGGTGATATGGATGGCTAATAGCTCGCTTGCTAATTGCTCGCAATTCAATTGCCTCCATATCAGCCATTAGCGATTAGCTATTAGCAGTTACACAACCGTTGCCTCAGGACATGATATTACGCAAAGAAACCGGGTTTCTGTGAAAAAAGGTGATAGGATTTGCGCTCGCTAATCACTCGTTGCTGTCAGTTCTACAATCTTTTCAAATTCAAACTCATCGACTAGATCGGTCAAAGCAGTTTTCAGGTTTGTATATTCTGTTGGGATTTCCTCAAGCAGTTGCAACATGCAGTTATCGTCGCACTTAATCGTAGCTTGATACAGTTTGGCGATCCATTCATCTGGCATCACGGCTAAATCGGCACGGGTTAATTCAGAAGGAGGGGATGAATCGCTACTGCCTCGATTAGGTTCAAGGTAGATATAACGGACTCCCAAATGCTCGGCTATCTTGGCAAAAATGACATCCTGTTGCAATGGTTTGCTGACAAAATCATCGCAACCGATTGATAATATAGCTGCACGATTCTCCTCAAAGGCAAACCCAGTCACCGCAATAATAACTGTAGCTTGTCCCTTAGCGGTGGCTTTGATTTTCTGCGTGGCTTCATACCCATTCATCACAGGCATTTGCATATCCATCAAAATCAAATGCGGTTCCCATTCCTGCCACAGTTCCACTCCTGCTTGCCCATTTCTGGCTTCCTTGACTTCAAAACCCACCGATGTCAGCAGCTTCACCAAAAGCAGGCTGTTTTCCCATTGATCTTCCACAATCAGCAAGCGATATACAGGTTGGTTGGGTGCCAAACCAATCACAGGACGGGTTTGGGGTTGGTCTGGCAAGTCAGTCATTTGAGCCTGAATTGCGCTGATATCAAACTTGAATGCACTTCCCTTTCCTAGGGTACTGCTGACGGTAATATCCCCGCCCATCAAGTTGACAAATTTGCGACTAATCGATAACCCCAAACCTGTGCCTTCAAGAGATTTTTGACCTGTCCGAGTTTGCACAAACGGCTTAAATAAGTTTTTCATCTCCTCAGGCCCCATGCCACAACCTGTGTCTTCGACTTCAAATAATAATTGGTAATTGTTAATGGGTAATGGGTAATTGGTAATTTCTTCCACTTTACCTATTTTCCCTCGCAAGGTAACGCTACCGACTGCGGTAAATTTGATGGCATTGTCAACTAGATTAATCAAGACTTGCCGCAACTTACTTTCGTCACAGGTTACGTACCGGGGAACTGATGTTGCCCGCTCAAAAATCAGAATTAGTTGCTTGGCTGTGGCTTTGGGACGTAATATCTCTTCCAGACTATCTAGCATTCGATACAAGTCAAAGTTATTTTCATTCAGCTTTACCCGACCTGCTTCAATTTTGGACATTTCCAGCACGTCATTGATTAATGTCAACAAGTGCTGACCGCTGTCGTTAATAATGTTGATATATTGTCCATATTCTCGAGTGAGGGAAGCATCGCGCTGCATGATTTGGGCAAAACCCAAAATCGCGTTTAGTGGCGTTCTCAGTTCGTGGCTCATGTTGGCGAGAAATTGGCTTTTGGCGCGGTTGGCTGCCTCGGCGGCTTCCTTGGCTTGTTGCAGTTCCACCTCTGCTTGCTTGCGATCGCTAATATCTTCGGCAATTCCAGCAATGCGGTAAATTTCACCGGCTTCGTTTTGGATCGGGAAAGCGCGATCGCGAATCCAACGAATCTCTCCATCAGCTCGCACAATGCGATACTCTTCGTCGTAGTCTCCTTGAACCATTTTGGGTAAAGCAGCAATAATGCGATCGCGGTCTTCTGAATAAATCGCATCAAACCAAGTCTTGACTGAGGCATATAAAGATTCGCAGGAACGACCCCAAATTTTCTCATAGGCATTGCTGACGTAAATTACCTGGCTGCCGTCGGGGTTGCACATCCAGACGACTGCACCGATGTTTTCCGCTAGCTGACGAAATCGCTTCTCGCTCTCTTGTAATGCTTCGGTTTCTGTCTGAATTTGGTCAGCCATCTGGTCAAAGGCTGCTGCTATTTGAGCTAATTCATCAGAACCTTTTAATCTAGCCCGAATGTTAAAATTTCCTCGCGCTAAACTGTTGCTGGTTGCGACCAATCTAGCCGCTCGCTTTGTTAAAGTTTTGTTAAAAAATAACCAGACCGCGATGCAACCGAAGGCGATCGCAACCATAGATTCTATCGTTGGCTGTAGGGCATCTTCACGAGCCTGATTTTTTTCCACTGAAAGGTCATACTCGATCAAGAGAATGCCGACTGGCGATAAACTCAGTTTACCGGGCGTCGCCCCCAACCTAATAGGATAGATTGCCCGGAGGCTTTGTCTGTCTTCGGAAACTATGACCCTGACTGACATCTTCTGGCGCACTTGTGAGAATGCTGGCAAGCTGTTCGCCGCTGGCGTGTCGCTGACTGGGCGATTTTGCAGTGAGTCATGGTTTGCCGCGATGATGCGGTTGTTTTGATCGCAGAGCAAAACCAACCGCAGCTTTGGGTCGTTCTTCATCCTGTTGATGACGATTTCCGCTTTCTTGGCGTCTTCTGTGCGGTACAAGTATTCCAATATACTTGAGATTTGATTCCCGACTAACTGGATCTCGTCGATTACCTCTTCTTCTTCACGGGAGGCAGACAGGGATACTTCCCGGTAAAAAGAAAACAAACCCAGCAAGCTGCTGAACAATACCAGAATGATTGGTATTGAGAAACGCAGGGGAAAGGGAAAAGGTTTCATGGGAACCGGAGCGATATAGTATATAATTTTTCCATTTTGCACTACCGCTTCAAGACTTAGTGTGATTTACTACCTGACTTTTGCCGCGAAGTATTCAATACAGGACTTAGGCAAAGAAACTAAGGTGATAGGCTTGTTGTGCATAAGTCCTGCAATAGCTTTTTGCTCGCTCAAGAATACCTTCATCAATCAGTCGCAGGAACAAATCAAAAAAAACACCGTCGGACACCAAGATTTGTTCATCCCATTTTTTACCCTCATCTCTTGTTATACGGTGACGAGATCGCCAAGCTACGAGTTGCAATCGCCCCTGCTTACTGCTAGTAAATCATCAGCGATTGCACTCTACTCTTTGCAACAACAAGCCGAGAATCAATCTTTTACGGTTGTGGACAAGTTCCAAGTCCCCAATCAACGAACAGATCGCGGGGATCGGTGTCTCGTAACCAACTCACCAATCGCTTGTAGTCTGCTTTTGTGTAAACCCCAATGCAACCAACAGTCCCTGGAAACTTCTTTCGATTCCAATCGATATGAATTTCAATCGCACTACGTCCAGTTTTATCGGGACCAACGTAGTCAAGCGGAATTGTTACCGGACCAATCCCACTTGCATGGATTTTGCCATCATAGTTATCCTTCCCACCGGCCCAACGAATATCATGGATAAACCATTTACCTTCAGGTAATGGTTCGGCTGAACCTGCAATACTCTTACGACCTATGCGGAAGAATTGTTTCTTAGGTTGTCCGGAGCAAACTTCTATTCCATCTTTAAATTCTCCATCCTTGAAATACTGCAAGTTTAATACATAACAACCGTAACCATCTTTGCGCCCAGTCTTAGTCAATCGCAGGTAATTCTTACCAGGAACAGGTTTAGTTGGAGGTGGAAGAGTAGGATTCACGTCTCCCCACAATTTCTTCCATGTAATAGGGCCAACTTTACCATCAGCTTCAGCTGCACCAAAGTAATCGGCTTGAAATTCTTTAACGGCTGTGTCGGTTTTCTTGCCAAAAATACCATCAACTTTACCAGCGTCATAACCAAGATCGTTTAAGCGTTCTTGGAGCTTTTTCACATCATCGCCTTCAGTATCAAGAACTAACAGACGACTCAAAGGCGGTGGATCGATTACCTTCAAAATTGACTTTTCTTTAGTGGCAACTGCAATGCGATCGCCGCTAGGAATTGTCTTACCATTAGGCGCAAAGTGGAAGTTTAGAGCATTTTTATATTGCTGTAATACAGCAATTAAATCTTCCTTGAGATGACTTTCCAAAGTCAGGATCTCTATAACTTCAGAACCATTGCGAGCGACGATAACATTTTTCTCACCATCGCGATATCCTTCCAGCCAGGTTACCTTGTCTTGTGGGGATGTTTCGGTGTCAATGGGAGTTCCTTGTCCACCTGATTTCTCAAACAGCGCCCGTTCTTCTTTTCTTCGGTTAACCAGACCCGGAAGCGTTATCTTTATACCGTCTTTGGTTCCTTTAACCCAGCGATCGAACTCTTTAGCTGCATTGGCAAAGTTATTAGCTTTGAGTTCTCGCAAAAGGGTACTATCTTCAAATGCTCCAGTACCGATGTTATAGCAGAGCGATACCAGCGCATCAAACTGATTCTGGTTAAGCGAAATGCCGCTGACTAACTTAGAGACTTTTTCCGCTACTTCATCGCATTCCAATTGCAGAAAAGCTTCGGCTTCCTGTTCTGTTATCGTGTCACCCATCTGAACTTTCTGCCCATTCGGATATCGAATCGTTCCATATCCTATGGTTGGTATCCCGACTGGATCTTTGTAAGCTTCTAAACTCAGCCCTTCCCATTTTTTAATTAAGTCTAAACAATTTGGAGAAATATTCATAGGATTTGTAAACTCGTTATTAGTCTCACTTCCTGTGAGTTGGATAATTTCATCTAAACTCGCGCTTGACTGAGTTCAAGCCTGAGAATGACTGAGTTGATCTGACTTTTGTTCTGTTTTCTCAGTTGTTGAGTTTCCTAAAGGCAAACGAGACAATAATGGGTAATGGGTAATTGGTAATTGGTAATTGGATTAACAGGCTGTTGCCCTCAGTACAATTACCCATTACCCATTACCCATTACCCATTACCAGTAAGGATAGATGTAACTAGCAACTTACGCTATTCAAATATTAATATGGCAATAAATTGATAACAAATATGCTAAAATTGTGAATAATTAAATTACAGCGCCAGTCATGACGCGATTCATTTACGACCAGTTTGCTAAAGATTATTTAACGCAAGTTGCTAGTTATAAACTTTGGCGTTGCTAATTGCTAATTGCGAGCTTGCTAATCTAGGATTTTTACCAATCTCGCCATTAGCCATTAGCCATTAGCCGCTCCCAGAGAGATAACTAGCAACTTGAGTTATTTATCGGAACTACTATCGCCCATAGGACAAGTTACCGTCAGTCGTGACGTAGCTTCCGAAGTGCGCGAGATTGATGTTTACTTCACTCCCTCAAGTGCCACACAAGATTATGTAGAACTGCTGGGGATATTAGGAAAAATGGCAACTACAACCGCCCTGTTTGAACCGTTTCGCAATCCGGTTACTGTGGGCGAGGTTTGTAGTTGCTTGAGCAAATTATTGCACGTGCGATCCGAATTAGAACGTAGATCAAGACGAGAAAATACTCGTTGCGAGGAAGCAGATTTACCCAAACTATGGATTTTGACTCCCACAGCATCGGCAGCGTTGCTGAATGGGTTTCATGCCACTCCAGATGAAGAAAACTGGCCCAGGGGAATCTATTTTTTAGGGGAATATTTGCGGACGGCAATTGTAGCGATCCATCAGTTGCCGGAAACAGAAGCAACGTTGTGGCTGAGAATATAGCGGATTGCAGACGCTGATGGTACACCGCAAGGCAAGTGTAGCGGGTGCATTAATGCACCCGCTACACAAACGAAGCGATAACGCTTTCCCTAGACGAGCTTGCAATCCGCTGTATTAGGTAGGGGGAGGGTGCAGGAACGAGCAATTACCGAGTTGAGTGCTTTATCGGTGGATAATCCAATCCGCGCGATCGCGTTAGAATTGTTGTACAAACTGCAATCTAGCTTAGCGGTAAATCAAGAACAACAATTAGAAGCGGAAGATCGGGAGTTAGTTATGGCGATTCGCTACGCGACGGCTACGCCGAACGCACCCTTATTTCAACAGAAATTAGAAGCAGCAAAACAAGAAGGCAGACAAGAAGGTATACAAGAAGGCAGGCAAGAAGGCAGACAAGAAGGACAGCGCTCGATTTTAGAAAGCTTCTTCTTAGTGCGGTTTGGTGAATTAGACGCGGTTTTGGCTGCTTTTTTAACTCAAGTATCGGCTTTACCTGCTACCGAATTTACGATCTTGTTATTGCAATTATCGGCAATGAATCTTGACGAACAAGGAATGCAGCAAGCCAGACAATTGCTAGCAGAAAATGTGTGGAGAATGCGGTTTGGGGAATTGGGCGAACGCCTCCCCGTTCTGGTGCAAAATTTACTGGCATTGTCAGCAGAAGAGTTAACGTTATTGCTGCAACAGTTGCCGCAATTATCCAATGAGGAACTGTTAGCTAGGTTGCCCAATTAGCATCGCTAAAAATATCAAATTAGATGGTGAGAAAGCGATGGCATCTAGACCACTGAGGAAATCAATGGGTTTTGATGCGATCGCCTGGTTGTCTTGTAACAAGATTTCCCAACTTTTAAATGATACCAAATCCGTTTCCATGATATGATGTCAGGCTTTTCACCCTTAATTAAAACTCAGAGCGTCACCGCTCTCCCTTGTCACCGCGTCCTCTTCAACCCCCTTTTAAATCAACGCGCGATCTTCGCTAGGACACTCAGAAGAAGAGGAAGAAAATCAGGGGGGTTGTCGAGCCGGATCTGGTATGAGTTGCTCTGACTTATATTTTGTTTTTTTCCAATAAATCTGGTTAAGAGAACGTTATGCCGAGGTCGCTTAAGGTTCGTACTGAATATATCGGAAAGGTTAAACTGGCTGTGCGACGGAATGGTTTTCCCAGTCAGCGCGAGCTAGCTGAAGACTTGAGATTGGCGCTGTGCACGGTTAGCAATTTTTTAACGGGTAAACCTGTCGATCGCGCGATTTTTGAGGAAATTTGCCAGAAGCTGTCGTTGAACTGGAAAGAAATTGCTGACGTAGGTATTGATACTTCGTTATCTGAGTTGGATTCCAAGACTAATGGCAGTAAAATAAGCGAGGCTCTGCCTCTAAGATCTTGTTCCCAGGCTGAGCCTGGGAACGAGGTGTGGAAGGCTGAGCCTGGGAACGAGGTGTCGCACCTGGAGATTCTTAGAAGTCGCAAGGATTTGGGAGAAGCGCCAGATGTTTCTCTCTTCTACGGCAGGCAGCAGGAAATTGCTACTCTAGAACAATGGATTCTTCACGATCGCTGTAGGTTAGTAGCAATATTAGGAGTAGGAGGAATTGGTAAAACTGCTTTATCTGCTAAATTTGTCAGTGAAATCGCAGACAATTTTGAATATGTTGTTTGGCGAAGTCTCCGCAACTCCCCACCTCTAGAGGAAATACTGACTGAGTTAATTCAGTTCTTTACTCCACCCCAGCACGTTAACCTACCTGCAACCGAATATAGTATAGTATCGCGTTTTTTAGACTACCTGCGTCAACATCGGTGTTTAATCGTTCTAGATAATTGCGAATCAATTCTTAAAGAAAGTACCTGTGTTGGAGAGTACAAAAGTGGCTATGAAGGGTACGGTTATCTGCTCAAGTGTATAGGAGAAACCCAGCATCAAAGTTGTGTAGTGCTAACCAGTAGGGAAAAGCCTAGTGAATTGGTGCAGATGGAGGGTGAGAGGTTGTCTGTGCGCTCGCTTCGTTTAAACGGTTTAAGCGAACTAGAGGGCTATAAAATTCTGGAAACCAAAGGATACTCTGGATCTGTTGCCGAATTAAAGCCGCTCGTTGAGCGATACAGCGGTAATCCATTGGCATTAAAAGTAATTGCCACGACAATTACTGAACTATTTGATAACAATATTGCTGAATTCCTCAACCAGGAAACTATTATTTTTGGCGAGATATGGAAGCTGATAAGCGAACAGTTTGATCGGCTATCTCCTGTAGAAACCCAGGTCATGTACTGGTTAGCAATTGAGCGCGAATGGACTTCTTTTCAAGACATACGTGAAAATATTTTTCCCTCTGTAGCAAGGCGGGAACTGCTGGAAGCCATTGCATCTCTACAGCGTCGTTCGTTGATTGAAAAACAGTCGAGTAGCTTTACACAGCAACCCGTAATCATGGAGTACATAACTAATCGACTGATCGAGCAAGTACAAGCGGAAATCAAGACCGAAGAAATATCGCTTCTCCACAAATTTGCGCTGATTAAAACTCAGTCAAAAGAATTTGGGATAGAAGCACAATTACGGCTAATTGTCAATCCTATTATCGAAGGGTTGCGATCGGATTTTAGGACAGAAGCGAACATTCGTAAAAGATTAGATAATTTATTGCATAAAGTTCGCAGTGAAGATGAATTGAGACTAGGCTATGCCGCTGGAAATTTGATAAATCTGTATCGCTATTTAGGGTTAGATATTGCCCGATACGATTTTTCAAAATTAACGATTCGACAAGCATTTCTGCAAGACATGAATTTGCATGAAGTGAACTTTTCTAACTCAGAGTTTATCCATTCATTGTTCGCGCAGACTTTTGGGGGTGTTCTAGCAGTTCGGTTTAGTCCTGATGGGCAAACACTAGCCACAAGTAGTACAAACTGCGAGATTCAACTGTGGGAAGTTGCCAATAAACAGCAGATTTTAACACTGCAAGGACACAATAATTGGGTGCGCTGCATTGCTTTCAACCCAGACGGTAAACTGCTCGTCAGTGCTAGCGATGATGGCACTTTAAGAGTTTGGGATTTATCTAAAGGTGTGTGTAAGAATGTTCTGCGCGGTCATTCAGGCAATGTATATGGTAGCGCGTTCAGTCCAGATGGTCAGCTAATTGCCAGCACTAGCCATGACGGTACAATTCGCTTATGGAGTGTAGAGAATGGCAACTGTTTGCGAATCCTGTCAGGACACTTTTCAGCAGTTATACATTCTAGCTTTAGTCCGTGCGGCAAACTTCTAGCAACTGGCAGCTTCGACCATACAATCCGAATTTGGGATGTTTATAGCGGTACTTGTTTGCATACACTTACCGAACATAAAAACTGGGTGACAGGACTTAGTTTTAGTCCCGATGGAAAATGGTTAGCTAGTCCCAGTTGCGATCGCACGATCCGCATTTGGCGCGTCGCAGACTGGCAGTGCATCAGGGTTTTAGAAGGACATAATGGATGGATCTGGGGTGTAGACTGGAATCCTGACAGTCAACTAATTGCTAGTTGCAGTGTCGATTGCACCGTCAAAATTTGGGAGATTATGACAGGCGAATGTCTGCGAACTTTAGCAGGACATGGGATTCAAATTTGGCGAGTCGCATTCAGTCCTGATGGACGAACAATTGCCACTGGTGCAGAAGATCAAACGATTGGATTGTGGGATGTAGAAAGCGGTCGTCGCATCACAACAATGACCGGATATTCAAACTGGGTGCGCTCTGCAATATTTAGCCCTAATGGTGCAGCGATCGCCACAGGTCACAAGGACAAAACTCTGCGGATTTGGGATAGCAATAGTTATCAATGTTTGCAACAGTTGCTAGCTCATGCTGGAGGTATTTCCTCTATCGCTTTCCATCCCCATAGCTCATTGCTTGCTAGTGGCGGACACGACTCAATTGTTAAAGTTTGGAATTGGCGAATTGGTGAATGTCTTGCTGTTTTGAAAGGACACAGCGATGAAGTTTGGGGACTGGCATTTAGTCCGATCCCCCCAACCCCCCGGCGTTCCCAGGCAGAGCCGTGGGAACCAGGGGGGGGCTACGATCCAAAGTTCCCCCCTTTGCAAGGGGGGCTAGGGGGGATCTTAGCCAGTAGCAGTTTCGACCAAACTATTAGACTGTGGGATATTGAGAATAAAACTTGCTTGAAGGTACTTTTAGGACATCGCGATCGCATTCCCACCCTAGCATTCCATCCCAAGGTCAACATACTTGCCAGCGGTAGTGATGATTGCACTATCAAACTCTGGAATATTACTGAAGGAAATTGCTGCAATACCCTAACCGGACACAATGCCAGAGTAGGAACGGTAGCATTTAATGCTGATGGTAATCTATTGCTCAGTGCGAGTTTGGATGGGACATTAAAAATTTGGCATGTCGGTACGGGGGAGTGCTTACAAACGCTGCAAGGACATGCAAACTGGGTAATGAGCGCGGCTTTTTTCCCCGATGGTCGTACAGTTGCTAGTGCGGGATGCGATCGCACGATCAAAATTTGGGACAGCCATACAGGACAATGTTTACATACCTTAACAGGTCATACAAACTGGATCTGGACAGTTGCAATTAGTCCTGACGGTCAAAAACTTATTAGCGCCAGTGAAGATGAATCTGTCCGGATTTGGAATCTTGAGACTGGAAGTTGTATCACTACACTGAAACCCAAACGTCCCTATGAAGGGATGCAAATTACTGGAGTAACAGGGTTAACTCTGGCTCAAGAAGCAATGTTAAAGGAACTTGGGGCGATATGAAACATCTGCCAGCGCATTTTGTCGGCGAACCTTTGAGAAAGTTTTTTGTTCCTCGATCTGTCATCAAAACCAGTCGCGAAGAAATTACCGATCTGCGGTTAATCGTTCGCAAGTATGTCAAGAATAGTAACGGAGATTGGGAACTAATTGCACAAGATGCTAATAAACCTCTCGAACAAACAATCTCTTTGGCAGGCGAGACGCCCACCCCACAAGAGTTTATGGAGAGGTCTAATAAACCTCTCGAACAAACAATCTCTTTGGCAGGCGAGACGCCCACCCCACAAGAGTTTATGGAGAGGTCTAATGAATTACCTGCGGCATTGCAAGGTTATATTTTCACCGTTGGTGCGCTGTTTCAGGCTCAAGATCGCCCCCAGGAAGACGGTACGCAACTTTATACAGGCGATGGGATGATTTATCGCTTGGGATTTGAACAAGGTCAGGCGATTTTGAAAACCAGAATTGCCAAAACTCCTTGTTATTATGCCGATTTAGCAACTGCTGGAGACAGCAATCGATCTGTTTGGCAACCTCAAACGGAATTTGCCAAGCGACATCGGATATTTTCTTATTTTGCAGCATTTCGGAATGGGGGACCGAGCCGTTTCAGTATGCTTTTGGGTGGCAGAAATCAACTGAATACTGCTTTTTTGAAATTAGGCGATCGCTTAATAGTCACCATTGATGCAGGTCGTCCTTATGAAATCGATCCCAACTCCCTAGAATTACTCGCACCCATCGGTAAAGCAAGCTGTTGGCTGGGAATATTCCCAATTGTTTCTCGATTAGTCGCTCAGTTGACTGGTAGTTATCCCTTTGATGTTTACATTAATGCAGCCCATCCTGTTGCCGATACCAAAAAAGCTAATAATATTTACGGCTCTACCATCAATGGCTTTTTGAGTACCAACTATTCGACTGGATATAACGGATTATACCGCAAGCCAGTGAATTGGTTTTTTGAGAAAATAAATCATATTTTCAAAGGAGAAGCCGCCGCCAAAGAGCAATTTGGACGCTTTACCGACTTAATTTACTACACCTTTGATCGAGCAACCGAATCCCAAGAACCAGAACTGAAACGATGGCGATTAGTTCTAGCAAATGGTCTGCATAAAGGAAAACCCGTCATCGTTGAACAGTCACTCCATCAACTGGCAATTACAGAAGACTTCATCATTCTGGCTGACATCGCCTTCAAAATGGAGTTTTCCCAAATATTTTCACCATTCCTTTTCGGGTTTCTCAAATTAAAACTCTTTCAAAAATTCTGGGCGCTGGGTGCATGGATATATGCCAACTTCTTGCGGGCAATGCCTCCTCTACCCAATGGAATTATTTACATTGTCAAGCGGTCAGATTTAGAGAAATATCCAGCTTGTACAGCAGATACAGAACCTACGACATTACCAGCTTTGCAAGTTATTTTGCCCCACGAAATCTCTCACTTTGCTGCCGATTACAATAATCCCGATGGCAAAATTACACTTCACGTCGGTCATATTAATGGCTGGGATGTGACTGAGTGGATTACCAGATACGATCTCTCGGTTCCTTCTAAGCCTTGTTTGCGCTGCGACTTAGAAGGAATGCAAGTTGGTACGACGGATTTGGGAGGTTTAGCCAAGTATGAAATTGATGGAAATACTGGCAAGATTGAGAAAATTCAGACGATTCGAGATCCTGAATTTACTTGGTCGCCATCGATTTATACCCATAGCGAACTAAGTCGCGATGATGCTAATAACCAAGAAGCACAAATCAAGAATATTTACTGGCTGTGTTGGGGATTTTCTTGGGAACTGATTCCCCAGCGAATTTACGATGCTTATAAATCGAGAGAATCTAGGACAATTCCGATTGAGGATTTACCTTCAAACGATCGCCCTCTGACTTTGGTGCGGCTGGATACCGAGACGATGACCGTCGCAGATTCCTTTCAGTTTCCACTGGGTTACTTTGTCTCTTCGCCTCAATTTGTTCCCAGTTCTGATCCATTACCTGAAGCAGCAGAGCCATCTACACATGGCTATATTGTCTGCGTTGTATTAGCTGACAATTTAGACAACGAAGAGCAATCCTGCGATGAATTCTGGGTGTTTCATGCCGATGATTTTCACAACAAACCCATCTATCGTTTGCTCGCTCCATCCGATCGCGAACCATTGAATTTGGCACTAACTTTACACACAACTTGGATGCGCGAGAGCGGGAATTACAATCAAACAAAGCGATATGACGATGAAGGCATTCGCCAACAAATCCGCAAAGAATCTGTTAGTCTTGACTACAAGTCTCGTTTAAAACGAGCCAATTCAGTTGTGCATGAATTATTCGACGATATTGTTTACGGGTACTTTACCCAGCAACTTTCAGAACAAGCAGCTATGAAACGCTTGCACGAGTCAGACTACAAAATCAGATGCGATTGTGGAATAAATCGGGAGTCAACTCCGGGAAAATAGACCCCTACGCCAAGAAACCCGGTTTCTTTGCGTAATATCATGTCCGCGAGAGATCGGTAGTGTATGGATGGCTAATTGCTCGCTTGCTAATTGCTAATATAGTATTTTTCCTGATTGAGCCATTAGCGATTAGCTATTAGCAGTTACACAACCGTTGCCAGAGGACATGATATCAGTTGTATATAGTCGATTGTGCGAAAAGCTGTTTTTTTCCCTCCCACCTGCTCACCTGCTCACCCGCTCACCCGCTAGCTTGGTCAAAGAATATTCTTTTTAATTGAGGATATATCTACAGTTCCAAAGTTTGTCAATAAAGCAATATTTAAGTTTTCTAGAGAGTGTACTAGCCAGCCAATTTCCTTGAAAGCTTGGGTTTCATAGTAAGAGAACAAAATTGAAAATCGCTTTTCTAAATGTAGTTTTACCTTGCCGGAAAGCAAGGCAATTTTGAGTAATAACCCCACCGTTTTGATGCTTCCCAGGTTATTTAACATATCGAAAAAGTATAAATAGTCTGGATCGGGAGGACTGGTGACTAAAAAATTAAATAATTTACTGCAAGTCTGCATAATTAAAAGCTCGTCTATTTTTTTATTGTCGTTTTCGGTTAATGTGTTTTTTAAAAAATTGTACAAGCGTTGGTTAAATTGATGCTTCCCATATTTCCCATCGACCGATGCAATCAAATATTGGTATAAATCGGCTTTGAAGTCTCGATAGGTTCTTGTTATAGTATGGCGACTCAGGAAAATATTTGCTAAGTCTTGATAACTGTAGGTTTTTTCTACTTTTCCCACAAATTCCTTGATGGCAAAATAAAGTTCTTCGTCGGTTAAAAGCGTAGGATTTGGCAGGCGTTTCATGTCTGCCGATTTGGAAATAACGATCTCAGGTCGGTAGGAAGGATTGAGGATAAGATCTCCAAAAGTATTGCTCCGGGGTTTATGTAAATTTGTTTTGGGAACCTGTTGAACTCGCTTGAGCAGGTCAGGGATATATTCAGAAAGCTTATTTTCAAATTGCTGCCGATTTTTTTCTTGAATTTGCCGGATCATTTGTCGATGTTCGTAAGAACTGTCTGGCGGCAGCAAATAATGACTATACAAATAAGGATACCGATAAATTAATTGACTTAAGGGTTGATTGGCTTCTGGGGTATGTAGATTATAGTTGATCTCTACAACTGGTAACAAGCGTTTGAGAATTTGATATTCGTCGCTTTGGGTAAACAAATAAACCAATTCCTGCAAGCGTCTAACAACCCGCGAAGGAGAGGCTTTTTGCTTATACCTAAAAGCCCCATGATCCAATAATGCTACCAAATCGGCAACGGCATCTTTATATTTAGGATTGGCTTGCCAGCGGTTGATCAGAATATAGCAGCAACGATTGAGAAAATAGTTAAATTTTGACTCTTGGTTTAAAAATGCTATAATTCTATAAAGGGCAGCTTCCACTTCCGATTCGGGATAGCCCATGCCGTCAATAAATAACTTGTTAAACCGTTCAAGTAACTCTCTGGGTGACTTTCTTTTTGATAATTCAAGTAGGTGGTCGTAGAGGAGCTGTTCATCGCTGTTAGTCGGTTCGCGCATGGGGGTTTCTTTCCCAGGTTGTAGTTTTTCTAGTTCCTGATGCACCCAGCTTTGATTAAAAATTAATTGGTAAATTCGATTGTAAACTTTTAATTTACCTTGGTGTTTAACGACTAATCCCGATAGGCGCAATTCCATTTTTTCGGGAGTGTCGTCAGCTGGGATTTCGCGCCGCTCTAAAATTTGCTGATAAAGTTTTAACAGCTTAACGGTGCTAGCGTTGCGATGCAAAAGGCGCTCGCGGATGGTTCGCAAGTGTGGGGGTTCGTCTTGGGATTCCCAATTTTCGACGATGCGCGAGCGCACCAGCTCCTCTACCCATTGAGCTTCCCTCCCTTCGCGAATCGGAGAATTTTCCCCCATCGCTAGTTTACAAAGTTTTTGCACGAGAAACGGCTTGCCTCCCGTCCAATCTAAAATCTCTTTCAAGACGGCTAAAGGATTGCTAGTTTTACGCGCTAATCCTTTAGCTAACGGCAAGCTTTCGTGGAGTTGAAATCCGGTTAAATCGATGGCGCGACCAATATCAAAAGGCGTGCGATTGGCATCTTGAATTAACTCGCTTGGCGTCGCCACCCCCAACAAAGCAAAAGCGAGACGCCGATATTCCGGACGATCCCCCCGTTTGTTGTAGCAAGATTTAATTAAGGCAAAAAAATCATCGACTGGGAAATTGAGTCGTTTAACGCTATCAATTTCATCGACGAAGATAGCCAGATTTTGCGTAATTTCTTTCAGCAGTACCTTACCGATAAACTCATCGAGGCGTTGGACGGGGGAGAAAATCTCGCGCTCGCGCCACCAACTGACAATATCTATCTTATCGGATAAATTAAAACCATCCGCCAAAGTCCCGATAATACTGGCATACCACTGCTGCGGGGTAATATCGCGACAACCAATCGAGGTCAAGTCTACCACTGCACAAGCAACGCCTTCCAACCGAAGGCGTTGCATCGTTTGTACCCGCAAGCTAGACTTTCCCATTTGTCGCGAGTTGAGGACATAGCAAAACTCTCCCGCCATCATGCCTTGATAAAAGTCTAAGTCCGCTTGTCTTTTGACGTAAGTTTGGCAGTCCTGGGGTAAGCACCCGCCTACCTGATAGTCATACGCCGAGGAAGGTTCCGAATTCATCGATGCACCTCTATATTGCCTTCTCCCACTGGAACGAGAAGGAATTGGGATGAAGCTGCTCGCACCTCCATCCATAACCTACTATGTCTGACCCTTCCACACTTATGCACCCAGATAGGCGGTTATCAGCCGCAGCGTTCAGTATTCCTACGTGACATCCTCCCACACTTCCCGTTCCGGGTAAGTCTGGGCTTCCAATTCTCACGAACTGGCATTCCTGGTTCTTCTTCCTCCCTTACGAGAAGAAGGTTTCGCCTCTGACCTAGACTGGTTTTCACCAGCCCCCGGCAGACCGACTGCAACAGGCTCTTTCGATTCGCCAGAGTCCCTGGCTACTAATTGTGCTAGACCACGCAACCTAATTACTTCAGCCGATGCGTGGTCGCGATGCGTCTGGTAACCACATTCACTACACTTATGAACTCGCTGTGACAATGTTTTCTTACCCGTATGCGCTCCGCATTTTGGACAAGTTTGAGATGTTCCCTTATGGTCTACGTGAGCAAAGTATACATCTCGCTTGAAGCACACTTGTTTGAGAATATCTCGAAACGCTCCAAAGCCTGCATCAAGGGTATGCTTGCATAGCATCCCTTTGCCCATGACGCGGAAATCGATATCTTCAACGAATACCATTCCCGCTTGGTCGCAAAGATGATGAGCGGTTTTGTAATGAAATAATTTACGGGTGTTAGTGATGTGATTATAATGTTTGGCAACCTTGATACTAGCTCGAGAGTAGTTCTTAGACCGCTTCTTCTTTCTAGATAATCTGCGTTGTAGCACTTTAAGCCGACGTTGCTTGTCTACAAAGAATCGGGGTCTACCGATGAATTCTCTATCCGAGGTTGTCAAAAATTTCTCCAATCCCAAATCAATGCCAATGGCATGACCGTGAGGTTGAGGCTCATAGATTGAAGCGTCGGATTCAATAGTAATTACTGCATCCCAACTCGCAGCTCTTTTAACTATCCTTACCTGCTTGATTACAAACCCGTCAGGGATTGGTCGATGCAGATTGATACGAATATATCCGATTTTTGGAAGAGTAATTTGCCATCCGGTTAGGCAATTGGCTTTTACCTGGGGAAATAGCATGGACTTGAATTGTCCGTACTTTTTGAATCTGGGAAAGCCATAGCCTCGGTTCAAAAAGAAATCCCATGCATCATGAAGCCGCCTAATTGTTGTTTGCAATACCTGAGACGGCACGTCTGATAACTTGGGATATTCTTTTTTAGCTTTGGGAAGAGCGTTTTGCTGAAAGTAGTATCCCGGAAATGGGGTATCAGCAGCGATGATGTACTCTTTCTCTAATGAGCAATAATCTAAACTACACTTCCGGGAACTTACCCAATCTTTGATTTCTCCCAGGGCATAATTGTATGTTGACCTGCAAATCTCTAGCCACTCAAGGAGTGTTTGCTCCTGAGCGGCATCTGGATAAATTCGGTAGCAGTAGTTCATGGTTATGCTCATGAGGATATTTTAACATGAGACAGTCGGGTTCTAAATAGTTAATCAAGGCACACGCTTGTGCCTTGATTAACCTGGGGGGATGTCCATTTATCCACACGCCTCCCTTCGGGTAGGCGTGGGACTTATAGCCTCCATGTGACCCCCAGCGCGAGGTTAACTTGATGATAGCCGAACTCGGAAATACTGACGGTATAGATCGCAACGGGGGGTGACATAATTCCCTTGTAGGTTCACCAACCCCATACTTTGTAACTTAAATCCTTGCATTGACGCTAATTGCACGGGAGCATTGGCATCCACGACTGTTTTCAGCGCTGCTGCTAACTCGGAATGCCGTTCTAAATTCCACAAATGCCGCCTTAAATGGTCGCTGTAGAGTCCAGCATCGGTGGGAGCGGTTTGGAGAAGTTGTTCCAAGGTAATTTCACCACGAGCGATGTGATAAAGTGCCAGTCGCACCAAATAAGGATGTCCTCCCAGCATCCCCATTAATTTTTTTACCTCTAAATCGCCCCAAGATAACCCGTGTCTATTTGCCAGATCCTTCACTTGCGCGGGTTGGAATTCTGGTAACTCTATCGGCAACCCTACATTAAACGGCGATTGATTGATATCCATCGGTACGTAAACTTCCGTAGAGTGGACGACAACCAAGCGCAGCTTTTTCCAAATATCCCGATTTTTAGCTTCCTCGTGCCAAGCGCGCAACATTCCTAGAAAATCCGCCGCCAGTTCGGGGTATCGAAAGATGGCATCGACTTCATCTAACCCCAAGGCGAGGGGACTGGAAGCGTTGGCGAGTAAATAGCGCTCAAAATAAGTTTTGCAAGCCATGCTGGTACCATAAATGTTGTGCCAATGGGACGCTAATCCATCGGGTAATTCCAGTTGTAGGGCGACGTTGGCACAAAACCAGCGTAAGAATTGTTCTAAGTCGCTGAATACTTTACTATCTGCCAGCTGAAAGCTTAAAGGCACGGTGCGGTAACCAAAAGCAGCGGCACGATGGAGAATGCGCGCCATCAGGGAAGTTTTGCCCATTTGGCGGGGTGCTTTGATGCGAATTAACGCACCCGGTTTGGCGAGCGCTTCGTAACACCTTTCGTCTATTCCCGGACGTTCGACGTAAAACGCCGACGCCAATTCCACTTGTCCCCTGGGTAATTCCGGTTCCGCTACTGGTTGGGGTGGATGGTGCGGCGTCGCGGCATAAGGCGATATTATCTTCGATGCAGCTGGAGTTCCTACCCTGCCACTGCCCCTATTTTCTTCTTTTTCCCCTTCAATACTTGCGCCTACTAACTGCAAAACTTGTTGTATCGTTGCCGGGGTATCATCAGGCGAGCGCCACTCAATTTGCGGCATTTTCTGTAGGTAACCCCGCAGATCGTGGTTGAGCAAGTTTAGGGGACAATTGATCCGAATCGGAATAATTAAAGGCTTGCGATCGTCCCGCGAACTTTGTAATCTCTTAGCTAGTCCTACTTCCTCGGTCACCATTTCGCTGCAAGCGGAAAGCGGCGACAATAACAGCAGCAAATAATCGCAGGTGTTGAGGGCAGTATAAATTTGCCGCAACCCATCTTTAGCCATTCG
Source organism: Microseira wollei NIES-4236 (assembly GCF_020521235.1). Lineage (GTDB taxonomy): Bacteria > Cyanobacteriota > Cyanobacteriia > Cyanobacteriales > Aerosakkonemataceae > Microseira > Microseira wollei. The sequence continues at coordinate 76,173 of NZ_BLAY01000002.1, read as the reverse complement.
CAGACTCGCATTTGCTGGAAAAATGTCGTAGCCTCGATCTCGTAAGACAGTATCTAACTCGGTGACTAACTCCAGATCTGGGTCTTGGTTGCGATAGTAACTCAGTAAGACTTTGGTGCCGGTAATGACGGGGGGACTTTCGCTGGCATTTAATAATTCAGGTCTATATTTCACAAATAAGGTTACCAAATCCGAACGGTGCGAGTAACCAGCGTCTCCGGGTTCGCTTAAACCAAATTCCCTGCAAATATTGGCAATGTGTCTTCTGACAGTATCTTGGGTGATATGCAGTTCCTTGGCAACATCTGCATCTTTTTGCCCCTGCAAAAATTTCAGCAACACTTCTTGCTGTCTTCCGGTTAGTTTGGCAAATGCCTTGTTAAACTCAGCTTGATTCATGTTGCCTTGGAGACTTCGCGCCAACTGATGAACCCTGGTATCAGACGACTGGAGATGCTCAAACAGGGGAACAGAAAAAGAAAGAACGAGGGAGGAAAGACTAATTTATGCCATCCCTCATCCTTTTTAACCATACTCAATTCCCTTGCTCTTCTACTTATAGTCCCCCAACCGAGGGGTTGTTGCTTTCTGTGTAAGCACATTCACAGATGTGTACGCCACGGCACAGAAGCGCCAACGCCTGTGAGTATTGATTACACAAACCACCTAACGACAGATGCCGCTTGGGATAGTCAAACTATACAAACGTCTTTTAAGCGTGTTTGATATGGATACCAGCTTTTCCAGGATACATTTAATCGGTGGCTTAATCGCAGGCGCTACAGTTGCAGAGATCGCCTTCCCTAACCCCATCACCACCTTAACCCAATTTTCCCCAGAAATCCCCGAGTCAACCCGTTCATCAATCTCCCGTTCTTTCCTCACCCCATCAATTTTGGCGCGGGGTATGAAACCAAAATCAACCAGACGCCGATATGAAGTGCCTTCCCCTCCTAGACGTGGAGTACCGGGAGGCGGTTCTTAAGAATTTCAGATTTTAGATTTTAGATTTTAGATTTGGGATGCCAGGATTTCAGATTGAGGACACTATTGCTTTTTCTTCCTCTCCCTCCTCGATTAAACCATGAGAGATTGGTTTCGTTTCTTCATCTAATACTTTTACCACCCGATTATAAATATCCTGCGCTTCTTGGGGAGAATTGCCGATACTGGTTAATCCCAGTTTGCCAAATTCCGACAAGCAACCCATGAGGTGAAAAACCGTACCCGTTTCGGTACTGGTATCAAAATGCAACCGCTGTTCTGCAATAATATCCATCAAATCGTTTGGCAGCAATCCTTTGTAGCGGTCTTTTTGCAAATTATCCGTAGCAATGTAATATTTCGCACAACCGTGTTGGCTGTAAAATAAGCCGGTAGAAAGGTCGTAACGACCGTTAGTTAAGAATTTCAAAGTCATCAACGGGTGGGTAGTGCCGCCTTTACGCAGGTTGATTTCAATTGCTTGAATATCCCATTGGGGAACGCTGGCGATATCGTCTTGGCGGACGGCGATAAAATCTACACCAAAGCGTTCTAAAGCGCCTTTTTCAGCTAAATTTTGTCCAATCTTCAATCCCAATTGCTGCAAAGTGAGGCGATAAGATTCATTGGCGGGAAACCGACAACCGAGGTAAATTTGACCGCTGGGTCCGCCTAAAATTTGATCGTGGGTGGAGAGGATTTCCACTTCTCCAGTGGGGGTAATTCTACCTTGGACGCTGGGCGATCGCTTATCTCCCTCAATAAACGCTTCGACGATTGCCCCTAATTCCGGGATGCGACTGGAAAAATTATCCCAAGTTTCGCCTTTCGCTTCAAACTTTAAATCGGCAAAGCTTTTGTGAATCGCTGCGACTCGTTCCTTGTAAGATGCATTACCAGGAGCTTTATCTTGAATTCGTCTTAAATCCAGCAGCGCGTTGCCTTCCCCAGAAAACCCTTCATTTAGTTTTACCACCAGGCGCTGCAATGCCGGTTGCCGTTCCCACAATTGTGCAGCTGCTGCGGCTAAATCTTGAGTATTCTTAAGCAATTCGCTGCCATCTGGATAGGGAACCCCACATTCTCCGAAAATTTGCCGAGATCCGCTTTTTGTTCCCCAATAAAGCAGATCTGGGTCTAAAGCTAATAAAGGTACATCCAGTCGAACGGACAACTCCCGTTCTAAAGACGTAGAGTTATAACAAATCATATAGGTTTTATCCGCCCGCAAGCTGGCGCGAATGCGCTCCATTAGGCGCGGGCGGTCTAAAATTTTTTGGGTAAGTGCCGTAGCGGAAGCATCGTAGGTGGAGAATAGCACCAAGCGATCGCGCGCGTGGGAAAATGGAATCCTGGGGAGCAATTGCAGGTAATAATCGATGGCAATCTGCGATAGCGGCAGGGAAGTCACGTAAATCACCCGCGTTCGGGGATTTTGCAGCCGAATTAGCGAAAAAAGCAGCCGTTCTTCATAGTGGAGGAATCCCTGAACCTTTTGCAGTTCCCGCTGGTCGAGACTCAAAGAAGGAATGACGAGGATATCATAATCGCTATTATCCAACACATCGATCGCCTGCCAGCGCTCGCGCAATTGGGACTGTAGCAAGCGAAACTGTGCTGCCAGTTCAATTGAGGAAAGATCGAATAGTTCCATAACCCCTGTCCCATCGCCAACCCAACCGCAGTCATCTCATTTTGCAACGAAACAGCCAGGTATGTACAGAAGAGAAACAAAATTATACCTTACGGCGCACCCAATTACCCATTGCCTATTCCCTAGAACTTATAACTCAAAACCTTGATCGTCGAACCGCTATCAGGCAAATCTGCCGACCTCAGGGTCATTGTATCGGTATCCATGTTGCGAATCGGCATTCCATCCATGAGTTTGAGGAATTCATCTAGGGCGACGATATCGCAGGTATCTGCTGCTGCTTGGGTGCGGTAATGGGTGGGAATGACTATTTTAGGATTGAGAGTAGCGATCGCCGCCTTCGCCTCAGTAGGATTATAAGCTTTCGCCCCGCCTCCGGTCGGCACAAACAGCACATCGGGACGCCCCATGAGGATTTTTTGTTCTACAGTAATCGGTGCCGCCGCACCCCCTAAATGTAGAATATTAATCCCTGCGTGGTTCCAGCGCCAAGCAATATTCATCCCAAAACGCCGTCCGCCAAAGCGATCGTGATCGGTGCGAATTCCTTGGAATTGCGTCCCCTGTATGTTGTATACACCTGGTTCAAATAACAGTTTAGGATCCCCCGGTAGCTGGTCTACCGCCCCTTCATCAAGTAACTGACTGCTGATCAGCACTAACTCGGTTTCTATTTTCGGGGCGCGATACCCTGCGGTACAACCGAGAGGGCGAAACGGATTTACGAGGATGCGCTTACCACCCCCCGAAAACAAAAAGCAGGTGTGACCCAACCACTGAATTGAAAGCGTATCGTTCGTTTGCGCTTGAATTGCCTCAAATCCAGACAGCCAAGCCGTTCCAAAAGCCGTTACCAATCCAGCGCCAGCATAGCGCATCAACTGTCGTCGTTTCATCATTACCTTCAATATATCGACTCATGCGTTCGCGCAGCGTGCGGTCGGCATATCGCCGACAAGCGGGTTGGTTTAAATAAACTGTTGGCGATCGCCTGCATCCTTGGTGAAACCCACCCCTACGATCGCATCTCTTGTGGGGTAGGCAGAATGCCTGCCCAAGAGGTTTGTTTTTTGGAGAGGTCTATTAGACCCAGACCACATCTCTTGTGGGGTAGGCAGAATGCCTGCCCAAGAGGTTTGTTTGTTGCAGCAGTCTCAGGACCCAGGCAAAGAAACCGGGTTTCTGTGAAACAGAGATCTAGGTCGAAACCCGGTTTCTAGTCTCCTACCAATTACCCATTACCCATTAGCGATGACAGAAAATTTCGCAGCAACTGCTTCCCAGAAGTCGTGAGAATACTTTCTGGGTGAAATTGGACGCCCTGGATATGGGGATAGTTCCGGTGTCGTACCCCCATAATTGTTCCATCTTCAACCCAAGCGGTAATTTCCAACACTTCCGGGCAAGTTTCCCGGTCAATGACCAAACTATGATACCGCGTTGCCACAAACGGATTTTCCAAATCTTGAAACACTCCCACGCCCGTATGATAGACCTGAGAAGTTTTGCCGTGCATTAACTCAAGAGCCGAAACAATATTACCGCCAAACACTTCACCGATTCCTTGATGCCCCAAGCATACGCCCATAATCGGTAAATCAGGCCCCATTTCTGCGATTAATTCTAAAGAAATGCCCGCATCTTCCGGGCGTCCCGGTCCAGGAGAAATCACGATGCCATCCGGCTTTAATTCTTTGATTTGCTCCACAGAAATTTCATCATTCCGATACACTTTTATCTCAGATGCTACCGGAAACTCTGCTGCTAGTTCGCCGAGATACTGAACTAAGTTGTAGGTAAAACTATCGTAATTATCGATAACTAAAATCAACCTTCAAACTCCTTAGCTGGGCAAGGCTCTATTTTTAATCCAAAATGCCACTTTTGTCAAGTTCTAATTTTGAATTAATTTTTGATTTTTAATTTTGAATGCTCTATCGTTCTGCTAATTAATAGCTGACAGATAAATCATGCTAAACAGCGGCGGCAGTATTAGCAACCCAGCCACTAAAACCGATGCCATTGCCGAAATTAAAACTGCACCCGCGGCACAGTCCTTGGCAATTTTAGCCAGTTCGTGGTACGTTTGCTTCACGGTCAAATCGACAACCGACTCAATCGCGGTATTGAGTAACTCCATCACCAAAACCAAGCCGCACGTGAGGCCAATCACCGCAATTTCTACCGATTTTAAGTGTAAAAAGACGCTCAGGCCAATTGCCAGAGCGCCGATAAATACGTGGATGCGAAAATTGCGTTGAGTTTGAAAAGTGTAGCTAAGTCCAGCCCAGGCATATTTAAAACTAACTGCTAAAGTGGGAGCTACCCGCCACGCCATCTGGCGTTTTGGGGATAAGACTGGTTCGGTTGGGTTTTTCACCCCAGAGGAAAGTCCCTCAGACGGGGGGGAGGAACCATTCGATGCTATTTCGTAGGTTTGGGGGTTGGAGGTTTTGGGGGAATTGAGCGGTTCATTAACTTTCATGTGCAGCCACGAACTTAAACAGGTGTGATTTGAGCGAGCCAGGTGCGATCGCCTATAGACTCTAGCAAAGTTGCTTGCATCGAGAGCATTTCAGTCAAGCTATCCTCATCCGGATGATCCCAACCCAACAGGTGAAGCAAACCATGTGCCGCTAACCAAGCTAACTCAGTTTGCAGCGAATGTCCTTGCTGCTGAGCTTGCCGAGCAGCAGTTTCCACCGAGATGACGAGATCTCCGAGATATAAAGGTACGTGCAGCAGCATTTCCTCTGACTGAGGTATATCTGCTTCTAAAGCCGCAAAAGCCAGGACGTCAGTCGGCTGATTTTTGTTTCGGTACTGGGTGTTCAGTTCCTGAATTTCAGCATCGTCGGTGAGACGCAGACCCAGTTCATAGGCATCGGCGGGTGGAAGCGAGGTTTTGAGAATTTCTAGCCACTTCTCGCACCATTCCTGCCAATTTTCGGCCGAAATGACACTTTCGTGGTATAATTCCCCAAAAATATCCTGTATGCTTACTTCTACTTCCACACCTACTCCTCTCTATTCCGGATCTAATTGCATTTATTAACGAGTCAGGTAAGAAAGACCGATCAGAACGGCTAAAAGACCGATAGTTGTCAGGGCGAAGTGTTTCAGCGATACTCCTCCCTTGCGTACCATATTACGCATGGCGAGTTTGACGTAACTCGGTTGAGCTTCGGGGGTAGCTAATGGTGTTTCGGTTGCCGTTTCGGTAGGGTTGGAGGGCGAAGCTGAGTTCATAGAACGGTGATGCTGAGTCAGGTGAAGTCTATCAGGTTTGAGGCTGTTTCCTGAGATTGTAACAATAAATTAACAAAAATTTGAGAAACCCGGTTTTTGCGAAAAACCGGGTTTCTGCATCCCAGATGACTAGATTACACCGCGCCGGTTTCGACGAGTTGATTTTCTTGTCGCAGATAGGCTTGAATAAACGGGTCAAGCTCGCCGTTCATCACATCTGTAATGGCACTGGTTTCCACCTCAGTACGCAGGTCTTTTACCATCTGATAGGGATGGAAAACATAGTTGCGAATTTGGTTGCCCCAAGCGGCTTCAACCATATCGCCTCGAATTTGGGCAATTTCTTGAGCGCGTTGTTCTTGGGCGATAATCAGCAACTTAGCTTTAAGACGAGCAAGAGCTTTTTCCTTGTTTTGCTGTTGAGAGCGCTCTTCGGTACAGCGCACGGCGATGCCGGTGGGAACGTGTTCAACTCGCACGCCGGTTTCAACTTTGTTGACATTTTGCCCGCCTTTGCCGCCGGAACGGAACGTATCAACTTTCAAATCCTTATCTGGAATTTCCAGTTCAACTGATTGTGCCAAAATCGGCATGACTTCCACCCCGGCGAAGCTAGTTTGCCGCTTACCGTTGGCGTTGAAAGGCGAAATTCGCACCAGGCGATGAGTGCCTTTCTCAGATTTAAGGTAGCCGTAGGCATAGCGCCCGGTAATTTCCAGGGTGACAGATTTTAGCCCCGCTTCATCGCCTGCTGAAATTTCCGACAAATGCACTTGATAGCCGCGATCTTCTGCCCAGCGGGTATACATCCGCAACAGCATTTCGGCCCAATCTTGGGCGTCTGTACCGCCAGCACCGGCATTGATTGTCAGTACTGCTCCTTCTGCATCGTAGGGGCCAGAGAGCATTTGCTCCAATTCCCAGCGGTCGAGTTCGCGACTCAGTTGGGTGACATTAGTTTCGGCTTCTTGCAGCAGTGCTGGGTCGGATTCTAATTCCAGCAGTTCCAGAATCGCCTTGGTGTCTTCTAAGCTAATTTTCCACTGGTGATATTGCTGGATGTGGGATTTAAGGTCGTTGAGTTCTTGCAGGGTTGTTTGGGCAGCAGTTTGGTTGTCCCAAAAATTCGGTTGCGCCGCCAGCTGTTCCAGGTCTTGAATTTTGGCGGAAAGAGCGGGAATGTCAAAGATAGTCCTGGGTTTTACCCAGGCGATGAGACAGCGTTTCGACTTCGCGTTTAATATCTTGAACTTCTAGCATGGTTGGATGGCGCTGGAAAAAAGCTTGCACATGTTTATCTTACCCAGGACCCAGGCAAAGAAACCGGGTTTCTAGGAACGCCCTGGCGTAAGTCCTATTAACGGCTGTTTTGCCCCAAAAGATGAGGGTCGGCATCTGCTCACCCTCATCTTTTAGAAGAGAGAACCCTTGGAACAAAGGTTAATCGCGGCTATTAATCGCAATCAACAAGCGCAGGATAAAGACAAACAAGTTGATGTAAGTCAGGTACATCGACAGCGCTGCTGGCAGGTACTGGTCGTTGCGGTAGGTGCGGGGCAAAATGTAGAAATCCACCACGGCACATCCGGCAAATAGAAATACCCCAATGCCTGAAATAGCGATTTCCAGCCAGGTGGGGGTGTAGACGCCAAACAGGGCAAACAGGAATTGACCCACAAGCACGACAAGCAAGGCAACAATACCAATGCCGATCGTTTTGGTTAAGGCCATTCCGTCTTCTTCAGACAGATTCGAGCCAATTTGCCTTGCGGCAATAAAGGTGACGCCACAGCCAAGGGCGGCAAAGGCAATGCCTTGAATGCCAACGCCTTTTGTGCCTAGTGCAACGTACACGAGTCCGCTGAGGGTGTAGCCGGACAGCAAGCTATAGGTCGCTAGCAGGGGCAGGGCGACTTTGTTGTTGCCTTTTTCGGCAACATTTTGGGCGATGAAGAAAAGAATCAACTCCGCAATAACGGCGACGATCAAAGTTGGGAAAAATAATCCTGGATAGGAACGGATAACGCCAAGACCACCATAGACGCCAGCGGCGGTTAAAACCAAGCCGCCGCCGACATAGGGGAGAGCGTTGGCAATGACATTAGGGCCAACAAGCGCATGGCTTCTGGCAGAGCGAATCGCTTCGCGGAAGTTGCTGGTACTGCTCACGGGACTGCCTCCCTTGTTGGTGTGTGACTCTTTTGGTTTTATTCTGACTCAAATTCTCAGATCTCTGCACCCATAATCAAACGGCCAGTCTGGATGTGCGTATTTATCCCGAATAGGCGTGAAACCTTTGTACCGAATTCCGTAGAAACGCAATGGTGGGTTTCTGGCTGTCATAAAGAAAATGGGTTCAGGTGAAAAACAACGCCCCAATTCCCACTCCAGGGAAAGCTGCGATGGAGGCGTCTATAACAAGATGGGTGTTCCCGAATCAGGATTTTTATGATGGCAACTCAGTCTGCTGTTTACTCGTATCCAATGTTTGCACGCGAGATTTCATCCCCTCTGAAGGATTTGGGCGACTACACAGAGCGCCAGCACTCGCGTCGCTCCCTAGAAGCGATTAAGTCCCGTCAGAACGGTATGGCACGCCAAAAAGCAGCAGGGACTGATTTGCCAGTTGCTCCTTTGATGCCTCAGATCAAAGTCTTGTCGAAGGCTGTGAGTACCGCAACGGAAACCTCGGCAACTCCCAACACCGCATCTGATAAGGGCGAGTGGGATACCAAAGGGATGGAACTGTTGATGGCTTACCATCAAAATCCCTCTGTTTCGCTGCGGAATCAACTGGTCAAGATGCACGCTGGTTTGGTTCGCAAGGTGGCGCATCGCATCCGATATCAATGTACCGAACCTTATGAAGATTTGGAACAAATTGGTTTTATCGGTTTGATTCGCGCCATTGAGCGGTTCAATCCCACTCAAGGCTGTGCCTTTAGTTCGTTTGCCATACCTTACATTCGCGGCGAGATGCTGCATTTTCTTCGCGACAAGAGTTCTATGGTAAAGATACCCCGCCGCTGGCAAGAACTTTACATCGAAGGAGAAAAGGTGGAAAAGAAACTGACGGCGAAGCTGGGACGCACGCCAAAGGATGCCGAAATTGCCCAAGCGCTGGGAGTTTCGCTGCAAGAGTGGCGCGATAGCAAGTTGGCTGCTCAAAACCGCCAACCTCTGAGTTTGGATGCTACGGTGGCTCGCCAACTAGATTATCCGGTTAGTTTGGGAGAAACTTTGCCCGATACTCGCTATCAAGCTTTGCAACATTTGGAAGAAGACCGGCAACAATTGCAAGATGCTTTGAGTCAGTTGGAAACTAAAACCAGAGCGGCAATTGAGTGTGTATTTTTGCGCGAACTACCCCGCAAAGAAGCTGCTAAGCAGATTGGGGTTAGTCCAATGACCGTAACCCGACATCTGCAAAAAGGAGTCGATCAGTTGGTGAGTATGTTGCAAGCTCAAACGGCTGGTTTGGCTGGTTAGGGAGCGGTGGTCGGTTAATCGTCATGAGTTTTTTGCTCAAATCCCATGAAAACCTGGCGTCACCCTCCTTTTTTTCTACTTTTTTTGATTGTTTGCGTCGAGCAATACCTCGAATTATATGCTTAAGCAACATTGGCGTGTTGTTGGGTTTTCAAGTAATAACCCAAGTTGCTAGTTATTCAAATTGGTAATTGGTAATTGGTACTTGGTAATTGGTAATTCGATTCTTGACTCAGTCTACTCTTGACAATTACCCATTACCCCAGTCATCAACCCGGTTGATTCGTTAATTTCTCCCTGTCAACCCCACGATTTTTCAGAGCGCCCTTTGTTTCAATGCCTTGGGATGTAACTAGCAACTTGAGTTAATATCATGTCCGCTGGCATCGGCATCCCACGGGGGGGCGAGTTTATCAAAACAATTCGCTTAAAATCAAACGTTTTGGGTAAAACCCGCCCCTACGACCCTATTAACCATACCGGATGGCGAAGACAGCGCGTACTACGAACAAAGCGATCGCTTCACACTAGCATTCCTCTATCCGTCTTATATAAACTTAGATCTCTTTGCTGCCAAATTTGAAATATTTCCTGTCTGCCGTCGTAGAAAGTTGCTGCATCTATTTTGTAAACTCTCCGCCGAATGCGTTTTAGCTTTAATCCTAGCAAGCTTAAAATAATGCTGATAATTTTTATCGAGCTAATTTCCTCTTTCCCTTTTTCATAATCCCTCCCGATCTCCAGCGCTCTTTTGATATGATTGCTGCAATAAATTGCAGTTTTTTTTAGTTGAACTAAATCTGAATCTCTTTCTTGAAACTCGCGTTCTATATCGAGAAAATCCGGGATTTTTAACGCTTTTAATGCCTCAATTTTTAAGGTGTAAGTTTTCAAATCTGGCAGGAATACCTGGCCTTCGCCTATTTTTAAATAGTGGCTCCATTCCTGGAAATCTTTGCTCCGAAAACAGTGGCGTTCGCCTATTAAATAATAATGCATTAATAGTTGAAAATAATAACCCTTATCATCCCGCAATTTCAGTTCTGGAGTAACTTCTATCCCATACCGCTGTTTCAAGATATATTTATGAACTTGGTAGCGTTGCTCATCGGTTAAAGACCCCTTGGCTAACAGATGCTCGTATTCTTTAAAGCTGATGTCATTTGCCCGAGCAACAGCCTCAGCTTCATCGGATTCTATTTGACTATGAATTGTTTTAATTTTATGTTTGATCGATTGAGCCTTTTGGCTTTTATTTTTCAACTGTTTTTGCAGATAAAAAATTTCTATTACCAGCTTTTTGGCTAGTTCTCTATTTTCTGGAACGGCTGCCAAAAGTGCCTTACGTAGCTTGATAAGCCGCTCTTTTGCAGTTGCTTCACCCATCAGGTTGACTTGATGTCCTTCCGCGATTAATCCTTCTAGCATTGATTGACGATACAAGGTAATAGAAGCATTCACCCTGGCGGCAAATTTAGCCCAATTTCTCAAATGAATTAAGTCAACAACCAAAGGTAAATCTACATCTATTTTATGAGATGTACTCATCAAAGCCAGGTTTTCTTTTTGATTTTCCTGATACCATTGAGATAGCAATCGGTAATTCTTACTACCGCTGCCAATAAAGCGAATTCCCCGCTTGGCACACCAAACAAGTCGCGGGACATTAGAACGAACTCTTGCTAATGCTTGTCTCGCTTCCGAGTCGGTAATTATTCCTTGAAAAATCCCATAAACGCGATCAAAATGTTCGACATCAATGCTGACTCCCGTCCCCAAAGTGGGAGTCACAAAAACCGCGTCATAATCTTTTGAACTCTTGTTGATCTGAGCGACAAAATTGACGGCTTCGTGCCCCGGTGTGTTGGTTGTTTGACTGCTGACTACTAGGGTTTTGGGATATTGTTTTTGAAATTGTTCGAGGCGCTGTTTAATGTAGCGGTCAATCGTTTCTGGACTGTAACGTCCAGAACGACTATCGGTAGTGACGTAACACTTTTTCCCGGCGATTAAATCTTGTTCTAGTTGTTCAATTAACAGCGTTGGGTTTGGGGAATCGTAGAATGTCACATTCCACCCATTTGCGGGTTTCCATTGATTAACTACCACCCAAGGTTCAATCGGAATTTCTGCCAATCCTTTGAGGTAATCTAGGGAAATATCTGATAAATCGGCATCTTGGGCGATTACTAACCCACCCGTTTGCAGAACGGTGGAAATTAACTGCTGGAAGACTTTCAAAATTTTGACTCTTTTATCTTTACAAGTGTCGCTGTTGAGGAGATGCCACAAAGATTGCTCAACTTCATCTAAAATAATAATCCCACCTCGCCAATCTTCGGGATTGAGTTTCCAGATGGAATCAATGCAAAGTCCTAATGATGGGTAATGGGTAATTGGTAATGGGTAATTGGTCATCGATGTCAATCCCCAATTTAAGCCGATTTTGTCGCATAAAAATTTTCCCAGCTGGATGCGGTGGGTAATTAATAAAACGGGTTTACCTTTGGTTTTTGCTTGTGTAACCAGTGTTTCTAGGGCGGTTGTTTTTCCCGTTCCTTTGGCAGATTTGACTCCGACTAATCCAGATTGGGGAAATGGCAAGGAACCTAAATAATTTTGATTGAGAATCAGTGCGCTTGCATAGGTTAGTTCGGTGTGGGGTTTGGTTTTGGCTAGGTCGGTTTCTAAGTCTATGCTGGATTCATAAATGGTTTGGAACGCAGCTGCACCTTGGGCAACAATAAATTCATCTACGCCTTTTTCTACTCCGGGAAGTCGGATGACTTTGACTTGGCAACCTGTTTGTTCTATAAGATAACCGAGTTGCGCGATCGCACTCTCCACCGCCCTTTTTTTCTTCTCTTCCCTCTCGTAGTCAAAACAAATATAAAAGGTACGCCCTGACTGAGCAAACGCTGCTAAATCTGGTATAATCTGTCTGTTTTTTATCCGACCTTGCCAATCTCTCGTCACCCGGTAGCCGCTGGTAATTCCCGGTAATCCGATCGCAACATACCCCTGGGTCAACAAAGCCGCTGCTTTTTTCACTCCCTCACATATAATTATCGGGACTTTTTGTTCCACCACCCACTGCCAAAACCCTATGGCTTCCCCATTTTCACCAATCGCAATATTCTCTGGCATTGCAATACTGTAACGCCAAGCCGCCTGCTGCCAAATGTGCAATGACACCCTCAGACAAAATATCCGCGTTGCCATTCCCGGCGGATGTTCGTATTTGATCGGTTTGCCTTCTCGATTCTGCCGGGGATGATTTGGCTTATAGCACCCCCATTCCATCTCCTGCCAACGATTTAAAGGGTCTAACCCCGAACACCACCAGCCGCCTTTTGCCATCTGTGCGTAGCGACGCCGCCACTGGAGGCTAACAATTCCTATATTTGTGCGAGGTATGCAGCTGGAGATAAACAAATACTCGTAAGGCACATTTCCTTCTAAAGACAGGAAATTCAGCGAGGCCAGGATCGGGTCAATGCTGCTGCCTTTGACGAATTCATCGACGTGTTGCGGGTGGAGATGGGGCAGATGCATGGTGCGAGTCTTCCTGGGTCAGAGTTGCGGGTCAATTCCGAGACACAATACATATGGTGTCCGGAATGCTAATTTTAGCCAAGACTACTCTATCTGTAAAATGGTCGAAGATCGTAGAAACCGGGTTTCTGGTTGCGATCTCTAGTTTCCCAGGGACGATTTTTCCGAGAAACAAAGGTGATTGGCAAGCGGGTTGCCAAATCAAGCGATCTAGAACTGTATCATGCATTTGCGGTTTGCAGTTAACCTAGAGATCCGGTCAAAAAAGCAAAAGATGCCACAATTTCAACCAGACATCGGTCACATACCCAGCCATCCAGATGTAATACAAGACATCCTCAACCTAGCCAAAATCACTCCAGAGGATATTTTTTACGACTTGGGGTGCGGGGATGGACAGATGGCGATTGCAGCAGCCCTACAATGCGGTGCAAGAGGCGTTGGTATCGATATCGATCCGGATCGCATCCAGGCAGCTAACGAGAATGCTTTGGCTGCTGGTGTGAGCGATCTCGTTACATTTCGTCACCAAAACATATTTGAAAGCGATTTTAGCGATGCAACGGTAGTTTATGTTTACTTATTGCCCCATGTTAATAAAAGACTCCGTCCCATGTTATGGAACCAACTTAAACCTGGAACGCGGGTACTATCCCTAGATTTTGACATGGAAGATTGGGAACCAGAGCAAGTAATTTACGTACCAACTCCCGAAGCCGAATTTACGATTTATCGCTGGGTAATTTCTGGTAGAGAAATTGAGGTAAAATGAGATAATAACGCAAGTTGCTAGTTATCTATCTGCTTGGGGCTAATGGCTAATGGCTAATGGCTCAATCAAAAATCCTATATTAGCAATTAGCAATTAGCAATTAGCAACGCCAAAGCTTATAACTAGCAACTTGAGATAATAGAAGGTAGGCTTAACTTCAAAGGTGTAATTGCCATGACTGATGAAGAATTAAAGCAGGTTGTTGAGAGTAACGCTAGGGCAATCCAAGCTATGTTAGATGCAATGGTTGAAGCGAGACAGGAGCGAGAAGAATTTCGAGACGGTATGTTACGACTCCAGAACGTAGTAGAGCGATTAACAATTGTGCAAGAAGGTATAGCCAACTTGCTAGCATCTATCGATGAAGATCGCCCCACTATTTTTAGGAAAATCGCAGCAATTGAAAGTAAAGTCGATCGGTTGTTAGAGCGAAAACAAGAAGGCGAAGATAGGTGAATATATGACTAATCCAGAGCAACGCATCCTCATCGCTCAAGAAACCATAGACATTCTCAAACAAGGATTATACCAAAATAAAAATGGAGAATTTGTTGAAATTAGAGATGATTTACTAGCTGCGAAAACTAAATCGATTCATTACTCGTCAGACAGATTTAATCAAGTTTTTAGGGAACGCGATCGCCTTGCTACAATTGCCATTAAAACCAGTTTTGAAGTCAATAACGAAACTACACTGCGCGCGGCGAGTCGGTTGGTGAATCAAGAAGGGATAGAAAAAGTCTTATGCTTAAACTTCGCTTCAGGCAAAAACCCCGGAGGTGGATTTTTAAGAGGGACTCAAGCGCAAGAAGAAAGTTTAGCTAGAGCAACTGGACTTTATCCTTGTATTGCTCAAATGACAGATATGTATAACACTAACAGAAATCTAGGTTCGGCGCTCTACACCGACGATATGATTTATTCCCCCCAAGTTCCAGTAATCAGAGATGATGACGATAAACTTTTAGACAAACCTTTTTTAGTATCAATCCTGACTGCACCAGCAGTCAAAGCAGGCGAAGTTAGAGAAAAAGGGAATCAAGAAGAAATAGATCGAATTGAAAGCATAATGTTCGCGCGAACCGAAAAGCTGCTTTCAATCGCCGCCATTCAGGGTGACAAAGTACTTGTGTTAGGCGCTTGGGGTTGTGGCGTGTTTAAAAATAATCCTGAAAATGTTGCCCGATATTTTTACCATCATCTTGTAGAAAACCCTCAACTCAATTGCTTTTTTGAAAAAGTTGTGTTTGCGGTGTTAGATAATTCACGAGATGGTGCTACTATTAATTCATTTCGCTCAATTTTCGAGTAGGGTGCGTTAGTCGAGAGTACGGCACCGCCATTTGATGGTGCGTTACGGCGCAAATCTGGGGAAATTAGTCAAAAACAACAGATTAAATTGCGCCTAACGCACCCTACGACCGATCGATGAAGAAACCCTAGAAATTCTCAAACAAGGGTATGAAATTTCATCAGCAACTAGAACCCGTGGGAGTTCTCTTCCACTTAGATGGTGGATATACGAAGGTTTTCTTAGAGCGATCGCAGGACTGGGGAATGGTCGATTTTTGGATTGATATGATGTCCGCCTAATTACCCTTAATAAAAATCTCTCTGCGTCACCGTGTCACCGTGTCGCCGCGTCATTCCTAACTATGGGTGAAGAACCGGACATGATATGATTGGGATATTCCAACCAATTCCATAACGCCAGATTTACGAAAAATCGGTTCTCGCTGCTTTATGAATCAAGTCTCAACTCAGATGAGGATGATAGTTTTGAAGAGATTCGTGCAGGATATCCCGATCTGCGCCTGGTTCGACTTCCAGAAATAACTTTTTTGAACCGCCATAGACGCGCAGCGGCTTCCCGTAGGGTAGACGCCATAGACGCTTTCTTCAGCTTCTCGAAGAGTAGAACGCCAAGAAGAGTAGTACGGCACCATCTCTGCGCGGTGCGTTACGGCGCAGATCTGGGGAAATTATTCAAAAACAACAGATTAAATTGCGCCTAACGCACCCTACAAATAAGAATAGAATAAACCGCGCAGAGGAAGAGAAGAAAGAGACTTGCCTCAATAAATTAGCATTGGTATGCTTTGTTTAAACAAATTCTCCTTTGGCGACCAAAATCACCTTTCCACCGACTGAAACTTCAATTCCTTGTTTACCTCTTTGCGCTTTTAATAACAGCAAAGAACGTCTACCAATTTCATATCCTTGCTCGACTCGTAAATCAATTGGTGCTGACCCAAAATAAGAATACTCGACTAAATACCCAGCCAAACAACCATTAGCACTCCCCGTCGCCGGATCTTCCGGAACTCCTAAATAACCGGCAAACATCCGTACATTTAGATTATTTTCCGGACTATAAGTTTCGGGGCAAAATACCAAAATCGCTTTCGCTTGCGTCTTTTCAATTAGCTCAAAATATTTATCTTTATTCACCTTAATACGCTTAATTGCTTCCAGAGTTTTCAACGGCACGATAATAAACGGCACTCCGGTCGAAACTTCTTCAATCGGAAACCTCGAATCTATCTCGGATACATCTAAATTCAACACGCTTGCAATCTTATCTGCCGAAAACCCCTGACCAAAAGTTGGCGTTTTTTGCTGCATCCACAACCATTCTACCGACTCACCCCCATAATGCAGCGTGACTGGAATTTGCCCAACTTTGAGATTTAAATTAACTTTGTCAACCTGATTTTTAACTATTTCTTGCTGTATAATATAAGCAGTTCCTAAAGTCGGATGCCCAGCAAAAGGTAACTCTTGCTCAGGGGTAAAAATCCGCACATCATAACCACCCTCTCGCATCTCTGTTGATGAGATAAAAGTAGTTTCCGAATAATTCATCTCCTTAGCGATGCGCTGCATCTGAGAATCCGATAACTCACCCACCCCATCACCCGTAAACACAGCCAACTGATTGCCAGTATATTTCCCCACCGCAAACACATCAACAATGTAAAAGTTCATAATTTGCTAATTGCTAATTGCTAATTGCTAATTGCTAATTGCTAATTGCTAATTGCTACTATTAGCCATTAGCTATTTTAAACAGCGAATCGCTTCCAACAAACCCCTTGCCTTATTAATCGTTTCCTCATATTCTTTTTCAGGTTCAGAATCAGCGACTAACCCGGCACCCGCTTGCACCGATACCGTATGCTTGCCATTTCCTTGACTGCGGACGACCATCGTGCGGATTGCGATCGCGCTATTCAACTGCCCTTCAAAATCATAGTACCCATAAGCCCCAGAATAAACCCCGCGCCGACATCCCTCCAATTCATTTATAATCTCCATTGCCCGAATTTTAGGCGCACCGCTGACCGTCCCCGCTGGGAAACACGCTTTCAACAAATCCCAAGCTGTTTTATCTTGCGCCAATTCTCCCACGACATTACTCACAATATGCATCACGTGGGAATACCGTTCAATTACCATTAATTGGTCTACTTTTACGCTACCGATTTTACAGGCGCGACCCAAGTCATTTCGCCCCAGATCTACTAGCATAACGTGTTCGGCAATTTCTTTCGGATCTTGCAACAATTCTTCTGCCAAAGCGTTATCTTCTTGAGTTGTTTTACCCCGGCGTCGCGTTCCGGCAATTGGTCGCAAAGTTGCTATTTTATTACCATCCCGATCTCGTTCTGATTTTACCATCACCTCGGGACTGGAACCGATAATTTGCCAGTCGTTAAAGTGAAAATATGACATATACGGCGAAGGATTAATTAACCGCAACGAGCGATATAGTGCAAAAGGATCGCCGCTGTATTCTGCCGATAGTCGCTGGGAAAGTACTACCTGAAAAATATCCCCTGCTTTGATATATTCTTTTGCCTTTTTAACGTTGTCGCAAAACTGTTCGCGGGTGATATTACTCGTATACTCGGTTTCCCCTGCACCTGTTCCTGGCGGTTTCCATTCTAAAAAGGTACTCTGCTGGCATAGGGGAGATTGCAGTTTATTGACTAACTGGGTGACGCGATCGCACGCTTGCTGATAAGCTTCCTCTAACTTCACCTCCGGGTCGCGCAAGTCTGCGTATGCGATTGCCCATATTTTCCGCTTCACCTGGTCAAATATCAACAGGTGATCGACTTGCATCCACACTCCATCCGGCAAGTCTTTTTCCCCCGCCGGATAAATTTGCACTTTAGGTTCGATCCAGCGAATTAACTCATATCCCCAATATCCAAATAATCCGCCAATACCGGCAGGAAGTTGGGGCAATTTTACTGGATGATAGGGCGTAATGCAGTAGGTTAATGCTTTAAACGGGTCGCCTTCAAATTCTACAATCCAACCGTCGCGGTGGATTTGGGTCGTGCGATCGCCTCGTGCTTCCAACACCCACACCGGGTCGCATCCCAATAAACTATAGCGTCCGATGTTTTCTCCTCCTTCAACCGACTCCAACAAAAAACTGTAAGGTTGACCAGCACAGACGCGATACCATGCAGATACTGGCGTATCCAGATCCGCCACCCATTCCTGATACACGGGGACGAAGTTACCTTGCTTAGCGAGTTCGGCGAATTGGGAGAAATCGGGGAATATCATAAATTTACCGGGTGAGGATGGGACGCACCTGCCCCAACAGAAAATTTTACCCCAATCTGAAGAGTTTTATTGAGTATTTTAGATTTTAGATTTCAGATTTTAGATTTCAAATTTCCCATCTTTGGTTTTGCCATCTGCACTTCGGCTATCTTCTATTTGAAAATAGCGTGACGCATTCCTGCAACTGTCCTAAAGCACCTTCATGTATTTTCTGCGAGTCTATTCTATATAATTCATTCAAATCTAAGGGCGTTTCTCCTTGACTAAATTGCCATCCTACTGTCGAATTCGGCTCGACTTCTGCCACGGTTAGATCGTTAATTGTATTTTGGCTAATTGTGCCTCTAAAGCACTCATTTCTTTCCATACCTGTATAGCTCATGCCGATAATGTTATTCCCAGTTTTACGCAAGACAAAGTAATAAGTATCTTTTTCGTCTGGCATTTGAGATTCCCCATAAAGATACACGCCATTGGGTAAGCTTTGAAATGTCTGTGTAGATTGGGACAAAACCGGGATTGATCCAGCTAACATAACTAAGTTCAATAAGCTAATACTAAGGAGCGATTGGCTTTTCATAAGCATCGTTATTTGAAGGGTATGACAATTTTACCGTAAGGATGGCAGCGCCAACCTACAACCAGATGCATTAAATTCCCGCACTACTTTATTCACCTCCTCTGTAGTGGTTCCCGATGACTGAGCGAATTGTCTAGGTGCTGGCAAAGATACCGGGGAGTGATAAGGAGTTTCGACAAAAATATCTGGTTGATTATTTCTTACACTCGCCACTCCCAAGTAGTCTCCTTCTTTTAAAATAACTTCTCTTCGATTCGTGCGGATTTGTCCATTAGAGACGGTTCCCAAACTTAATTCAGCCTCTTGGATCCCAATATAAATCAAACAAACGCGCCCGCTTGTATTGGATGGATAAATACTCAAACTTTCCTCATATCCCGACCAATCCCCTAAAAAAGGGGAGACAGCGGGAGCGACTCTTGACCAAGCTCTGACAAAAGCTTCTCTGCTTTGTTTTTCTGCTGGGGAACGTCTGTCTTGAATATTACTTGACCGAATTTGCTGGCGTAATTTTTCCCTTAATCTTTGCAATTCGGTTGCGGTTGGATATCGCTCGGATTGTTGCTGTGCCAAACTGGTTGTAGCGCTAATCGCTAAAATTGCCATAGCTACAAATCCAACTCTTGTTAATAATTTTACCCTCATTACACCCCTCCCCCCTGCTCCCCTGCTCACCTGCTCCCCTCTCGCTTCAAACATCAAATCTCGGAGAGATAACCCTCCGAGACTTGACTTTTACTATGCGTGCCGGACTTTTCCAAACACAAAAATTGTGACATTCCGCGCAGAAATATCTGACGGATTCTTGGGCTCATCTTGTTTGAGATGATGCTAGGCTTTGCGACCTACTCCTCAAGCGTGAATTCCCGTGTGCCCCACGGTACAAGATCTATTGTAGCACTTACAACCAATTAAGGATCGTAAGTTTTCTTGCCGCTGAATTTGATTTTGGCGGGATCTGGGTTTTCGCCGATGCTGCGGTCAACCTTACCGACGTAGGGACGGCCTTGGTTCACCTTTTCGGGGAACACGCCATCTGCGGGATGGATGAACTCGACGTCGCCGTTGGGGAAAATCCGGTAAATCTTGTAGTTGTTGATTTTGAATTTTGCCCGCAGTTGCTGACCGCCCAACATAATGCAGTATTCTTTGCGGGCGAGGTACAGCAGGTTTTCACCTTCGTTCATGATAGCCGCGCCGCCAGTAGGCATTTCAAATACCTGCTGCTTGGGGCTAGTCCAGGTGATGGCGTATTTTTCTTCAACCTCTGCTTTGGTCAGCAAGCCACCAGTGCCGCCGCCAAAGATAGGGGTTTTTCCTTTTAGTTCTTCTGACATCTAAAACCTCCGTAAAGAGACTTTCGGGATTACCCGCGTTGTAGTTATGGGAAGATAAATGACGGTCAATGAACGTTTTCCACGTTTCTAGGGCATCGTATCACTGCGATCGCCTCTGTCTAAAGACTTTGTGAGGAACTGTTACACTTCTTTAGCAATCGGTAATGGGTAATGGGTAATTGGTCATTGGGGGAGCAAAGGGGATGGGGGAGCTGGGGAAGAAACTACTTCTAGTTCAAGAGTCTCCCTTGTCTCCCTTGTCTCCTCTGCTCACCTGCTCACCTGCTCACCCGCACCTTTTGCTCCTCTGCTCCTCTGCTACCTTCAACGATGGGGATGGTGAAGTTAAACTGACTCCCGGTGTCTTTCCCATCTGATTCGGCCCATATTTTTCCACCCCAGCCGTTGACGATTTGACGGCAAATAGCCAATCCTAACCCCGTACCGCCTGTGGTTCGCCGCAGAGCGCCTTCTTCTTGATAAAATCGCTCGAATACGGTTTCCAGACGATTGGGTTCGATGCCTCGCCCCGTGTCGGCGACGGTGATTTCTAGCATTTGATTGCCGTTTTGCCGCGCCCGCACTGTAATCTTTCCTTGGGGGGATGTAAACTTGCAAGCGTTGTCCAACAGTTTGGTGAGAACTTCCACCAACCATTCTCCATCGGCTCGCACCAGGGGCAATTCGGGTGGCACTGCGTTTTCGATTTGGGGCAATTCCTGCTTGGAGTGGCGGACGCGAGTACTGCTAATGGCTAATTCGACGCATTCTTCGACTTGTAAGGCTTCTGGATGCCATTCTACCCGTCCGCTTTCTAGTTTTGACAGGGTGAGGAAGTCTTGCACGAGTTTTCGCATTCGTTCGGCGTCTGCCAGTGCCGAGTTTAGCATTACCTGTCGCAAATCCGCCGACATGTCGGGTTCGCTGGCGAGACTTTCCAAACAGACTTGTATCGTCGATAGGGGCGTCCGCAATTCGTGTCCGGTAATGGCAATTAAGTTGCTGCGGGTGCGTTCTAAGGCTTCTAGTTGCCCATTTAAATCTTCTAAGTTGGCGTAGGCTTCGGCTTGTATTAAGGCTACCCCGATTTGGGATGCGATCGCTTCCACCAATTCCAGTGCATCATCTTCCCACCGATGCGGCTTTAATCCGCAGTGGTGCAATTCCAGCATCCCCAACAATCTACCCCGATTCAGCACTGGCACCAGCAACCAAGATACAATCCCAAACCGACGCACCAATTTCTTTAACGTCGGTGAATTGGCAATCCTGACATCTTGCTGCGTGTCGGCGACGTAGACTCGTTCCTGATGCTGCACCACTTCCTGGAATAGGGGATTGTCTTTCAAAGGCCAAGTTTCCCCCGCCAGCGAACTAATGCCCGGTCTTAAAAACTCGTGCTGTACCGTCCTGGTTTCATCGGTCTGCTTGCAGCGATAAATCAGACACCGACATA
The DNA here is from genome assembly GCF_020521235.1 of Microseira wollei NIES-4236. GTDB lineage: Bacteria > Cyanobacteriota > Cyanobacteriia > Cyanobacteriales > Aerosakkonemataceae > Microseira > Microseira wollei. Next base: position 54,513 of record NZ_BLAY01000002.1, on the reverse strand, counting down.
CTTGCATCGCTTGCCCCAATTCTTGCGCCGCTTGCTTTAGCACTTCGTGGGCATTCAGGGATTTACGGATAGAAGCTGTAATAGAATTTACCAGTCGCTCTTTACGTTCGGCAGCCGCAATCGAACGATAAGCTTTGAGCAATTTATACTGACCAGCTTGTAGATAGGTAACCAAGCGTTGGGCGAAGGGGTCGGGATTGGGGCATTGGGAATTGGGCATGGGGCAACTTTCCCCAGCTCTATTTTCTGGGTTAATTCCCAGAAAAAGCGATCGCGCCTGCTGTATTTTGGCTTCTAATTCGGGTCGATACACTAATATCAGCTTTAATAACAATTCTGCGGCTTTGCAACTGACTTGTCGGTCAAATGTCCAAATCCCTTCAAATCGACGGGATGGGTCGATAAACGGCACTTGAATCTCGGTGGGTAATCCCTCCCTTTCCCGACATACCAAGCAACTCGCGTATTGCTGTCCAATTACAATCAAGTTCCATTCGTGACTTAATTCGTCCTCTGGTGAGAAGGCGACGGTTTCATAGTCTCCCGAACCACTGGTAAAGCTGGTTTCCGATGCTGCCAGCACGTACACTTGCTTCGTTTGTTCCGCGATGCGGCGATACCGATGAGCTTCTTGACGGTAAAAACGCTCTCGCTGAAAACTAGCAATAATCAATGGTTCGTCTAATCCCGCTAAAACTTGGTCTTCCATCGCGTGGGAGAGTGCCGTTAAGGAAGACTTGAAGTACATTTGCGGACGCAGCTGGGGCTGGTCTTGCAGCAGCTCTGCTAGCACGGAGGTCTGGATGCTCATAGCTTTTAGTTTAACTGCCAACGATCCCTAGCGAGATCGCGCCAGCGCTCCTTCTCCCCATTAATCTCTCATTCACATCTGTAAATTTTCTTTGCGGTCTTAACTGTAGTCGTAATGGCTTCGCTTTATAGCTCAATTAACCGACGAGTAAAAGTTAAAGCGCGAGATTGGCGATTTGCTCGGATTGCGTATTTGCGCATCATGGGTTAATATCCACAGAAATGATGGAAAATAAACTCTCTCTTTTGTGCGCTCGCCAGTAAAAATAGTTGTTTTTACTTATTTTTATGGCGCGAACGGTGAGTTTTAATAGTTAAACTTGGGTTTTACATCTAATGAAAAAAATAAAATCTCTATTAATTTCATCAAAAGACGTTCCTTCGGATACCTACGGTACAGGGCAACGTCTTTTGTCTATCAAAATCGCGTTAGAGAAATTAGGTGAATGTCGCGTACTGTGGCTGGCTCCTCAACCGCAAGAGAATATACCCGCCACTGTAGATTATACCGCGCCAAGCGGTATACCGCATAATCCAGAGCGGATGTATTGGATACGCAGAAACCTTAGTTTCAGCAATTTCCGCTTATATCTACCCGCCATTAAAGAAGTCGAAAAGATTAGAGAAACCTACCAATTTGATGTTGCTTTTTGCAGTTTTTTTGCAGCCTCGGTTGCTGCCCCGCATCATTTTGTGCCATGTATTCTTGATGCGGATCGTCTTCCTATGCCAGAAACCACGCTAACTAGAGCTATATGGCCAGTTACAAAATATATGATGAATCGATGCGGGGCGAAATTCAAACATGTTTTTGTGATTCGACCAGATGATAGATTTATTTTGAATAAGTGCAACACGACTTGGCTTCCTTGTATTTCTGCCACCGCAAAAGCTCAGATCGATGTGCAGTCAGATGCGAAGAATATTTTATTTGTCGGCAGCGCTGGTTGGCAACCAAACCGAGATGCAATTACGTTTCTAATCACTCAAGTACTGCCTCGCCTGCGCGCAATTAATCCAGAGTTAAGAATTCGTCTGGTTGGGGATGGGACAGAGGCTTATTCTGGTATTGATGGCGTTGATGCGGCTGGTTTTGTAGCCGATATCGTGCAAGAATACAAACAAGCCTTAGTTGTCATGTGTCCTATTTGGAACAAAGGGGGCGCTAATGTTAAATTAGCAGAGGCTCTTCAATATGGCTGTGCAATAGTTGCGAGTACTAACGCAGCAGATGGATTTCGTGGCATTGTCACTCCTGGAAAGGATATCTTGGTCGCAGAAAATAATGAAATGATGATAGAAGTCTTATGTAACCTAATAAAGAATCCAGTTCAGTTGGTAAAAATTAAAGAAAATGCGAGGCTTCTTGCTGATAGCTTCCTTTCGCAAGCATATATTGATAAAATCATCAAGCAGATAGTTAGTAATGTCGTCGAGCAACAATAATTCTCGGAATCCAGAATCTCTGTACTAACCCCTTTTGATAGTTGGGGGTGCGGCATCTGGGTTCAAACCCTTACTATGTGCGGGTATTAGGTCTTCCATCCCGTGGGAGAGTGCCGTTAAGGAAGACTTGAAGTACATTTGCGGACGCAGCTGGGGCTGGTCTTGCAGCAGCTCTGCTAGCACGGAGGTCTGGATGCTCATAGCTTTTAGTTTAACTGCCAACGATCCCTAGCGAGATCGCGCCAGCGCTCCTTCTCCCCAGGACTTACGCCCGAAGATCCTATCACCAAAGTTTCCAGCTGCGTTCGCTCGTTCCCCACCCGACGATTTTTCATAGAAACAAAGGTGATTTGCCTCAGTTCTTCTCCCCATTAATCTCTCCTTGACATCTGTTAATTTTCTTTGCGATCTTAAGTGTAGTCGTAATGACTTCGCTTTAACTCCCTAAATCAACCCGCGAGTAGAGGTATTACCTCGAAGTAGACGTTTAAGTGAAGTTAAGTAATTTTGCGTTTAGTAAAGACACGTCGAACAGGGAAATATGGTCAAAATAGTAGGAATTGCCGGTAGTTTACGCCCCGACTCCTATAGCTACCAGGCATTAATGCAAGCAGTACAACGAGTACAAGCTTTAGGGGCGGAAGTAGAAATTCTCGACCTGCGGAAAATGAACCTACCATTTTGCGATGGGGGAGAAGAGTATCCAGACTACCCAGATGTGGAAAAATTGCGCGCAGCAGTCAAACAAGCAGACGGGATAATTTTAGCAACGCCAGAGTATCACGGTAGCGTCAGCGGCGTGTTAAAAAATGCCCTTGATTTGATGAGTTTCGAGCAATTATCCGGCAAAGTTGCGGGTTTAATTAGCGTGTTGGGCGGTCAATCTAACAGCAACGCCCTCAACGATTTGCGGATAATCATGAGATGGGTACATGGATGGGTAATTCCCGAACAAATAGCCGTGGGACAAGCATGGAAAGCCTTTGGTTCAGAAGGCAAGCTGTTAGATGAAAAACTCGCGCAACGGTTCGATCAATTTGCTCAAAGTTTAGTGGAAAATACCCGCAAGCTCAGAGGAAATTATTAGCTTTAGTATTGCTCAAATAAGCCAACAACGAAAAATCCGCAGATTTCAACTATCTGCGGATTTTTTTGGATATTTTTATCTTTCATGGCCGCAAAAAATTATAATTGCTAGACCTTGACACAGAATAAAAGCTAAGGAGAAGATCCAGCGAAACCTTCGCGTTATCCCCATTGAGAATTGAGAATTGTTAAATTTTATATCTTGTAAAATGAGTAATTATAGTAATATTTAGTTAAGGATTGTGTAGCTGTTGCTCAACCCCAGTGCGATCGCGGATCGAGTCTTTCCCCGCCTCCATCATCCCATCACCTCGCCAATTCACAATTAAGAATCTCAGGACTGACGCAGGCGGAGCCAAAAACCCGGTTTCTGGTAATTGTACTGACGGCAAAAGCCTGTTAATCCAATTACCAATTACCCATTACCCATTACGGCTGTCACAACTATTAACTACTAACGCAAGTTGCTAGTTATAAACAAGGGCGTTGCCAGCTGGCTAATTGCTAATTGCTAATCTTGGATTTTTACCAATCTCGCCATTAGCGATTAGCCATTAGCCGCTCCAAGAGAGATAACTAGCAACTTGAGTTACTAGGGACTTGAGTTATTAGACATCTGGTGACAGTTTTTGCTATCCAGTGTCTTAGGTAATTGTGACCCCAGCACTACAATCATGACGGTCATGTAACAAACCAGCGCCATCCATAACAGGTGATTATTGTGGAGATACCATGCTGTTGCAGCTAGGGGTGTAAAACCGATTGCCAAGGCTAAAAGCACAGTGTTACGAATAATTGCACCTTCTTTTAAACCAATAAAGTATCCTTCTAACATGAAAGCGATCGCAGTTAATCCCAAAAGCGGTAGTAGCCAAATTACATAACTACTAATGTGTTCGTTCACCTCTGCATGATTAGTCAATAATCCAAATACTGGCTCTGGGAATATCACAGAGCCGATGGCAATAAATAGGGCAATAAATAAACTGGTAATTACAGAAATAGTCAACAATGGAATCATCTTCTCTGTTGAACCTTTACCCTGAAAATTGCCAGTCAAGGTTTGTGTTGTCATCCCTACCCCTTGGATGGTAAATTGACTCAACAGAGCAATTTGCAACAGCAATCCGTTTTCTGCCAAGGTAATTGTTCCCATTGTGGCACTCAAATTTGTAAAGATGGCATAAGTAGAAATCAATACTAAAAATCGCACCAGAATGTTGGTTTTGAGAACAACAGTTTCTTTTAACGCCACCCAATCAAAAACCTCTTGTAAGGGGGCTGCTAATTTTGTCCATTGAATGCTCAAGCACACTCCCACCAAGCCAGTCACTAACGCCAAATACTGACTAACTGCTGTAGCCAGTCCCGCTCCCATGCTTTCCCATCCCCACTTGACAATCATCAAATAGTCCAGCAGAACATTAGAACCATTACCAATGACAGACATCAACAACACCAGACTATTCATTTCTCGCCCCGTAAACCAACCAATCAATACAAAATTGAGCAACACCGCCGCAGCTGCTCAAATTCTGGCATAGAAATAGTCAGTTCCAGAACTTTCAATTTCTGGAGAACCGCTTAAAATCCAGAACCCCAGTTTTTGAATTGGGTATTGCAACAACAAGATGATTAATCCCAGTCCCAGCGCAATTACAGCACTCCGCATCCCGACTAATAATATAGTTTTGTGGTCATCCATCCCGACGGCTTGTGCAGTTAAGGCGTTGACACTGGAGCGCAAAAACTTTAACACTCGGTAAAGGTAGTCAAACAGTATAGTGGCTAGAATAACTCCTGCTAGGTGGCGGATATCTGCTAAATGTCCCAAAAAGGCTATGTCAACAATACCCGCCAAAGGAACCATCATGTTGGAAAGCACGTTAATGCTTGCCATGTTGTAAAAGCGTGGTAAGAAGTCATACTGGAGTGATACTGCTGCAAGTCGCATAAGATTGAGTGGATTGAAGCTATTGATTTAAATTGGAACTATTTAATTTTAGGCGATAGTCCAAATGATTGATACCAGGCAATTAAGTACTGGTATTTTTAGCTTCAGGGGGCGAATTGCGCCCCCAAACCATAACAATTCAGAATTAAGAATCTTTTAAGGTCTGTTTTGACTTAAGTCAAGGAATACCAAAAGTCGTTCGCTTAGGCTTGAAAGTATTGATGAAGTCACAGGAAAAGGCAGATTCAAGCTGGCAATTATGACGTTTTCGGGAATCATCCCATCGTGAAACCGGCGCTTGTAACCGTTGTCAGAAGTGAGTTGGGGTGAGGGTAAACCAACTGTAAATCACCTAAATCCAATCCAGGAGGCAGCTATGACAATCTTTCAAATCCACGATACCGTAGGCGCGATTGTCCGCGATCGCCCTTCCCTTTCCCGCTTGTTCGAGCAAGCCAAAGTTGACTACTGCTGTGGTGGCAAAAAGACCCTAGAAGAAGCCTGCCGCCAGGTCGGGATCGACCCCCAGGGTTTTCTGGCTCAACTGGAAGCCAGCACTGCCTCCGACGAAGAACCAGAAGTGAATGTAGCGACTTTATCCCTGACAGAACTCGCCGACCGCATCGAGCAAACCCACCACGCTTACCTACATTCTGAGCTACCGCGCCTAGAAAAAATGACGGCGAAAGTTGCTGCCGTACATGGGGATAAAGAACCTCGTTTACACCAAATTAAGGCTGTATTTCTGGCCCTATCCCAAGAACTAGCAACGCACTTGATGAAGGAAGAACAGATTTTGTTTCCGATGATTCGGCAGCTAGAATCATCGGAAACTTTGTGCTTATTCCAGAGTGGCATTCTTGCTAACCCAGTGCGCTGCATGGAATTCGAGCATGAGGAAGCGGGTATCGCCCTAGCACAACTGCGCCAACTCACCGACGACTTCACTCCGCCAAATTGGGCGTGTAATACCTATCGTGCCATGCTGGATGCTCTAGCTAATTTTGAACAAGATATGCACCAGCATATTCACAAAGAAAACAATGTGCTGTTTCCCCGTGCTATGGAAATGGAACAGCAAAAAGCGCGTCAGTTTTCGGTGTAGGCATTCTTTGGCATCTTAGCTTTGATGCTGGGAAGGTAGGGTGTAATTGGGAATTTGGAGGTCTTTATGAACGCGGAAGCTGTTCCTATTCCCCCAGAAATCTATCAGCAGTTTGTTGAACGCTATCCCAAACTGGAAAAAGCTTGGGAGCAACTCAGTGAGGCAGGCAGAGAAGGACCGTTGGATGCCAAAACGGTCAGATTAATTAAGTTGGGAATTGCGATTGGCGCGATGCGAGAGGGAGCGGTGCGTGCCAATGTGCGTAAAGCGTTCGCTCTCGGTATTTCCCAAGCAGAAATTGAACAAGTCATTGCCTTAGCCGCAGCCACTCTGGGGATGTCTGCCACTGTAGCCGTCTTCTCTTGGGTGCAAAACGAACTGAGTAAAAACGCTTAAAACAAAGGTGAAAAACCTATGGAATTCATGTCACGGCTGACTCAGCAATGGCAACGCTGGTGGTGCTGCTGGGGCAGATCTTTACTGGTAATGCTATTGACCAGCGGCATCCTGTGGTTCGGGAGTATGGCGACCGCAACAGCCGTTACCGTAGAGGAAGGAAAAACGCTGTTTGAACAATCCTGTGCCTCTTGTCACTCGATGGATGGCAGTGGCGCAAGTTATGGCCCCGATCTGCAAACGGTGACTCAAAGACGCGATCGCGACTGGTTAGTACGCTGGATTGCTGCACCAGAGAAAGTCATCGCATCGGGAGATGCGATCGCGACTGAGTTAGTTCAGCAATATAACGGCGTTCCCATGCCCAATATGGGATTGCAACCCGATCAAGTTGAATCCATCGTCGTTTATCTGGAAAATGGGTTGGGAAATGCCATTGCCACCCCACCAGAAACAGCAACCGCAACATCGTTAGAGACAGACTCACCAATTGCTGGTGATGCCATCATTGGACAAAAGTTATTTACCGGAACTATTCCCTTTCAAAATGGCGGTCCTGCCTGTATGTCCTGTCATACAGTGAATGTGGTGGGAGCCTTACGGGGCGGCACGCTTGGACCGAACTTAACCCATGTTATCGATCGCTACACCGAAGTCGGTCTTCAAGGTGTCTTGCCCACCTTACCATTCCCGACTATGCAAAGCATTTATCAAAACAGTCAGCTGACGGAAGCCGAACAAGCTGATCTACTGGCTTTCTTTAAAGCAGCCAATCAATCAGAAACACCAAACACAAGTAGCACCGAAGTTGCATCTTTCCAGCTTTCTTCTACTTGGAAATTCATTCTGCTGGGTTTGGGAGGATTTCTCCTGCTGGTATTACTCAGTCAGATTACCTGGCGCGATCGCCTCACAGGTGTACGTCAACGTTTAGTTGAGGGAGAAAAATCATGAGCTGGATTAAACGGAAGTTGCCCCCTGCGGGGCAACTTTGGTTGGCTGAAACCCTTGTCCTGCTTTGTTTATAGCCATTTTGCCTCAAAAATGTGTAGTCATGTAATTTAAGCTTTTCTTAAGCTTTGTCGATTCAACCACGATATATGATTTTATTGAGCCAAAATTGGCTAAAACCAGCGCCACATAAGGGTTTCCACAAAATGTAGTCATGTAACAGATTTTCCCAAATGCTGGAAAGTCATATTGGGTAATGGTTTCAGCCGGAAGTTACCCCGCGTCGCGGGGTAACTTCCGACTAGATTTTCCGGCTGTGCGATTGCGCGCGAGACTGCGATCGCGGGAAAATTCAGCAAGCCCTATGTACGATAGTTTGTCCCAACGATCGTTAACAGGCGATCGAGTGGAAAATGATCTTTGAATTGCTTGAATCCAACCGTATTGGTGGAATCGTTTTGCTTTGTTGGATTGAATTGCTCGATTTCATCATCCGCTTGCAAAAAAGGAATCCAAGAGAGTTCTTGCAAGAGCTGAAAACTGATTCCTTGATGTGGTGTTCCCAGCGTCACAATTTTGTTAATCGATTGCTCCGCAGTGGCTTTCCCTACTCTCGTTTCTTTATCCTGGAAAGCGCCTTGAATAGATTGACGAGCAATTAGTCCCCCCATCGAGTGGGCAACAATATTCACTTTGTTGATGTACGATTCAAATCCTTTTGCCTTCAGTTTAATATCAACCAAGGTGCGGATAAAGTCGATCAGTCGGGTTAAAGCAATGCCATATTGTTTAAAGGCGCGATCGCTCAAATCATAGTATCGAAACACCCATATCGTTTGACGCGGATCATTATTTGAGTTGATCAGGCTGAGAGCCATAGCTGGATCAATCACAACTTTACTTTTAGAAAAAAAGCCCGCTTGATCCAATGCTTCTAATCCTGGCGGAAGATTTTCGCGAAGATGTGCAGTTTCTTTGTTGGAATAATTCACTACGTTGGTAGCATCTTGATACTTCCAGTTAGATTTCATCAACCGAAGAATAAGACCTTCATAGATATAGTTCTTACCTTTTTTCAGCGGATAAACCGTCCCATCATTGAAGCCCTGATACGCATTTTTCTGCTCATCAACAACATCTGTGCCACCAAAGCCACGAACCAAGATTAGAGGTAGAGCCTCTCGTGTTTGAACTGAGTTAGAGGTATTTGACATGGGATATTTTGGGATTTTAGGATTGAATTTGCTACGGTGTTTGCAGAGCTTTAATCAAGGCTTTAGCCACCGCTTTGGCAGACTGAGGATTTTGACCTGTAATCAGTCGTTCGCTCACCTCGACATGGGGAATGAAGGGAATCATCGCTCTTTTGTAGGTCGCACCCTGCTTTTTGAGTTTGTCTTCCAGAAGAAAGGGAACCGCCTTAGTCAAACAAATCAACTGTTCCTCTAAATTAGCGAACCCCGTGACTGTTTTTCCATCTAGCAAAGAACGACCATTGGCAAGCTTAATGTTGAGCAGTCCGGCGGAACCATGACATACGGCTGAGACAAATCCACCATTTTCATAGATTTGGGTTGCCACCTGTGCAAGTCTTTCATTATTGGAAAAATCCCACATTGCCCCATGCCCACCCGCATAGTAAATGGCAGCATAATCCTCTGGGTTAACGGCTTCAATTGGAATGGTGTTATTCAGTTGAGTTTGAAGGCGTTTGTCTTCCCAAAATTGACGATTGTCTTTATCCCGCAAATCATAACTTTTTTGATCGAGCGGTGGTTGACCTCCCTTAGGGCTGGTAAAGTCAATTTCAAAGCCTGCCGCTGCAAGAATGTGATAGAAATGCGTCACCTCTCCCAGCCAGTAACCCGTTTCCTTGCCATTATTCAAGGTGTTATGGCTGGTGGTGACAATTAGAACTTTTTTATCTTTCATTGTCCCAAACGCGCTAGTCGAAACTACCCACTTTAGTGGGAGGCTTTAGCTGCTACTCACCTATTGGGTGGCGCTTTTGTTCAAGGCGAGGAAAAGACAGCGTAACCAGGTGTAATGGCCTCTTGAGTATCCCCTGCCTGATCTAACTCTATAAGTAATCTCTGGCGGTGGATCAAAAGACAAACCTTGGCACCTCTGTCGAATCAGGAATGCGACAATTTATGACGCGATTGAATTAACTTGGGCTTTCAGCCCCCAAGGAACCTCTGCACTGAAAGTGCAGAGTGGTTCATTTGTATTAAATGACCTAGTCGTTTCGTTTCTGCATGTTTCGTACTGTTTGCCTTACAAAACTTCTAGGCAGAAATCGAATCGAGAATGTTTGTAACTGATTGGCTAAACCTGGAACCAAGATTGTTTGATTTCGCATCAAGGCACGATAGCCTGCTTTGGCAACAGTAGCGGCATCTGGAATCTTGCGTCCCTTCACTAATTTAGATTGCTCCATTGCTGCTCTTTTTTGGAAGCCTGATTCAGTTGGTCCAGGGCATAAAACCGTCACTGTAACCCCAGAACCCTGCACCTCATTAGCAATTGCCTCAGAAAAGGATAGTACATAAGCTTTAGTGGCATAGTAAACAGCCATTAATGGTCCCGGCAGGAAAGCTGCGGTTGACGCAATGTTCAAGATCTTGCCTGACTTACGCTTCAGCATTTCTCTAAGAAATAATTTGGTGAGATGCGTCAGGGTAACTATATTAACCTGCATCATTTGCAGTTCCGTTGGCAGGTCAATTTCAGAGAAAAATCCATACGTAGCAAACCCAGCATTGTTGACTAGAATGTCTACTGCAATCCCATCTTGCTGAAGCTCAGTAAAAATTTCCTCTGGAGAAGCTAGATCAGAAAGATCTTTAACAATAATTTTGACTGCAATACTAAACCTGGATATAAGGTCATTTGCTAACTGACTCAGCTTTTGTTCATTTCTAGCAACAAGCACAAGATTATACCGATCTTGTGCAAATAGTTGAGAAAATTCGTATCCCAGTCCACTAGAAGCTCCTGTAATTAAAGCGGTCTGAGGTTGTTTCAATCGAAGTGCGTTATCCATAATGAATTGTGATTAGTAAAGAAAACTCAGTTTTGAAGGCGATTTCAACGTAAGATTTGATAAAATTCACCGCTCCAATTATATGGGAAATCAGCAATGGCATCTGAGCAAATAACCTTGCAGATCAAATCAAGGTCAAACCGGGCGGGAGGAGATGCTCAAGCAAGAGATCCTCGTTGTTGCAGAACTTACACGAGCCGAGTAAAGCTGCATCAACTATGGCATTCATCAATCGGTTAACGATCGATCTATCTTTATGCTCTATGAAAATTGGGTAAGCATGGAAGTATTAACAAAACACCTGGCAATGCCTTATGTCAAAACATTAGACGAAAAGGAACATGCGGTTGTAGCTGAACCAATCCAAACCATGATTTGGCAGCAGATTGATTGACGAATTTGGGGCTACCAACTTACAGCAGTTTTCAGATGTGTAGACCACAGCGAAGACGAGAAGTAGGGAGTGGGGAGTAGAGAATCGTGTGGCTTTGGTAAGTGAGTTTTTGCTCATCCGTTGTGTCGGGTCCTCCAAATCCACGGACTAGGATGATCGGTAATTCACGTTGTGTCGGTGAGTACCATGAAGAAGTTGGTATTCTACTCTCCTTTGTGCCATGAGGGACTACTTACCAATAGTGAAAGACTTTACTCAAAGACTTCATCTCCCGTCGGTTCGTAGTGGGGGACAGCAGTCATCGTTTGTCGCAGTTTTGAAAGTTCCGCATACATTCGTTTCCGAGCACGGTTTTGATTGCCCAACGGTCGATGTTCGGGAATACAATGCCACGGATTGTATGAGAGGCGTTTGGCAAAGTCCAATTGTGCTGGAGAGTCAAATTTCTGCTGAGGAATACGCAGTGTGGCAACTGATACCCGTGGCGAAAGCTTTTCGGGCCAGAGTACGGCATTGTTTTCAATCGGCATTAGGTGTGGATCGGTTTGCAGTTGCAGGCGAACATCAAACTCAATGTCTTCCTGTGCAAGGGTGGCAACCATTGCATCGCGCAGATAGTCATCGGGAGGACGACAAGGAAGTTGGGGGATCGGAGTCCGTTTTGTTGATTTCGGCCACATGGAGTACTGCATGGCTTGGCCGTCTCCTAGCAGATACGGAACACAACTGAAATAGGGAGCTTCCAATGGACTAGTCTGGGTCTTGTTCCACAATGACTGCATAATCAAGTCCAGAATGTGGGGACGATGGCAGTTAATAAAATAGAAAATTTGTGCATTTTTCAAGCTTTCGATCTGCAACTGAGCATTTGCTTTGGTATCCGGGGTCACAAAGGTTGGTGTGGAAACGCCGAACATATCTTGCGTAAACTTCTCATCATCCAACAACTTCGGTCCAGGTACACCCATTAGCTTGATGCTGATGCTCATGAAACCTACATCGTCGATATCCGGCGTTATATAGGGGCCAGGACCCGAAAAGCGCACCCATGCCCGGAAGGTTTGCGGTTGTGCATAGATGCCCTGGCGGAACTCGGCAGGGAGATCGTCATGAATGATCAATTCTCCGCGTACAATGCCGTGCGTTTTTGTGTTACCTCCGCGTTCAAAAGCTCCAGGTTTCCAGAGTTCACGCATCTGCTTTTCAAAGGTTGAGATGATTGATTCGAGGTACGCTTCTTCATCTGGAATCGGTTTTTCCTCCGCAATTTTTAAGCCTTCGTTTGAGCGATTCATGTTAATCAAAGTGGTGGTTAAGCTTGCGATCGGAGCCTGAAATAAAGCATCGAATACTGGCCGAAAAAAGGGATCAAATCGGCGCTCTGTTTGCAAAAGCCAAAGGGAAGTATTGCTTAACCAATTCAAAAAGGCTGAGCCGGTATTGGCAGGTGGCACTGGGCGACTGGTATTGGAGTTCATAGCTAAAATGGTTTCAATTAAAATTCGCAAAGGTAAACGTGCATCAGCATTTTTTAGATTGCGAAGCTGTTCCAAAAAAAAGATGATTCAGATAAAGGAAGCTAAATATCGGATAGCTTTAATTGCAGGTAAGAAAAAGTAAGCACCTCCTCGCACTACTACGAATTGAGGTAGTTCGTAGGTACGGTGTCTAATCGGATTAGCGGGTTGTGTAAATGTATCAACGTTGGTTCCAAAAAGATTGCGATCACCCACCAAGGGGTCTATCTCTTCATAGAGACCACTAAATTTAGGACTGTTGATCCAGGTATGCTGGACAAACTCAAACTGCCGACTTATATTGGCATTAATACAAATGAAATGAATTCCTCGCTCTCCCGAGGTTGGAGTGTTGAGAATGGCTTCCGGATCAAAGGACGAACTGATCGGTTCCCCATAGGTGCGGCCTCGGCGGAGCAGTCGATGGGTTTTGTTCACAGCGATGGATTGCTCGGTACCTGGAGCCGGACCTAGAGAGTCCCGAGGATTGGAGCGGCGGATGTGAGATCCAATGGGACACCGAAAGCCTTGGGTATCTAAATGATGGTAGGCAAAGGCATTTTGATCGATAACGGTTGGGTCATCTTGATCTGGAGACTGCACCAGGGAAGTGCCACTGGGCCAGCGACCAACCATTTTGGCTGCGAGTTTGAGGCGAGCCTCAGGGTTACTGGAACCGTTAGGATCTTGAGTGGCTTTGTCCAAAAAACGCCAAAATTCCTCAACGTTTTGGCTAAGCTGTCGGAAGACCAGATAACTTCCATTACGACCTAGATCAGGGTAGCCAAATTCACCAGATGGTAGGATGTGGTGGCGATCGTACTCAGGTTTTACTCTAGGGCTTTCTGTCAGCAGATTGTACTCATTGGCATAGCCGAGGATAAATTCTCCCGCTTTGATAGTGTTATAAGATTCCCCGACTCGGTTTAAGCCTTCAATAATCGGTTGACTAATCGCATCACGAAAACCAAAGTGTTCGCGAAAGCAACCGCCCTCATCCTTCAGGGGTTTGGTGTCTAGTTTCTGGATAAGATCAACCCCACCCTGAGAGAACTGGTCAGCGAGAGTCTTATAAAACTCAGCCAATTGCTGCTCATCACTGGCATAGAGGAGCAGAAGAAGATGTACTTTAGTTTGCTGTGGAACCGAACCACCCCAAAGCCATAATTTCGGGTCATTTGGACTGCCCTCACGGTCACCCAGATGACGACTGCGATTCGGCTCGGTCATACCTTCTTGAAACTCTGTGGGAAAAGTGCAAAGACTACTTTGATGCAATCCTAAAGCGACAAGTCCCTCATAGCTGAAGGCAGCATTCAGGCAGCGATTGCGGGGAGGCTCCTGACAGGTTTGTATCGAATCCGCTAAGTTCCCTAGCCATTGTCGAGTCAAAGGGGCATCCTGAATATGCAGCAAAAGGTAGGTCGCAGCTTCGAGATTGCCATAGCCACGGGCGATGATGCCTTGAATATCCTGAAGTTCGAGGTGATTCATAGAGCTTCCCTGGAATTGTGGAAAAGAGACGCAATCTGGTCAGAATCGAGCTAGCCATGCTTGTTGGGCAGCAGAGTCTAGCGATCGAAACAATCCGGCTCGAATCTCGGAATTGTTAATGATGTTGACCGCAGAAAGATTTGGATAGGCTGAATACCAAACCTGAGTGCGAATTTGATATTTGCGGAGGACTGCTTTATAGATCTGTTCATCCCTAGCACCTCCCTTCACGAGCCAACTCGTTTTGGGATAATCCACACCATGCCCAAAGATGAGGTTTAATCCCCATGCAACTTTGTTGATAAAGTCATTCATATAATCTTCTAAGTCGCCATCGTAGTTACTCATAAACAGTACTCGTCGGCCCTGATCAATGACCACCCAATTTGCAAAGTGAATGGTATCTACCCCATGTAGATTGAGGAGAGGGACTGTTCCTAAATCGCCATTGTTAAAAATGTGGCGAATCACAAAATTCACCAGCCTCAGAATAACGTTCAGGGTGATGTAACGGAACCAACCTGGTTTAACAAAACCCACGACACTGAACTGATTTTGACTAAAAAAGTCTTCATCCTGGGCAAGGTGGATGCGATGAAACTGACTTAATCTAAAATTTAGATCTTGTCGGGGATGAGGAGCTATTTCTTCTTGCCATCGTAAAATTGCAAAGAAGATGGGAGAGATGGGTAAAAAGACTAGACCCAGCAGCAAAATGAATAGCAAACCAAAGACAAAATACAGCTTTTCCTGAATTTTCCACTTCAGACCGGGGGATGCGGCTGGAGCCTGACTCCAGGCAAGGGTTGGTTCCTGCTTGACAAAGTCCTGAATGGCCCGACGAATTGTGTCTTCATCGGGTCTGGCATCCCCTTGTTGGCGTTGGTAGCGATCTAGAAAGTCCTCAATCTGGTCATGCAGATCTGCTTCCTGATGCACCTGTTGTACGGTGCGACCGACAGTGTTTACATAGAAAGTTTGGGTCTCAATCTGGTGTTGTTGCAGATAGGCAATCTGTCTGGTAGCAGTGCGTTGCTCGGGTGGGGGATAGCCTTGACAGTGGCTAAAGATCTGATCCAGTCCCAGGCCAGAAACCTCTACCAGCGATCGCACATAGCTTTTCAGGGGAGCATCAATACAGCTTGAAAATGCCAAACTTGCAGGAATGATTGTGCCATGCAAAGGATCGACAACCGACTCAAGAATGACAAATCGGGCAAAATGTACCTGTGGAAACTGGGCAAAGGGAATCAGGTTGTTGTGTTCAACATTTTGCTGGATAGAATGAAGCACTTCTCTCAGGCTATCCATCTGCTCAGGCTTGATTGGGGCAACAACCGTGAGAGTCTCTTGGTGAGTCATATGCCTGCATTATTTGAGGGAGTTTGAGAATTCAAGAATGAAATTCAATACCCGTGATTTTCCCCAGTAAGCTTGGCCCAAATAAAGGCCAGGAGAGACTTCCCGAATTTCATCTCGGATGCGCTGAGCAACAAACGAAGTTTTAGAGTAGTCCAGAATGATGGTTTCTTTACCGTCAATCCAACTTTCTCCGCGGTAGATTTGAGCTTTGATTAACTTGAGACTCAAGGGCGTGATCTTATTCAGCAAGAAGGACTGATCGGCATAAAAAAATTTTCCCCGCCAAGCCAGTAGCTTAACGATCGGAGCCAGACTTTTGCTGAGCACAGAACCAGCAGCGATGATAGCTGTGCCTCTACCATCGCCATTAGGAATTGCACCAGGGAAACTCCTTTTGTAAAGGTCATCCAGTTCACTCTGGGACATGGTCATCAAATCCGCTGTTACAACAGTCATGGCACGTCACCTTCCAATGAGTTAGATGAATCAAATGTTCTTATAGTAGCAATTTGTAAGCAAGAGTGAAGCTATTGCTTACGAAAGCGTTGATGTCTAAAGAAAAGACGGCTATCGCCGTAGGATGAGGCAATGAATTCAGATGTGGTTTTAATGTGTCCGATGAGCTTAGACTTCAATCGATTTTGGGTTTGTTGGGCTTCAGTGTTTCCAGCTTGGTTGGAGTCCGTTCCATAGACCGAAAAAAGTATGGTTCCGGGAGCGATCGCGGCAAGGTCATTGCGAAAATCTCGCCCTGGACTTTCTGAAAATTGAACAGTTGGTTCTGGTACAAGAAAGATTTGAGTGGGATAGCGAGGATGATCAACATTTCGACCTTGCTGATCGACTTCACTCAATCCTTTTAAAGACAGCTTGGTTGGATGTTTAGTCACTCGCATGAAAATGAGATTGATTAATCTGGGACCAATTTGGTGCACAACTGGAACAATATTAGAAAACTCATTTGCGAAGAAGTTGTAGTTATTTCCCTGCCCTGTTAATGAAACCAGTGCAGAAAAATCTTCAGAAGGTTTTCCATCAACCAGCCATTTGATGGCAAGGCCAGGAGCAAAGCCGCGATCGCTCGGATCACCTGTTAAAGACAATCTCAGAAACCCATAATCGGCTCCCTGAAACAATCCAGTGAAGGGGTTAGGGTTTGTAGGCACAAACTGAATCTTAGCCACACTAGCGTGGGCGTGAATTGCCTTTTTCCAGTTGGATGGTGCCTCATCCGATTCATAATCCATCTTTGCCCTTAAAGCGGTCAAAAACAGACCGATCACATCAATTTTTTTCAGGGCGGGCAGGTGATCATAACGGGATTTTAGAAGTCGTTCATTCCAGAGAAATTCCTGCTTTTGCTTCGCCGCCCAAGATGGGTAATCAGGCGGCAGTGAATCTGGATTCTGAGGGTTAACCTGAGAATCGTGGCTTTGTTCTGAACTTTGCATATGTTGAGCCAAAACTTATCTGGTTAGTTAAACAAGCGTCTCCAAGGAGCGAAAGCATTGTTCAGATTAGTATGAGCAAGGGACAGTTCAGGGAAATGGCGACGCAAAACGGTCAACATGGTATTGTTATCAATCCAATCCAATCCAAACTGGGTATAAACTTCCGCTCTATAGTCCTTTGTGAAGAAGCGATCGCTCTTCAAGCGTCGTGATGCCATCAAAATGAATACTCGAAAGGCAGTATCGCTGAAGCCAAATCCCTCTGGCAAATCTTCTGCGAACATACCCACCATTAAATCAACGCTGTCAATGTTGTTGTTATAGACCTCACGCATCTCCTTCACCCATTGCGGGTTTCTGGTAATCTCCTCAAAGGAGTTAACCCGACCCCGACCAATCAATTCACGGAACCTGTTATAGCGGGGAACTCCGCGTTCGCGATCACGTATAATATCGACTGCCGCGAGGTCAAATACATCTCCGTTATCTCGTACCAACTGCTGCAAGAAACGCGGATAATTGTGCAGAGTAATTGCGCCAGGATGAGCAATTCCTAAGGAGTAAAACAAATCTGTCATTGGAATTGCTTCTACAACTGACCGAGTCCGCTTGCCGGATGCTTCAAAGAAATCCTTCTTCATCAGCAGTTTGCCGCTTTTAAGTTCGCAGAACTCAAACTCATCGGGAATCAGCGGGTGTAATCGATAAACCGATACGAATTCTTCGGTGAGATAGTAGGGAGCCGTGTGGTGATCCGTTTGCGACCCAATAATTCCGCTTAAAATCTCACCCTCCCCAATCCGACCAAATAGCCGCTTTACGTGCTGTCCCAGCATCCCATACCAGTTGGCATTCATCGCAATTTGCAGGGCAGGATGAGCAAGGATACCTGGTGTCCATTCAACCGTGTGAATCTTCGCCATCAAGGCCGCATTGATTAACCTCGCATGATCGTAGAGCTGGTCATCACTCCAATCAGTGTACTGTCTCTTCAGTTCATCGCAGAGCGTGTTATGCTCCCGCACAAACAGGGTATGCAATAGACTCAATCCAACCCAATAATTATCATTGGCACCTGTTAGATCAACGCCTTTTTCCGGGTCTAAAGGCAGCAATCCATCATCGCCAATGGTCAGTTTGCCGTCCACATGGGAACGGAGCTTGTAAGCAGCACTGCTATCATGTCCATAGATTTGTGAGCCATCCCACCAGTGCGTCGAATCACTGATATAGGTCGGTGGTGCAGATTGATCTCCTTCAGGACGAGAGGGATCTGCATCGGTTTGGGACACAGTCATGGGGCGGTGTTCCTGGGGCCAGGGATCACTGTCCTCTAGAGGAATCTCAAACTTCTTGTTGGGATTAGTTTTGTGGACAAACCAATCATGGTTCTGGAACTGGATCCATGCGGCCGCCAGAATATTCAGCGTCGTTGCAGGGATAAACTCATCTCGCGTCATCAGTACCTGACTGACTGTACGCGGGTTCGGATTCATTAAATTCTTTTCATCTGGGTAGGCATCCTTCAGCGGCACATTGCGCCCGAAACGAGTCCCAATCATCCCCATCTCTGGATGCTCAAGGTCGTTAAAGCTACCATCAAATGTACGGGTAGTGAGATGCCGTCCTTCAGGATCTGGCAAAGGTTTAGGCGATGCCTCTTTGTCCGGCAATTGCGATGTATCGTGCAAGTTCTTTTGCCGCATGGTTGTGCGAAACTGATTTAACTTAAGCAGCGACAAAGGCAGGATCAGACGATGCCAGGGGGTTTTAGACATAGATTAACCTCTTCTAGATTATTGCTGATGTAGAAAAAGCACAGTTATACATAAGGAGACGCTCAACCAAAAATCTGCTTCCTTCGAGCAGATGGACGAATATCTGGATAAAGGCAATCCTTAACGCTATCTGCAGCAATAGTCACAATCGTTATGACCCTAATCAGTCTGGCTACGCCAATAACTATAGCATCACATTCGTGATGTATGTGATTAGCGTGTAGATAGGGCTTGCTGAATTTTCCCGCGATCGCAGTCTCGCGCGCAATCGCACAGCCGGAAAATCTAGTCGGAAGTTACCCCGCGTCGCGGGGTAACTTCCGGCTGAAACCATTACCCAATATGACTTTCCAGCATTTGGGAAAATCTGTTACATGACTACATTTTGTGGAAACCCTTATGTGGCGCTGGTTTTAGCCAATTTTGGCTCAATAAAATCATATATCGTGGTTGAATCGACAAAGCTTAAGAAAAGCTTAAATTACATGACTACACATTTTTGAGGCAAAATGGCTATAAACAAAGCAGGACAAGGGTTTCAGCCAACCAAAGTTGCCCCGCAGGGGGCAACTTCCGATTAAAGACATCATCAACCCCGATCTGCGCCAGTGGGAAGAGTTTTACCGCAATCGCTGGCAACATGACAAAGTAGTTCGCAGTAGCCACGGCGTTAACTGCACGGGTGGCTGTTCCTGGGCAATCTATGTCAAAGATGGCATCGTCACCTGGGAGATGCAGCAAACCGACTATCCCGATCTAGAACCGGGTATCCCCTCCTGCGAACCCAGAGGATGTCAGCGGGGAGTCAGCTACTCGTGGTACATCTACAGCCCAATTCGGGTCAAGTATCCCTATATGCGCGGCGTGTTGATGGACTTGTGGCGCGAGGCAAAACGCCAACACACAGATCCAGTCGCCGCTTGGGAATCGATCGTGCAGGATGAAACCAAGCGTCGTCAGTACCAACAAGCTAGAGGCAAAGGGGGAATGCGCCGCGCCAGTTGGAATGAAGTGCTGGAAATTACGGCAGCATCTACGGTTCACACCATCAAGCAGCACGGACCCGATCGCGTGGTTGGCTTTTCTCCCATTCCCGCCATGTCCATGCTCAGTTATGCTGGCGGTTCCCGCTTCTTGCAATTAATGGGAGGCGTGAATTTAAGCTTCTACGATTGGTACAGCGACCTCCCCAACGCCTCCCCAGAAGTGTGGGGCGAACAAACCGATGTGGCGGAAGCAGCAGACTGGTACAAGTCTCGCTTCATTGTCTCGATGGGGTCTAACCTGAACATGACCCGCACGCCGGATGTTCACTTTATCGCTGAAGCGAGGCACGCGGGAGCTAAGTTTGTGGTATTCTCGCCGGATTTCAGCCAAGTTGCCAAGTACGGCGACTGGTGGATTCCCGTTAACGCGGGTCAAGATGGTGCCTTCTGGATGGCGGTTAACCACGTCATTCTCAAGGAATTCCACTGCGATCGCCCCACCGACTACTTCATCAACTACCTGAAACGCTACAGCGATGCGCCGTTCCTGGTGGTGCTGAACGAGCAGGATGGCGCATACCGCGCCGGACGCATGATTGCTGCCGATCAACTTGCCGAATACCAAAACGTCGAACACGGTGAGTGGAAATACTTGGTCTTTGACCAAATCGCTAACCGTCCTCGGATGCCCCAAGGCACGATCGGGTTCCGTTGGCAAACCCAAAAGGGACAGTGGAATCTGGAAATGAAAGACGGACTGGATGGGGCAGAGATTGAGCCACTATTGACTTTTTTGGCAAATCATGATATTAATTTGCCCGTTCAATTCACCGATTTTGCGGCAGGGAAGGTTTGCCACCGGGAAGTCCCCGTTAAATACTTGGAAACCCCGTCGGGACGGGTTGTTGTCACCACTATCTATGACCTGCTGATGGCGCAGTTTGGGGTCAGCCGTGGGTTATCAGGAGACTATCCCCAAGGTTACGACGATGAAAGTGCGCCCTACACCCCAGCATGGCAAGAAAAATTTACGGGGATTGACCGCAAGACGGTGGTGCAGTTTGCGCGGGAGTGGTCAACCACCGCAGAACGCACCGAAGGCAAGTGCTGCATCATCATCGGCGCAGGCATCAACCACTGGTATCACAATAACTTGATGTACCGCGCCGCGATGGTGGGGTTGATGTTGTGCGGTTGTGTGGGACGCAACGGTGGTGGACTGAACCACTATGTGGGTCAAGAAAAACTAGCTCCAATGGCTTCTTGGAGTGCCTTAGCCTTCGCCCTTGATTGGGTGAAACCGCCTCGGTTACAAAATGCGCCGTCCTTCCACTACGTTCACACCGATCAGTGGCGCTACGATCGCAACCTGATCGAAGCTCAATTAGGTTCCGACCCAAGCCACACAATGGATTGGCAGGTAAAAGCGGTACGCATGGGATGGTTGCCTTTCTATCCCCAATTCAACCGCAACTCCCTGGAATTGGTGCAAGCAGCCAAAGCCGCAGGCGCAAATACCGATGCCGAGATTCGCCAGTGGATTGTCCAGCAACTGCAAACTGGGGAGTTGAAATTCTCGGTGGAAGACCCAGATGCGCCGGAAAATTGGCCTCGCGTTTGGTACATTTGGCGCGGTAATGCGCTGATGTCCTCGGCGAAGGGACACGAGTATTTTTTGAAGCATTATCTGGGAACTCATACGAATGCGATCGCTGACGAACTGCCCACCAATCCCAGCCAAGAAGCAGTCTGGCACCCACAAGCACCCCAGGGCAAGCTCGATCTGGTGGTGAATATCAACTTCCGCATGGATACTTCGGCGCTTTACTCCGATGTTGTTCTCCCCACCGCTACCTGGTACGAAAAGAACGACCTCAACAGCACCGATATGCACTCCTACATTCACCCGCTCACAGCAGCCATTTCGCCCTGCTGGGAGTCGAAGAGTGACTGGGATATCTTTAAAGCTCTAGCTCAACAAGTCAGCGAACTGGCAAAAGTTCACCTGCCCCAACCAATCTCGGATCTTGTCGCAGTACCCCTACAACACGACACCCCAGCGGAAATTGCTCAACCTTCTATCAAAGACTGGGCGAAAGGAGAATGCGAACCCATTCCCGGTAAGACCATGCCCAACTTTGTCGTAGTCGAGCGGGATTACGTCAATTTGTACAATCGCTTTATTTCCTTTGGCCCCTTAGCCAGAAAAGACGGCTTGGGCGTTCACGGGATTAACTGGGCGATCGACGATCTGTACGATGAATTGGCTTCTACTCAGCCAGCAACCCAGTGGAATGGGCAGCAATATCCTTCCGTTAAGGATGCGGTAGAAGCGGCAAATGTAATTCTCCACCTCGCCCCCGAAACCAATGGGGAAGTGGCTTACCGCGCCTTCGAGGCGGAGTCGAAAAAAGTGGGGTTGCCCCTCACCGATTTAGCTGAGCCAACGCGAGGTGTGCGCTATCAATTCAGCGACCTGGTACAACAACCCCGACGACTGCTGAACAGTCCCATCTGGACAGGCATTATGACCAATGGTCGCCCCTATTCTGCCTATTGCCTCAATGTGGAACGTCTAGTGCCGTGGCGCACCCTCACGGGGCGGCAGCATTTCTACCTCGACCATGAGGGATACATCGCCTTTGAGGAAAACCTGCCCACCTACAAACCAAAACCTGACGTTCACTTAGCAGAGGATTTGGTTGCGGGTAATGGTTATCAGCCTACAGACAAAACGATCGTCTTGAACTATCTCACTCCTCACGGGAAATGGCACATCCACTCGATGTATTCCGAAAACCACCGGATGCTCACCCTTTCGCGCGGGATTGAACCCTTCTGGATTAACGATAAAGACGCTGAAACCATCGGCATTGTAGACAACGACTGGGTGGAAGTGTTCAACGATCACGGCGTGGTCGTCACGCGAGCGGTGGTGAGCGCCCGCATTCCCCAAGGAATTGGCATCATCTACCACGCGATGGAGCGCACCATGTCCATACCCAAGTCACCTGAACGGGGCAACCGTCGCGCTGGGGGACACAACAGCCTGACGCGAATTCGCCTTAAACCCGTGTTGATGATGGGGGGTTACGGACAATTCACCTATGGCTTTAACTACTGGGGACCAACGGGAGTAAACCGCGACACCTTTGTGGCGGTACGGAAGCTCAAAGGCGAACCCAAGTTTTAGAACCTCAGTAGATCGCAAACCAGATCCCCCCCAGCCCCCCTTAAAAAGGGGGGAGAAAGAAGCTCAAAGTTCCCTAAAAAAGGGGGGAGAAAGAAGCTCAAATTTCCCCTTTTGAAGGGGGATTTAGGGGGATCAAACGAAGGTTGCTTGTTAGAAATTGAGAGGAGAAACACAATGGATATTCGCGCTCAAGTATCGATGATGTTCCACCTGGATAAATGTATCGGTTGTCATACTTGCAGCATTGCCTGTAAAAACGTCTGGACCGATCGCCAGGGTACGGAATATATGTGGTGGAATAACGTAGAAACCAAACCGGGAACGGGTTATCCCACCCAATGGGAAGACCAGGAACAATACAAAGGGGGATGGAAAAAAGAAGGGGATGATATTGAGTTGCGAGCAACCAACAAAGTTAAAGGACTCGCTAATATTTTTCATCAACCCTATCTGCCTAGTATTGACGATTACTACGAACCGTGGACTTACAAATACGGCGATTTGATTGATGCTCCCGCAGGCGACGATCAACCGACGGCGCGTCCGGTTTCGCTGATTACGGGAGAGGACATTGATATTCAGGCAGGACCAAACTGGGATGATGACTTGGGTGGTTCCCCCATCTATGCCGCCAACGACCCCAACCTGGATCCACTCAGTCCAGAGGAACGGGAAACCTTATTTGAAATTGAGCGGCTGGTTTTCTTCTATTTACCTCGAATTTGCAACCATTGCGCCAATCCCAGTTGTGTAGCATCCTGCCCATCTGGCGCACTCTACAAACGGGGTGAAGATGGCATTGTGTTGGTTAACCAAAATGTCTGTCGCGGTTGGCGTTATTGTGTTTCTGCTTGCCCCTACAAGAAGGTTTACTACAACTGGAAAACGGGTAAGTCGGAAAAGTGTATTTTGTGCTACCCACGTCTGGAAACGGGGCAAGCGCCTGCTTGTTTCCATTCCTGCGTCGGTCGCATTCGCTATTTAGGGGTGGTGCTATACGATGGCGATCGCATCCACGAAATTGCCTCCGTCGATGAATCGGAACTGGTGGCTAAACAACGAGAACTGATTCTCAACCCCTTCGATCCAGAAGTAATTTCCCAGGCGCAACGCTGCGGAGTTCATGCATCAGTGATTGAAGCGGCGCAAAAGTCTCCTGTTTATAAGTTCGTCAAAGAATGGGAGTTAGCTTTACCCCTGCATCCAGAATTTCGTACCCTGCCAATGTTGTTCTACGTTCCGCCGCTGCTACCGATCGCAGGCAAGGTGGAAAATGGCACTTATGACATTAACAGTGAGGATTTCTTTAGCTCTCTCGAACGCGCCCGAATTCCCATGCAATACATGGCGAAACTGTTCTCGGCAGGCAATATCAACCTGATTGAACAAACCTATCGCAAATTGATGGCAGTTCGGTTATACAAACGTGCTGAGGAGATGCACCACCTCGATCATCCAGAGGTAAAAGCGGCACTGAACGAAGCGGTCGTCACTCCAGAACAATGTGAAGCCATCTACCGCCTGACTTCTCTACCCACGATGCAAGATCGGTTTGTAATTCCGCCGATGCACCGGGAATATGCGATCGCCCTGATGGAAGACCCAGCTATGCACAAAGGCTCGGCGGGAATCGGCTTCCGCACTCCTCCAGAGCGAGGACTTTAGTGGTAGCGCGGGGCAAAAACCGACCCAGAAACCGGGTTTCTGTAATTTTATTGCTTCTTCTGACTTCTTCTGACTTCTTCTGACTTCTTCCTCTTTCTTCCTTCGTGTCCTTCGCGTCTTTGCGGTTCAATAATACTAATTCTCCGGACAAGGCAACCAGTAAGCCAGAAGCTAAAAGAAACTCGGTTTCTACACTCTGCATGTTTATTTAGTTGATAAAGAATCAAAAATGAAGACACAAATTCAACAAATTTATCGGCTCTTCTCTGCAATTTTCACCTATCCATCGCCTGAATTACCCGCAGAAATTAGCGAATGTCATCGCCAATTGACGACGGATTATCCCGAAGCGGCAGAGTTAATTAACCAGTTCCAAACCTTGGCAAACAGCACATCTATAGCTCACTTAGAGGAGATTTACACCAGCACTTTTGATGTGAATCCCGTTTGTTTTCCTTATCCCGGATTTCACTTATTTGGCGAAAACTTTAATCGAGCTGATTTCCTCGTCAAATTGCAACAAAAATATCAGGAACATGGGTTTATCGCCCCCCCAAATGAACTCGCCGATCATTTGTCGGTGATGCTGGAATTTCTCAGTACTTTAGAACCCGATGCGGTTCTCGGCAGGGAATTAATTGAGGATTGTTTAGTTCCTGCTCTGGAAAAAATGAATGAAGGTTTCAAAACAGATAGCCCTTATGCAACGGTGGTGCGATCGCTGTTGAGTTTTTTGCAAAGCAGCCGTCAAAGAAACTGGGTTTCTACGATAATCTCTGTCTGATTGCCGAGATTTAGCTAAGAAACCCGGTTTCTAAAGCTAGATTTTTCCTGATTGCGAGGATTTTTTATGACCATCAATACTTTATTGTTCGCGATCTTTCCCTACATGGCGATCGCTGTTGCCATCATCGTTACCTGTCTGCGCTATTTCAACAATCGCTTTTCCTACTCGAGTCTGTCCTCTCAGTTTCTAGAGAGCAAACAACTGTTTTGGGGTTCGGTTTCTTGGCACTACGGCATTCTCGTCATTCTCGCCGCCCATCTGATCGGTTTTCTGATGCCGCGATCGCTCCTAGCTTGGAATGGGGTTCCCTGGCGATTATACGTTCTGGAATCGACCGGGCTGGCGATGGGCTTTCTCAGCCTTTGGGGCATTCTTGTCCTGATTTTCCGCCGCATTTCCCAAGCTCGCATTCGAGTCGTGACTTCACCAATGGATTTGGTCTTGCTTTTAGCCTTGCTGGTACAAGTAGTTGCGGGGGTGTGGACGGCGATCTTTTATCGCTGGGGTTCGTCCTGGTATGCCACCTCAGCAGTGCCTTATTTGCGATCGCTGTTTCTCCTCAATCCCGATCTTTCCTTGGTGGCTACGCTCCCAGTCATGGTGAAAGTCCACATTGTGGGGGCATTCTGCTTAATTGGACTCCTCCCCTTTACCCGCCTGGTTCACTTCCTATCTGTGCCTTTGCAATATGTTTGGCGACCCCCACAAGTGGTGGTGTGGAATCAGCGATTCTCCTACGGAGACGCTACGCGAACGCCTAGCAGGATGGCAGAGCATTCTTAAGGAGCATTTTTGCCATGACCAGTTCTAACCAATTTGAAAATGTACACCCAACAGCCCCAAAGAGCCTATTTCTGGCAACTACAGCCTTCGCGATCGCCTTCGCCAACTGGGGGCTAATCGCAGGTCTAGCACCGTTGCTGAAAAAAGAACTAGGACTGTCTGTTGGTCAAGCGAGTTTGGCGATCGCAATTCCCGTCTTGCTGGGTGCGGTGGGACGAATTCCGGCGGGGATCTTGACCGATCGCTTTGGAGCAAGATGGGTGTTCAGCCTGCTGTTAGGCTTTGGGATCGTTCCAACGGTGGCGTTAGCGATCGATCGTTCCTATAACAGCTTGCTGTTCTGGGGGTTTTTCCTGGGAATCTTAGGCAGTTCTTTCGCGATTGGGGTCGCTTTTGTCTCGCGCTGGTATCCCCCAAAACGTCAAGGTATGGCTACTGGAATTTATGGGGCGGGAAATATCGGACAATCCATCGCCGTCTTTGGCGGACCAGTTCTTGCTAGTTGGATCGGGATTCCTGCTACATTTCTCCTGTTTGGTATTGCTTCTCTGGTTTGGGGGATTGTCTTTGCCCTGACTGCCCAGAATCCCCCAGTCAAGGTCAGACCGAAAACGTTTCGGGAATGTTTGAGCGTACTGCAAACCGAAAAACTGACTTGGGCGCTCAGTCTATTCTACGCGCTTACTTTTGGTGGATTTGTGGCGTTGAGTATCTATTTACCGACGCTGCTCAAAGAAGTCTTTGCATTACCTCCTGCTGATGCTGGTGCCCGCACTGCTTTTTTTGTGATTTTGGCAACCCTCTGTCGTCCCGTCGGCGGTTGGCTGAGCGATCGCATTGGCGGACAAACCCTGCTCCTGTACGTCTTTTTGGGGATGTTTGCGATCGGCTGGCTGATGGCATTCCCGTCCATCATCCCCTTCACCATTGGCGCATTAGGTTTCGCTATTCTCTGCGGTTTGGGCAACGGCGGAGTGTTTAAATTAGTACCCCAGTATTTCCCTCAACAAGTTGGTACCGTCACAGGTTTAGTAGGAGCAGCCGGTGGATTGGGAGGGTTCTTCCCGCCCCTGGAGTTAGGTATGTTTCAGGAACTCACCCACAGCTATGCTCCAGGATTCATCCTACTGAGTCTGTTTGCGTTACTTTGTGCCTGGGTGCTGGGGCGCACGTTTCTGCGCTTACCCACCCCCGTCCACCACTAAATACAACCGCCTAATACAGTGCCATGACTTTTTTTCAATTTGAAGCCGATTTCGTTGAAAGCCTCCGTTGCATTCCCATGCAGGTGCGCTACAAACTGGATACCTGTGGCGTTAAACTCAAACTGCCAGACTGGAACCGTTTTTCAAAGGTAGAGCGACAGCAGTTGGTAGAACTCCCCTGCGAAACGGAAACTGAGGTGCAAACCTATCGGGAAATGGTGCATCAACTGGTAGCAGAACATGGGAGCGATCGCCCCAGTGACCTCCCGATCGACCCTACCCCCGAATGGCATAATTCTGAGGTGGTTCCTGCCAGCGTCCAGGCTCAAAGTAACAGTTTCGGCATTAGCTTAAATTCAGAGCAGTGGGCATCTCTCACTCCACTCCAGCGTTTTGCACTGATCAAACTCAGTCGCTCTAACCACGAAAACCGTAATTTTTTGCCAGCGTTGAAGGAGTTTGAATTGGCGTAGCTAGTAGGGGCACGGCATCGAAAGTCTTGCACTCAAACCGAAATCTTACCTACGCCGTGCCCCTACGGTGTGGTCAAAAGAATTGAAAATCGCTGTAAATCCAACCGCCAGAGAAAGCTCAAACCAAAACGGGTTGGGACTCTAATTCACAGACTTGTACTTCTCGACGCGACACAATCCGCAATTCATGGGGATAGCGCGGACGCGGATCGTTCGCTAACCAGATCGGAGGCACCATCATGGCTTCATAGCAATCAATCCGATGCAAAACTCCCGGTTTGTCTTTGAGTTCTACAATTGTCCCCGGTAGATACTCAAATATTTCATCCCAATCGATAGCTGACTCGGTGTTCATAGCACTCAACCAATCTGATACCTGCAACTCTTGCCCGGTTCCCTATAGCAGCCAAGGAATAAAAACTACATTGTTGATTTGGCAGACGATCGCGTAGCTTCTTGAGCAGGATAATCCCATCGGGAACCAATTTCCTCAATCAACTATAGAAATGGCTTTTATGGAGAACAACCTGCCCACAATCCGGCACCCAGGCAACCCAGGTATCTGGTGACTCTTGACAGAGCAACTTGGCTTCGTCAAATGCGTATTCACTCTTGCGTTGCAACAGCTTAACCCAGGTATCGCGGGTGTAGGTGATGTGGCAAACTGGGTTCCAGGTTGGGGCGATCGCACTCTCTAGCGCGGGTGTCGGTAGACAAACTGGATCGATCGTTTGAAGGGTCATAATCTTTCTCCGTCTCAAATCGATTAAAACTGGTGAAAACACTTCCCCTTAACCGAACTAGAGGAAAGCGAATCAAATAATTTCTGTAGTCATTTTTACAGAATGACAGCCCCATCGCTCAATTCCACCAGATAAATTAACAAATCCTGACAAAATCTAGGCTTATGCTGTTCAAAATTCTGGTTATTCTACATACTCTGGGAGCCACCGTCTGGACGGGTGGACATCTGGTGCTTGCGGTCACCGTTTTGCCCCCTGCCCTCAAGCATCGCGACCCGGATCGCATCCATCAGTTTGAAGAACAGTTCGAGGGATTTGGGCTGGCTGCTTTGTTGCTCCAGGTGATTACGGGGTTGTGGCTAACCTGGATCTACTTTCCTGGCTTCCAGAATTTTTGGGCCTTCGATTCGTTTTTGTCTGTCTATATCGGCATCAAGTTAGGCTTGCTGCTAGGTACTCTGGCACTGGCAGTTCATGCGCGCTTTTTCATCATTCCGCATCTGACCAAAGAAACCTTAAACTCCCTGGCATATCACATTGTGGGCGTGACCACCCTGGCAGTGTTGTTTGCGATCTTAGGTGCGGGAATTCGCCTCGGTGGGTTTGGTTAGATATTCACCTGTTTTAACAGCTAAAAATAATTGATTTGAACATATCAGAAAACTTGCAGGCTATAACTATAGATTTATAGATTTGAGATGGCAGATTTCAAATTGAATCAAAACAAATCTGCCATCTCAAATCTCAAATCTCAAATTGGTGGTGATGATGATGCGCTTGTGCTGCCAGATGGGGATTAACGGCTAGAGATTCTTCTCCTAACAGCGCTTCAATTTGGGGATTCGCCCACTCTGCTGCCATCTTTAAGAAATCTGGATGGTCGTTGACGCAGGGCATTTGCACGTAGTTTACATCTGAATGTTTCCGCTCTAAAGCATGAATAATATGGTGGACATCCAGTAAAGTTTCGTGATTTTCGGTAGCAAAACCAATCGGCATGAACAGAATTGCTTTTGCACCCAATTCGATTAGATTGCTAGCAGCTTGGTTGACATTGGGTTGCGTCCATTCGATTAGGGGAGTATCGTGATTAAGCCAACCGATGGAGATGAGTGGATAGCGGTGAATTAGTTTTTCTCGTACCAACTCATACATTGCCTGACTTTCGTCAATTCCAGAAGTAAAACCCTTGGCTTTGTGGGGACAACCGTGATTCATCAACACGATGCCAATTTGAGAGGGCAGGTAAGCTTGGGTTAATTCGGCGGCGATTTTTTCTTCTACGAGACGAGCCATTAAATCGATGTAATCTGGTTCGTTATAGAAAGAAGGAATGTAGCGCTGTCCTTTCACCCAATGTTGGTCACCGTCAGTCAGATTTGCCAGGGCTTTGTTGACTTGCTCGACGGCGATACCGCTGGTAAAAATAGAATCGACAACCAAAAGCGGATAAATCAGCAGTTTGTCAAATCCTTGGGATTTAATTTCAGCTAAAACTTGTTTGGGGAGGAAGGGGGCGCAGAAGTTAAACGCTTTGAAAACTTGAACTCGCTCACCCCATTTTTCTTGCAGGTGCTTTTCAATTCCAGCCCGTTGCTGTTCAAAAATTGCATTGTGCGGTGAAATGAAATTGCCGTGCTGATGTCCCCACTCGTGCAAGTCAAACATTGCCAAAATTCTGGCTAAAGGGGGATAAATCCAGGTTGGCACTGGTGCAAACTTAGCGGTGAGTAGGTGCAGTGCCTGCTCGTTATAGTTGGCGAAGTCTTCGTAACTTTCAACTTCACCGTAACCCATGAGCAATACGGCAACTCTCTCTTGGGAGTCTGCGTGATGATGGGTATGTTGCAGTTTTTCTGGGGTAGCAACCACGTGGGATTCCTCGCCTAAAGTGAAAATATCCGAGTGGGGGGTTGGGGGATTGTCCAAAGCACCCCTCTGCTTAATAGGTTAGCATCCCCACCGGGGGGATAGGTTAATAATTGTTGCAGCCGTAATAGAAACTCAAGTTGCTAGTTATCTCTCGAAGAGCGGCTAATGGCGTTCCCAGGCTCTGCCCTGGTCACGAGGCTAATGGCTAATGTCAGTAAAAATCCTATATTAGCAATTAGCAATTAGCAATTAGCAACGCCAAAGTTTATAACTAGCAACTTGCGTTAGAAGCAAAATTGTGAAGCTAATTATTTGTCCTGGCATTCACCCGCCAGAGTTGACGGAAAGCTTTGTGGCAGGATTGGGATTGGGTAAAATTTGTCAATCCGAAGATATACTTATTGTGCCAGGGAAAGATTACCCAGTGTACTCAGGGTTTCACATCTTGCAGTTTGTATGCGATAGGTTGCGCGATCGCACGCCTACCTGCCCCCTGGTATTTATCAGCTTCAGTGCGGGGGTAGTGGGAGCGATCGCAGCAGCAGCGGCGTGGAGGCGGATGGGAGGGTCAGTCAAAGCGTTTATAGCCTTAGATGGATGGGGAGTGCCGTTATTTGGTGATTTTCCGATTTATCGAGTTAGTCACGATGAATTTACCCACTGGAGTTCGGCGTTGCTGGGGAGTGGGGAAGAGAGTTTTTATGCCTCACCGGGGGTGGGGCATTTGGACTTGTGGCGCGCGCCGCAAACGGTGCGAGGGTGGTGGGTGAAGAGAGAGGGAGAGCGCGAGCTTTCAACTGCGGCTGAGTTTTTGGCTGGGGTGTTAGAGCGGGGATAGGCGAGCGATCGCAGCATTGCACATTTATAGCTAGGGGCTAGGGGCTAGGGGGGGAAGAAGGGTCATTACAGCGGATTGCAGCCCCATGAGGTACACCGCCTTTTGTGTAGCGGCACCCTTAAGGGTGCCGCTACACAAAAGGCGCATTTTGGCTTTCCCTCACTCGAAAAGCAATCCGCTGTAATCAAGGCGATCTGCGCTCCGCGCAGAGCGCGAAGCTATCCCACGACAGCAGGTACAATGGCGCTATTCCTTTTTGCGTATGAGTGGGATTAGTCTCACCAATCCAGGCCATAAGCGAATCAACAGCCAAGCCAAAGTTGCTGCAAAAAGTGCGATACTTAGTTTGTATAGCCGTGGCACAGCAGGCTTGATCCAGGGTTCTGGGAGATGAGCGTTGGTGAGGAATACTCTAACAGGATCGTTGGCATTGTTACCAAGCTTATCCGCAGACGGAAGGAACGAGGCGACACTCCATCCTACACCCAGAATGGCGATCGCATCTTGAAAGTTGCGATCGCGTTCGGCTTTGGCAACTTCGACACGGCTGCGAACGGCGTTAATCGTATTCTCTATTAATTTCATCCCCCGTTCCAGATTTTCTGAGTCTTTGGTAATTTGGCTCTGGTATTTATCTGTAACTAACTTGGTGAATTTCTCCAAAAACTCTAGTTTGTTTCCGGCTTTTTCTTCGATTCGTTCCAGGCGTTTTTTATAGGTACTTAAATTCATATCAATCCTGCGGTTTTGAAATTCGAGTCTATTTAGTTCTATGCTATAATTATTCAGGCTATTTTGTACTCGCATCAAGGTTTGACGACATTTTTCCAATTCTCGGTCTGTGGGCTGATTCGGGTTAATAGATTGTCTCTCTTCTTCAATGACAGTAAAGTAGTTTTTAATCGATTGTTTGAGTAGGCGACTCTGACCGTAAGCCCAGAGGATTTTGTGGCGATATTCAAATAATCGCATCCAGTCATCATAAAACTCAGCTAATTTATCGGCGCTTGCTTTGTCAGGAAAAAGAATAATAATAACGTGC
The DNA here is from genome assembly GCF_020521235.1 of Microseira wollei NIES-4236. Taxonomy (GTDB): domain Bacteria; phylum Cyanobacteriota; class Cyanobacteriia; order Cyanobacteriales; family Aerosakkonemataceae; genus Microseira; species Microseira wollei. The sequence continues at coordinate 22,136 of NZ_BLAY01000002.1, read as the reverse complement.
TGATTCTCTTGGATGCTTTGAATATTTGTCGGAGTTTCTGGGCTTTCTTTGATTACCAAGCGGTAGCGCGAGAGTTCAAAGATTGTTGCCCCTAGAAACGTTCCTTGCCCTTCTAAATCTTGTTTCCAATTGGCATCGGGCATTAATGCTTGGTAGCAGTCTTTGGCGATATCTTCAGGGTTTTTGGCATCAGATTGGGGTAGCCTGCCAGATATCATCCAGGTTTGCCCAATTGTTGCTGGTTGGTTGTTGATTCTTTGCTCGATTTCGGTTTTTAGGTCTTTAAAACATTCAGCAGGTTGAGCTTCGATTTCATTGTTGACTGAGCAGTCTAGCAGCAGCCCATAAACATCATTGATCCGGACAGGATAGTAATAACCTTGTAAATGGTAAGGTTTGCCATTGTTTGCAAATTCGTGAGGCTCAGTTAAAAGGACATATTCGTCTTCAAAGTAGGTGTCTTTTTGGAATAAAGATTGTTGAAGGGATTAGGGAATTTTTTTCGGATAAACAGCCCGATTTTGATTAATTTCCTCTTGACTCTCGCCTCAGCCATTTCTTAAGTCGTAGAGGAAGAGGTCAAGGGTGGGATAGATGATGTCGTTCATTTATGGTTTGAGGTTGAGATTGAGCTAGATGGAAATGCAGATCCCCCCAACCCCCCAGCGTTCCCAGGCGGTCGCCTGGGAACGAGGGGGGGCTAAGACAGAAGAAAGGTTCTATTTGCTTTTGAGAGACTGCTGAAGGAATTGTTGAATTTTCTCAATAATGCTGAGTTTTTTAGCCGTTTCTGGGGGGTTGGCAGTTGAAAAAACGTTGATAGCCAAGTTGTTAATTTCATTGCTTTTATAGCGATCGTTGACTGGCAGCTTACCTCGCGTTACAGGAATTTGATTTGTAGGGATTGCTGCTGCGAGTTCGGCTGGGGTAGGTAGTAAATCCGAAGGGATTTCGCCATTCAAGGCATCGAGTTGAGATTTAGCGAATTGATACCGCTGATTCAAGTCGGAGTTAGCCAGGACGACTGTTAGCAAATAGTCTTCGTAGTCCTCCCAATTATCGGGGTCGAGTTGCAGTTGATCGGCGGCATCTTTGAAAGCGTCTTTTTCATCTTCGCTTAGGTCTTGTACATCCTTCAGAGCCAGTACTAGAGCAAGTAAGGTTTTGTTAACAGCCGCAGACATAAATGTCATATATCTTTAGTATGAAGAGGGAAAAGTTACAAGTGATAGCCGCAGCTTTCCGGATACTCTCTCAAATTTGGTGCTAAGAAATGAAGGAACGCAGAGAAGCGCTGGTGGTAGGGATTAATCGTTATCCGTTGTTGAGGGATGGAACAACTAAAAAGCCCCAACATCTGGAAAAACCGGCAGCGGATGCGGAAGCAGTTGCCCAAATTATAGAAAAATACGGTAATTTCACAGTGCGTCGCTTGCCAGAGGTGTATTCACCAGAGGGAAAGCGGGGAGTAGATCCCAACCCACCATCACAGAATCTGGTGCAGGTACCGGATTTGGAAGCGGCGATCGCTCAGTTATTCAATCCACCAGGAAGGATTAAACCCGATACCGCGTTGCTGTTTTTTGCCGGTCATGGGTTGCGTAAAGAACAGGGGGGAGTGACGGAAGGGTTTTTGGCTACGAGTGATGTGAATCCCGATAAAGGCAAGTGGGGCGTTTCTTTGCGGTGGTTGCGCGAACTTTTGCAAAAAAGTCCGGTGCAACAGCAGATTATTTGGCTCGATTGCTGCCATAGTGGAGAATTACTCAATATTTTGGATGAGGCTAATCCAGGGAAGGAAGGCAAAGCAGTTGACCGATGTTTGATTGCTGCGTGTCGAGGATTTGAGGTGAGTCGCGAACAGTTGCAAGGCGAACATGGTATTCTGACGGCGGCACTGTTGCAAGGTTTAAACCCGAACGCGGACGTTGATGGCTGGGTGAGTAATAATAAGCTGGCGGATTTCATTAATAAAAAGATGTCCGCAGAACTCCAGCGCCCGGTTTTTCACAATTCCGGTGGGGCGATTATCCTTACGGATAGAACCCATGGGGCGCAAAGGCAGGTCGATTCAAAGCTGAAGGGCAAGTGTCCTTACAAATCGTTGAACTATTTTACGCAAGAGGATGCGGTCTTTTTCTACGGGCGAACGGAACTGACGGATATATTAATCGATCGAGTTCGCAGGGAAAATTTTACCGCCGTGTTGGGGGCGTCGGGAAGTGGTAAATCTTCGGTTTTGCGGGCGGGATTGCTTTATCAACTCAAGCGGGGACAAAAACTATCAGGTAGCGATCGCTGGAAATACTACGATCCATTTACCCCGGGCGAACATCCCCTGCAAAGCTTTAAGAAAGCGACGGGCACAGATGCCCAGCATTTCAAGCAGTATATTGCCACCCTGAAAACTGAACGGGTGGTGCTAGTGGTGGATCAGTTTGAAGAATGCTTCACCATGTGCCAAGACAAGCAAGAACGAGAGCAGTTTTTTGCTTGCTTGTTGCAGGCGGTGGAACAAACGAACAACAAACTCCGCCTAGTGTTGGGGATGCGGGCAGATTTTCTGGGCAAATGTGCTGAATATGCACAGTTAGCTAACAAAATTGACCGGCATCTGGTGACGGTGAAACCGATGACTCGCCAGGAGATAGAAGAGGCGATTGCTAAACCCGGTGAACTGGTTGGCTTAAAAGTTGAGCAAGCTTTGGTAACAAAGATGACTGATGATGTAGTCGGTTCTCCCGGAAGCTTGCCCCTACTCCAGTACACCTTGACAGAACTTTGGGAACAAGCGCAAAAAAGCCCAAATCGCAATCGGTTGACCCTGGAGTGTTATCATCTGCTGGGTGGAATCGAGAAAACGCTGCCCAAACGCGCCAATCAGGTTTATAACTCGCTTCAGGACGAAGAAAAGCTGGTTGCGAAGCGCATCTTCCTGGAACTGACGCAGTTAGGTGAGACAAGCGATAGGCGCAGGCGGGTACGCAAGGAGGATTTAGTCAACCAAAGGCATTCTCTGGAACTGTTGGATCGGACGATTGAGCAGTTAGTGAAAGCGAAGTTAATCGTGACGACAAATGAATCACAATCTGTGAATGGCAAACCGGGAGTGATTTTGGATATCGTCCATGAAGCTTTGATTCGTCATTGGCAGGAGTTGCGCCAATGGGTGGCAGATAACCAAGTGGCATTGGAAATTGAGCGCAAGATTGAAGCTAGGGCGAAAGATTGGGAACGTAACGGGAAGACCGAGGATTTGGGTTTACTGCTGCAAGGGGCAACGTTAATAGAAGCTGAGACGTATTTGAACGACTACGGCAACCTGGGACTGCTTGATGGTATTGCCCAAGAGTATATTGAGGTGAGTCAAAAGGTTCGCGATCGCCTCATCCAAAAAGAGTTAGAACGTAAACAGCGAGAACTTAAAGCTGTTAAGACTAGGAATCGAATTTTAGTTGGATCTTTAGGGGTAGTGAGTGCAGTTGCTGTTGGGGCTTTTTTCCTGTGGCGAGATGCTGAAAGGCAGAAGACAATTGCAAGACTAGGGGAAAGTGCGGCAGTCGCCAGTAATCTGGTATCGGTAACGCCTGTAGAGGGCTTAATGCGAGCTATTCAGGCGACGGGTGAAAGCCAATCCTCATTGCGGCAGGTGCTCAACCCGGTTCAGTCCAGTTTGCTGGATGCGATCGATGTAGCCAGAGAACGGAATATCCTGAGAGGGCATCAGGGTATTGTCTCTTCTGTGGCATTGGGCCCGGATGGGCAGAGGATTGTCTCTGGGGGCGCTGACGGCACGGTGCGGTTGTGGGATAGCAGCGGCAAAGCGATTGGCTCCCCCATCAAAGCGCATCAGGGTATTGTCTCTTCTGTGGCATTGGGCCCGGATGGGCAGAGGATTGTCTCTGGGGGTGAGGACGGTACGGTGCGGTTGTGGGATAGCAGCGGCAAAGCGATTGGCTCTCCCTTGCTTGGGCATCAGGGTTCTGTCATTTCTGTGGCATTGAGCCCGGATGGGCAGAGGATTGTATCTGGGGGCGCTGACGGCACGGTGCGGTTGTGGGATAGCAGCGGCAAAGCGATTGGCTCCCCCATCAAAGCGCATCAGGGTATTGTCTCTTCTGTGGCATTGAGCCCGGATGGGCAGAGGATTGTCTCTGGGGGCGCTGACGGCACGGTGCGGTTGTGGGATAGCAGCGGCAAAGCGATTGGCTCTCCCTTGCTTGGGCATCAGGGTATTGTCTCTTCTGTGGCATTGAGCCCGGATGGGCAGAGGATTGTCTCTGGGGGTGAGGACGGCACGGTGCGGTTGTGGGATAGCAGCGGCAAAGCGATTGGCTCTCCCTTGCTTGGGCATCAGGGTATTGTCTTTTCTGTGGCATTGAGCCCGGATGGGCAGAGGATTGTCTCTGGGGGCGCTGACGGCACGGTGCGGTTGTGGGATAGCAGCGGCAAAGCGATTGGCTCCCCCATCAAAGCGCATCAGGGTATTGTCTCTTCTGTGGCATTCAGCGCGGATGGGCAGAGGATTGTCTCTGGGGGTGAGGACGGTACGGTGCGGTTGTGGGATAGCAGCGGCAAAGCGATTGGCTCCCCCTTCCTTGGGCATCAGGGTGATGTCTCTTCTGTGGCATTGAGCCCGGATGGGCAGAGGATTGTCTCTGGGGGCGCTGACGGCACGGTGCGGTTGTGGCAAGGCGGCACTTGGGAAAGGTGGCTGCGAATGGGGTGCGACAGGTTACTCGATCATCCCGTTCTAGTTGAGCCTGAAACGAATATTGACGAAGAATCTGAAACGATTAAGTTCGCTCAATCCGCTCGTTCTACCTGTCAAAAATTAGCCTGGAATCCCAGCGAAAATGCCCGGTTTCTGGTCAATCAAGGTCGGGCAATAGGGCAGGGAGGAGATTTCAAGGGTGCTATGGCGAAGTTTCAAGCAGCCCGGAAATTGTCTCCCAGCATCACTATCCCATCTGAGGCAGAAGTTGGATGGTGGGCAGCAGGTGGTCTGGTTAAAAATGGTGAGAAGCTAGTCAAGGAGGGTAAGGTCAAGGAAGCGCTTGCCGCCTACAGGGAGGCACAAACTTTAAAGCCAACCTGGAAACTTCCTTCTGAGTCTTGGAATACCCTCTGTCGGTACGGTAGTCTGCACGGACAGGCGGCTGAGGTGATGAAAGCTTGTGAAAATGCGGTGACGGTTGCACCTAAAAATGGAGAGTTTCGGGATAGTCGCGGTATTGCCAGGGCGATGACGGGGAATACCGCCGGGGCGATTGAGGATTTTCAAGCATTTATAAAATCGACTGGCTCGGATGAGGAGAAAAAACAACGGCAAGGCTGGATTGATGCCCTCAAGGCTGGTAAGAATCCCTTCACCCAGGAGGAGATTAAGCGTTTACTTCCGGAGTAATTTAAAGTGCGCGGTGTTGCATTCCCTACAGAAATTTGTCCTTTGGGCAATGGGGCAATGGGGCAATGGGGCAATGGGGTTGAAGGGTCTAGAAATCTTGGGTTTCACCGATTAAGAACGTCATAATTTCCTTAGCGGTTGCTATATATAGCGGATTGTGACTTGATAGAATACAGGTTATTTCGTATAAGTTAATAGTCCTTGTCTTGCGTTGCTCTGTTTGTGTAGCGGCAGCCATTTTTGCTGCCGCTACACTTGCCTTGCGCCACAAGGGCTGTATTCCACCAAGTCATATCATGTCCGGTTAAATACCCATAGTTAGGAATGACGCTCCTGACACGGTGACAAGGGAGATCTCTGAGATTTTTATTAAGGGTAATTAGGCGGACATCATATCACAAACTGCTATAATCACACTTTCAACGTCATAATATAAGTCAAGCAAACTGTTAGTTAAAGAATGAATCGTGCGCTCAAGTTAATCAAGAGAGAGTAATTCTTAAAACTTGGACTACCGCTGTGATATGCTCTGCACTACCAGCGCGTCCTAAATGTTTATCCGATAGCTCATATTCCGGGTGGCGCGAGAAACATCGTTGGGAATGTTGCAGGGACACGGCAATGCCAAAATGTTCGCTTGTAAATAATATTTCGGATGTTGCAGGGACACGGCAATGCCAAAATGTTCGCTTGTAAATAATATTTCGGATGCCGTGTCCCTACCCAGAAACCGGGTTTCTAGGATCGTCGTGGGTAAGTTCTGTATAGCAACCCCATTGTAATAAACGTTCTTAATTCCTTACACCCAAGATTCTACGCCCTTCAACCCCATTGCCAAGATCCCCTAGCCCCTAGCCCCTAGCCCCTAGCCCCTAGCCCCTAGCCCCTAGCTATATGTGACAGCAAGGGAAGCGAAGCTTTTGCATCCACACCTACCCAGTTTTTAACTATGCTGTTAGAGGCGAAGGTTGGATATAAATTAAGGAAGTTAAGCCTTCGCTTTCGAGCCTTACCCTTAGTCATCTATGTTTCCAACTGACCCTGCCGCTGCTTCTGGTAGTGGGTTTCGCGCCTTGTTTGAGAATCGACCCTTCATGAAGCTGTGGAGTGGACAGATCTTGTCCCAGATAGCGGATAAGGTGTTTTTGGTGTTGCTGATTAGCTTGGTGGCACAACCAGCGTATCAAGAAGGACTCCCCGCTTGGCTGGCTAACTCTCAGGCGATGAAAAATGCCGAATCGCCCAATGCGCTGCTGAACTCGCTGATCATGGTCGCCAATACCCTACCAGCGGTTTTATTAGGTTCGGCGGCGGGGATTTTTGTTGACCGCTTCGACAAGCGGCAAATTATGTGGATTACTAACGTGCTGCGGGAGTTGTTAGTAATTGCTATCCCGCTTCTGCCTAAACAGTTTACCGTTTTGTTGGTCGTGGCGTTTTTAGAATCGATTTTGACGCAATTTTTCGCCCCGGCGGAACAGGCGGCGATTCCTTTACTCGTTTCCCGCCAGGGGTTAATGTCCGCCAATGCCCTTTTTACCACCACCATGATGGGTTCTTTGATTGTGGGTTTTGCGATTGGGGAACCCCTGTTAACCTTGGCTAAAACCTTTGGCGGGTCATTTGGGCCGGAAATTGCCGTCGGCGCGTTATATCTGTCGTCAGCTTGGGTAATTTATCTGATTCCCTTGAGAGAAAAAATAATGCAAGGGTCGGAAGTGGGACTCAACCCTTGGAGCGATTTTAAGGCGGGGTTGCGATATTTGAGAAAAGATCGTTTGGTCAGCAATGCGATGGTGCAGTTAACGATTTTGTATTCAGTGTTTGCGGCGTTAACCGTGCTGGCGATTAATATGGCAGAAGAAATTGGTCTCAAAGGGACTCAATTTGGGTTTCTGCTCGCCGCCGCCGGGGTTGGGATGGTGTTGGGGGCAGCATTGTTGGGGGGAACTTGGGGCGCTAGCTTCCAGCACAAACCTTTGCCGTTAATCGGTTTTTTGAGTATGGCGTTTGTTTTAGGTGTCTTCACCTATGCCAATCGCCTATGGTTGGGTTTAGCCCTCAGTGTATTCTTGGGTGTGGGTGCTGCATTTGTCGGCGTGCCGATGCAAACGCTGATTCAGCGACAAACGCCAGAATCGATGCGGGGTAAGGTGTTTGGGTTTCAAAACAATGTGGTGAATATTGCCTTGACCTTGCCATTAGCGATCGCCGGACCCCTCACAGTTCAGTTTGGCCTGCAAGTTGTACTGATAGGTATGAGCCTTTTGGTAAGTTTAGTAGGCTTCTGGGCTTGGTATAATACGCGCAACGTGCTGCAAGACGCAATCTAGAATTATAAAGAGATTTCCTTGCTATAGGGGATCTTACCGAGATTTGCCGCAGAATGAAGATATATCGCCATCTGCAACGCGCGAAGCGTAGGTCTTCACCAACGGATTTGATTTAAAAGGAGTTGGTAGCCCCAAACGAAGGCAGTCCGATCCCAATTTCCCATCAGTTGGCATAAAGTCAATAAACAGCAACGAACATATGCCACAGTCGCTAACTTGTTGCTAAGGTCTTTTTCGCGATCGCGTCCCCATCGTGACTGCACCAATCGCGCTTACCCGATGCCCGATCGATGTTAGTTAAAAATCGCGTCAAGAAAGATAAAGAGATGCAAACATAATGTATCATAAGCCACACATTTAACTTGCGGTGCTACCGTCTCTTGGAGGCTATAAGTCCCAAGTCCGGCGTGGGATACATGGACATCCACGGGAGATGTTGATGGGGGTTTCCCCCAAGACCACACTCGCTGCGTTTGCTAATTTTATTTGGAAGGGTGCCGGTAAAATTAGCCATTTTGGCAGGCAGTATTTAACCCTAACAGTAGTAGGTGTTAAGATAAAGCGCAAGGAGGTGATATTGAGTGCTGCACAAAGCTGTCAAATTTCGTTTATATCCAACACCAGAGCCAGAAATTCTACTCGCGCAACATTTTGGTGGCGCTAGATGGTGGTGGAATTATGCGCTTTCACAATCGATTGAGTGCTACAAAGAAACAGGTAAGGGATTGGGGCGAAAGGCACTAAATGCACTCCTTCCAAAGCTGAAAAAGGACGCTCAGACTGCTTGGCTTGCTGAATGTTACAGCCTTTTGCAAGCTGTTACCCTTAATCTGACGACTGCTTACAAAAACTTCTTTGAGGGTCGTGGGAGATTTCCAAGGTTTAAATCCAAGCATCGTAAGCAGTCGATTCAATATCCTCAAAACGTCAATTTGATCCCCCCGTCCCCCCATAATAAGGGGGGTTCCCGAGGGGGGATCAAATTGCCAGGAAAAATAGGCACGGTGAAAGCCAAAATACACAGACCGATTGAGGGAACAATTAAGAAGGTGACGGTTAGCAAAAGCTATTATGGTAAGTATTACGCATCCATATTGAATGAAATTGTAGGGGATAATCCTCAAGCAGCAAGTGAAGGCAATGTGGTTGGCGTTGATTTGGGATTGAAGCATTTTGCTGTTGTCAGCAATGGCAGTAAGGTGTCTAAATACGACAATCCCAAACACCTAGCCAAGCATGAGAAAAATCTCAAACGAAAACAGCAGAAATTAGCCAGAAAGCAAAAAGGGAGTAATTCAAGATCCAAGTACCGAATAGTTGTAGCTAGAGTATACGAACGGGTTAGCAACTCAAGGTCGGATTTTCTACATAAGCTTTCCAGAAAGCTCGTCAACGAGAACCAAGTTGTCGTAGTAGAAAGTCTACATGTCAAAGGCATGGTTCGCAATCACAATCTAGCTCATGCTATCTCTGATGCAGGATGGGGAACCTTCACCAACTTTCTAGCCTACAAACTGGAGAAGAAAGGTGGCTTATTATTGGAAGTTGACCGATGGTTCCCCAGTTCTAAGCTTGGCTCTAGTTGCTATTACCAGATTGACGAATTGCCATTAGATGTTAGGGAATGGACTTGCCCTAACTGTGGCACTGATCGCGATAGGGATGGCAACGCTGCAACCAATATCAGAGCAGAGGGCATCAGAATGCTAAAGGCGGATGGAACAGCCGTCTCTGCTAAGGTCGGGGAAGTAAGACAAAAGGGTGGACGCAAGTCTGTTCTGTTGCATTCCCCGTTGATGTTAGAAGCCCACACTGTACCGATAGGTGAGTGTGGGTAGTTCACAATAGCAAAATTAGACGTTATTAACTGAGGTATGCCCGTGACTTCCCACAGCGTTTCTCAAAAATCCAGTAGTATCAATAATCCCATCGTGACGACGACCCCTGGTGGCATTACCCCCGCTGGGAGTGCGGTGCGCGCGACGGGTGCTTTTGCCCTGATTGACAGTCTCAAGCGTCATGGGGTGAAACATATTTTTGGTTACCCAGGCGGTGCGATTCTGCCAATTTACGACGAACTGTACCGCTTTGAATCAAGAGGTGAAATTCAACACATCCTCGTCAGGCACGAGCAGGGAGCAGCCCATGCAGCCGATGGTTATGCCCGTGCAACTGGGGAAGTGGCGGTGTGTTTTGGCACGTCGGGGCCAGGAGCAACGAACTTGGTGACGGGAATTGCCACCGCGCAAATGGACTCGATTCCATTGGTAGTGGTTACCGGACAGGTATCCCGTGCGGCGATTGGTACGGATGCGTTTCAGGAAATCGATATCTACGGCATCACGCTGCCGATTGTGAAGCACTCCTATGTGGTGCGCGATCCCCAGGATATGGCGCGAATTGTGGCAGAAGCGTTCCATATCGCCAGTACGGGGCGTCCGGGTCCGGTGTTGATCGACGTACCTAAGGATGTAGGTTTGGAACAATTCGACTACGTGCCAGTGGAACCGGGAACGGTGAAAATTCCGGGGTATCGTCCGACGGTGAAGGGCAATCCCCGCCAGTTGCAGCAAGCGTTGAATTTGATTCGGAAAGCCAAACAGCCTTTACTATACGTGGGTGGGGGAGCGATCGCATCAGGCGCCCACCAGGAAATTAAAGAACTGGCAGAACGATTCCAACTCCCGGTAACGACAACTCTGATGGGCAAGGGATCGTTTGACGAGAATCACCCGCTGTCTTTGGGGATGTTGGGAATGCACGGCACGGCATATGCGAATTTTGCCGTCACCGAATGCGACTTGCTAATTGCCGTGGGGGCGCGCTTCGATGACCGCGTGACGGGCAAGTTGGACGAGTTTGCCTCCCGCGCCCAAGTCATTCACATCGATATCGACCCCGCCGAAGTCGGGAAAAACCGCGCCCCAGAAGTGCCAATTGTGGGGGATGTGCGTCTGGTGTTGGCAGATATGCTGCGGCGGTGCGAGGAAGCGGATATCCGACCGGACGAACCGCACCAAACCCAACCTTGGCTAGAACGGATTAATGGCTGGAAGCAAGATTATCCCTTGGTGGTGCCTCAGTATGAAGAGATGCTGTCTCCCCAAGAGGTAATTGTGGAGTTGGGGCGTCAGGCACCCGATGCCTACTACACGACGGATGTGGGTCAGCACCAAATGTGGGCGGCGCAATTCCTCAAAAACGGCCCCCGGCGGTGGATTTCCAGTGCTGGGTTAGGCACGATGGGTTTTGGGATGCCAGCGGCAATGGGCGCTAAAGTTGCGCTGCCGAACGAACAGGTGATCTGCGTTGCCGGGGATGCCAGCATCCAGATGAACATTCAGGAATTGGGTACATTAGCACAATACGGCATTGATGTCAAGACTGTGATTATCAATAATGGCTGGCAGGGAATGGTGCGCCAGTGGCAGCAAACGTTCTACGAGGCGCGTTACGAAGCTTCCAATATGGAACAGGGAATGCCGGACATTGTGAAGCTGACAGAGGCGTATGGTCTGAAGGGGATAGTGGTGACGCGACGGGAAGAATTATCGGATGCGATCGCCCAAATGCTAGCCCATAAGGGTGCCGTCCTGCTGGATGTGCGCGTCAGGAAAGATGAAAACTGTTACCCGATGGTCGCCCCCGGTAAGAGCAACGGTCAAATGATTGGTTTGCCGCAACGCAAACAGCTAGAAGAAGTAACAGAGGTGACTTGTAGCAGCTGCGGTGCTAAGAATGCGCCCAATCACAAATTCTGTCCGGAATGCGGGGCGAAATTGTAAGTTTGGTTGGTAATGGATAGTTGGTAATTTGGTAGTAGGGTGAGGAATTCTTGCCCTACTACTTGTTTTTTTGGGTTTCGAGATTGCCAGGGTTTGAAAATGCCTTATTTAATCGAGGATAGTTTCTTTTTCTGCACAAGAAAGCCTAACCCTAATAGGGATAAACAGACTAGATTTTATTCAACTATGACTGTCGCAGTTTATTGGTTAATTGCGACAGTCCTAATTTTTTAGCCTTGAGATGAGGCGGTTTTTTGCTTCAAAAGAAAGGCCAGACCTAATAAGGATAAACCGACTAGGCTGGCGGGTTCTGGAACGCTCGTTGGTCTTTGAAACGGTACTCGGGTAACGAAATTGATTTGACCTGAAGATTCTGAGGTTAGAGTAATCGGCACAAGTGTACAATCGGGGTTATAGTAACCAAAAGGAGCAAATGGAACACAGAGAAGAGAAAGGGTACTCTCGGCTTGGGTTTCCCTAAAGTTAGCACCAGTTACAAAAAGTTTATCTACGCGGGTAAAACCGTAGCCTCTAGGATGTACCCAAATATTGGTCTTGGGTGCTAAATTTAAGTTCATTCCTATCAACGAACCCGACTCAAAAGTGAAAACCGGAGGAGCAAGTAAATTGCTAGAGGTGAAATTAACCAATTGAGGTACGACCAAACTCCGCTGGTTTACGTACTCAAAGAAAAAACTCCCATTTAATTGGGATAAGCTAGCTTCCTCGCGACCAATTCCTGTCAAGCCTGAAGTCGCGTCATTAAAATACAGAAATCCTTGCCCATAGCTGCTAAAAGAACCAGACCTATCAAAAGAAAAGTTGAACAAGGCAGCTTGTGCGGGGTTAGCTTCTATAGCGGCAAAGCTCAGAATTGTACCAGCTGTTGCGGCAGCTAATTTTTGCAATATTTTAGTCATTGGAGTGTACCTGCTATTTCAAATTATGATCGGGGTGGAAAACTGCATTTTTTAGCCTTGAGATGAGGCGGTTTTTTGCTTCAAAAGAAACGCCAAACCTAATAAGGATAAACCGACTACGCTACCAGGTTCTGGAACGCTCGTTGGTCGTTTAAACGGTACTCGGGTAACGAAATTGATTTGACCTGTAGATTCTGTTGATCCGCTTGGAACATCAACTACCGTTCCACAAGGCCAAGGGTAACTAGAACTTTCGCAAAATGGCCGGTAAGTGACCTGCCTAGTTACCTGCGATTGCTTGACCCTGTAGGTCGAACCCTGAATAAAAAGTTTACCTGTATCGATCCATGCGGCAATACCTCTAGGATGAACCCAAGTAACCTTTTTAGGTGCTAGGTCGAAGTTCATTCCTACCAAATTTCCCGATTCAAAACTAAAAATTGGAGTACTGAGTATATCGGCGGGTTCACCCCACTGTAACTTGGGTATATTGGGTGGTAAACTGCTAATTTCATAAGAAAAACCAAAAATCCCCTTTAACTGCGATAGGCTAGCCTCCTCGCTTCCAATTCCCGTCAAGCCTGAAGTCGCGTCATTAAAAACCAGATCTCCAAACAGCCGTCCTTGTCCCTCGCTGAAAAAATTGAATACGGCAGCTTGTGCGGGGTTAGCTTCCAAGGCGGCAAAACTTAGAATTGCACCAGCGGTTGCGGCGGCTAATTTTTGCCAGATTTTAGTCATTGGAGTGTACCTGCTATTTCAAATTATGATCCTGGTGGAAAACTGCATTTTTTAGCCTTGAGATGAGGCGGTTTTTTGCTTCAAAAGAAAGGCCAAACCTAATAAGGATAAACCGACTACGCTGGCGGGTTCTGGAACGCTCGTTGGTCTTTGAAACGGTACTCGGGTAACGAAATTGATTCGACCTGTCGTTTCATAGGTGGGTCCTGGATAGTCCCTGGAGCCACAATTAGGATTAGGTAAAGAATAAGGAGGGTAAGGAACATAAATAAAAGGAGGGCAAGTAAGGTCATAGGCTCCCTTAATTACGAGCGATCGCTTGACCCTGTAGGTAGCATCCTGGAGAAAAACTTCATTTGTCTCGACCCATAAGCCGCCGCCTTGTCCAGGATTTCTCCAAGTAACCTCTTTAGGTGCTAAAGCTAAGTTCACTCCTACCAAGGAACCCGATTCAAAACTAAAAACTGGAGAACTGAGTAAATCGGGATTACCCCAACTTAAAGTACGCCCATAAGGTAAAGTACTGTTTGTTTCAAAATAAAATCCAAAAGTAGCGTTTAATTGCGATAAGCTAGCTTCTTCGGTACCAATTCCCGTCAAGCCGGAAGTCGCGTCATTAAAATACAGATCTCCAAACAGCCGTCCTTGTCCCTCGCTGAAAAAATGGAATAAGGCAGCTTGTGCTGGGTTAGCTTCTATGGCGAGCCAGCTAAGAAATGCACCAGTAGTTAACGCTGTTAATTTTTGCCAGATTTTAGACATGGTATTGTACCTCTTGCTCTAGTCAAGTTTTTGCTTTATGGATGGGGAAATTTCACTCGGCGATATTGTTACTCTTGTGTCTGCTTGCAACCCGAAACCTGGGTGCGAGGCACGAGAATCGGATCGTTACCTGGGAAAATACGGATAGTAATTTCCCTTACTTATGTATGTATCACACTGAATTATCAGGATCTCAACTTCATCAAATGAACATACTAAATTCATGAAAGCATGATAAAGTTTTATGTTATTTACAGAGCAACAAGTAAGTAAATTTACTGAAAATAAAAGTGAAGCGATCGCAAAAAAGAAACCTGATAATCGTGGTAACCTGCTAATGACTGGGTGCGTCTTGAGCCGCTACCTCTGGGTGGAAGTACCCATGAGGGTACTGCCATAACAAGAGCGCATATCCGATCATTAGAGATAAGCGAACCGAGATGGCTGTGTGCAAATGCGTTCGCTCAGTCCGCAGGATAATCGCGCCGCTAGTTCTGTTTTCAGGAGCAGTTAGCAATGGAATTACCAGCAAAAATCGATCTCAAAGTTGGTGAAACCTACACGCTCAGATTACCAGGGTTAGGAGCAGCAGGATATCTGTGGACTTATGATATCGCCTGGGACAGCAACTTAATTGATATATCGCAGACAACAGCAAAAAGTAGCGAATTTCCAGCTGTTGGTTCCAGCATGGATCAAGTATTTATCCTGCGGGGACTCGCGACGGGACACCTGACAATTCGCTTTATGCAGCGGCGACCTTGGGAAAAAAATCAACCCCCTGTTGCGGAACATACGCTGGAAGTTGATATTAAAGCTTAACGAGCGGAAAAATTCAAAACGATTAAACGCCAAGAGGTAATCAATGACTTCATTTGACGAAATAAATTCTAGTATTCAGGGTTCTGATGCCAGTTGGGTAGCAAAAGAAACTCCCCAGACTTTGCTTACTAGCACTCAAAAGCGACGACTTTTAGGGGTTGTGGTTGATAGAGCGGATTTGGCGGCGGCGATGGTTCCCCGCGCCAGATCTGTGGTAGCTAACTTTGCACCGGCAATCGATTGGCGCGATCGCAACGGCAACCACATCAGTCCAGTGAAAGACCAAGGAAGCTGTGGTTCCTGCGTATCTTTTTGTACGGTATCAACTGTTGAATCAATGGCATCGATCGAACTAGGACAAAAGCTCGATTTGTCGGAAGCAGATCTTCATTTCTGCTCGGATCACGGTGCAAATTGTGACGGTTGGTGGCCTCATGAGGCTTACAATGCGCTCATAACTCGCGGCGCGCCAGATGAAGATTGTTTCCCTTATAGTAGTGCTTTTACTTCAGGCAATCCTGCGTGCATTGTTGGTAAAAATCGAGATGCTCGCGCTGTGAAAATTACAGAATCGAGCAGCGTCAATAATATGGTAGAACGCAAGAACTGGCTGACTAATGTCGGGCCAGTTAGTGCTGTACTTCACGTCTATGAAGATTTCTATTCCTATGGCAGCGGCATTTACAAACACGTTACCGGCGAAGATCAAGGTCTTCACTGCGTTGAAGTGATCGGTTATTCAGAAGCAGAACAATGCTGGATATGCAAAAACTCTTGGGGAACTGAGTGGGGAGATAATGGCTTTTTTAAGATTGCCTATGGCGAAGCCGGAATTGACACCGAATTCCCCTTTTGGACTGTGCGTGGGGTGAAGGTTCCTACGACGGATATTAAGCGGATTCCCGGTTGGTTTGGCGCAGAAAATCAAGGCGCTGGGATGGCGATCGCAGACCTTAATGGTAACGGTCGTCCAGATTTAATTGTTTTTCACATCGACAATCCTAGCGGGGAAAATCGCGCCTACTATCGCATTGGCTGGAATGTAGATACCAAAGGCAACGTGACGGGTGGCTGGAGTGATATAAAACAGGTTCCCGGATGGTTTGGTGCAGAAAATCAAGGCGCTGGAATTGCGATCGCAGACATCAACGGTAACGGTCGTCCAGATTTAATTGTCTTGCATCTCGACAATCCTAGCGGGGAAAATCGCGCCTACTATCGCATTGGCTGGAACTTAGATAGTAACGGCAATGTAACTAGCTGGAGTGATGTGAAGCCGGTTCCAGGATGGTTTGGTGCAGAAAATCAAGGCGCTGGAATTGCGATCGCAGACATCAACGGTAACGGTCGTCCAGATTTAATTGTTTTCCATATCGACAATCCAAGGGGGGAAAATCGCGGCTACTATCGCATTGGTTGGAACTTAGATGCTAACGGTAATGCAACTGGTGGTTGGAGCGATGTGAAACAAGTGCCAAAATGGTTTGGCTGGGAAAATCAAGGCGCTGGAATTGCGATCGCAAATGTTAGCGGTCGTGCCAGATTAGTTGTGTTTCACATCGACAATCCCAAGGGTGACAATACTGGCTACTACCGCATCAGTCAGCCTTTAGACTCAAAAGGTAATGTCACAGGTCAGTGGAATGATGTCAAGCCGATCCCCGGATGGTTCGGCTGGGAGAACCAGGAAGGAGACATTGCGATCGCAGATATCAATGGTAACGGTCGTCCTGACTTGGTAGTATTTCACATCGACAATCCCAAAGGTGAAAATAGCGGTTACTACCGCATAGTTTGGGACATCCTTTAGATGTTTCCACTCGTTCCCAGGCTGCAGCCTGGGAACGAAAACCTAGAGGTTCTGCCTCGGCTGATTACTGCTGCAAAATCTCAGATCCACAAATCGTAAAGAAACCGGGTTTCTCGGAAAAATCAGATCGCAGCAAGAAACAAAGGTGATATCGTTGACCGTTGCTAAGGAATTACGACCTGTAGGGGCTTTTCTGGCAATTAGCAAGCTGGCAATTAGCAATTACCAAGAAAGGCCGATCATTCCGATGCAACCGGATTTGATATGATAGGTTGCTCAGATTTGCACAGCTAAACTCGGCAGATTTACAGCAATCCATTCATACCAACTTTCTAACCCAACGCCAGTGGTTGCAGAAACTTGGAATATCTGCATCTTGGGATTGACCTGCTTGGCATATTCAATTGCTAGATTTACATCAAATTGCACGTAAGGTAGCAGGTCTATTTTAGTAATAATCATCACCTCACTGGCGCGGAACATATGCGGATACTTAATCGGTTTATCTTCTCCTTCGGTAACAGAAAGAATGGCAACTTTTGCCTTTTCTCCTAAATCGAATAACGCCGGACAAACCAAATTTCCCACATTTTCAATCATCACAATTGAATTCAACGGTGGATTGAGTTGTTGCAAACCCCGTTCTACCATTGCGGCTTCTAAATGGCAGCCGGTTCCCGTATTGATTTGAACGACTTTACACCCGGTTTCTTGGATTTTCTTGGCATCGTTAGAGGTTTCTTGATCTCCCTCAATCACGTAAATCGGAAATTTTTCTTTTAAGTCATTAATGGTGCGAGTTAATAAGGTAGTTTTCCCGGAACCTGGAGAACTGACTAAATTTAATGCCAGGATATTTCTCCCTTTGAACCATCCCCGATTTTGCGCTGCAATTAAGTCATTTTTCGCCAAAATATTCTCTTCCAGGGTAACGGTATTCCCGTGCATTTTGGCGTGAATTTGGGCGACTTCGGTGGCGCGATCGCTGTGATGTTCGTGACTGTGAGAATGACTAGAGGCGTGACTGTGGGAATGGGTAATCGCAGTTCCATCCGCCAAGGTATGAGTATGAGTATGATGGTGTAGGTTTGAATTGATAGCAACTACTTCACCCGTTTCGGGATTGGTAATTTTGGTTTCAGCATCATCAGAACAACCGCAGGTTACACACATAATTCTTCTATCTCCATTTCTTTTATTTTCAGTTCTTCACCCGCTATTATTTTTAAGTCCGCACTCCCACACCCACAAATGCCAAAAGGCTGTTCTAGGGGAACTTCCCCACCGCAGCGGCGACATATTGCTAAGCCTGGAATTTCGATAATTTCTAATTCGGCTCCTTCTATAATTGTACCTTGGCAGCAGACATCGAAACAAAAACGGATGGCATCCGGCATAATCGCTGTCAGTTTGCCGATTTCTAATGTAACTCGCTGCACTTTTGTGCCTTTGGCATGTTCAGCTACAATGGCGACGATATTTTGAGTGATTCCTAATTCGTGCATAGTTAATTGCTAATTGCTAATTGCTAATTGCTAATTGCTAATTGGGGTGGAGGTTTTGACAAGACTTAGGCAAATTTTCTATATGTAGGGTGCGTTAGCCAGCAGAGTACGGCACCTATATGTAGGGTGCGTTAGCCAGCAGAGTACGGCACCATAGCACCATATTTAGTGTTGTTGCATAAGTCCCGTTTGAGTTAGATTCCAATTGCCATGACATACAGAATGTCTTTGTCTGTTCCTAAGAATTCTTGGGTTTCATCGTCGTAATAAGCGCCTATGCCGCTGCATTCAATTCCCAGATAGTTGCTAAACAGATAAATTCTTTGCCCTAAGAAACCTGCCAATTGTACGGCATTTTGATAGTTTCTATAATTCGAGACAAAAAACAGCGTTGCGGCGCTATCTCTACCGATGGCTTGGTTGACGCATAAGTAACCGGCTTTTTGGCTGAAATCCCCCGATTTAATCAAATGGTTGCCTTTATACAAACCCGTTTCCATTCCTTCTACTCGATTGATAACCGAGTAGATTTCTATCTCCTCAAAACTCTCTGTGGGGATTGGTTGTTCAACTTGTTTTAGGATAGTCCAATAACTTTCTTGGGAAATCGACTGTTTTTTAAATCGCCGAATTGACCGCCGATTCCAAATTGTCTGGAAAAATTTATCTTTATCAAAGTTAAACTGAGGATATGCGAGTGGCTGTTGGTAACTTTTCGCCTCAGCGGTTTGTTTATAGCCATTTTCAATAAATTGATTTGGCTCAAAATAATCTGTGCCGCTGACAAAGGGAACTTTGAGCCTTAAACGCCTTATATTTTTTTCTACAACCTCCCCAGAAATGGCGCAAGCGGTGATAAATTCCTTGTTCTCAAAGCCCAAATCGGCATTGAGGGAAATTTTATCAAAATCAAAGATAAGTTGTAGGTTTCTGTCGTGAAGGTAGGCGGAAGCTTCAATCGCACCGAGATGATGTCCGCTATCTAAAAAACAGTAGCGAATGCTGCGGTCTTGATATTTCCAACTGGAGCGATAATAAACGCAACTGACTAAAAATATGAAGCCTTTGACAATTTGATTGGGAAAGATGTAACTCTCTACTCCATCATCGATTAATTCGTAGATTAGAGTCAGAGATTGACTGACGACTTCCAGATGATAGATGCCATCGACGATGCCTTTGATTCCCCTAATTTGCACGTAAATTTCTGTGGGATATAAAGCGCCTGCGGAGGGATTTACGCGCAGTTGATAGGGGCCATCTTTATAGATTTTTTCAAAGGTAATGGCGCTGGTTAACCAGATAAAGGAATGAATCGGATTATTTACATCAAGGGTAAATCTCCTATAAAATTTTGGATAGCATTTAAACGGAGAAGGTTGGGTGGACGCATCTACGTAATTTGGGTCTATCAGCACTGATAAATACGAGTGCTTGGTAGCGTCGTGGTAGGTTTTCCCGGCTATCTTAGCTTGCAGCATTTTTTAGCACCTTGAATACTTCTCGGGTACTGGCGAAATCGAGGGCGCTAAAGTCGTCTAAATTTTTCAACTTTAGGTTGGGTTTGTATTTAAGAAGTAACTTAACAACATCGGTTTTTCCGGCTGAGGCAGCATACATTATAGCGGTTGCGCCGTTATCGTTTTGATTGTCGATATTGATGTTTGCAGCGATTAAAAGCTTAATCAAGTCGCTATGGTTTTTATAGCAAGCGAACCACAAGGCATTGTTGCCGTCGTTGTTTCTGATATCGAGGTCTGCGCCTGCATTAATTAGGTCTTGGACGATGGCGATCGCTCCCTCTATCGTCGCTTTCATCAATGGGGTATCGCCGTTTTCCCCCCGCTGATTTAAGTCGGCAGGATTATAGCCTTTTTCTATCAGCCACTGGTAGGTTGTTTCGCTTAGTTGTTGCATCATTTTGATTCCTTGTTTCTAGGATTATTGTCCCAAAAGCAATCGGGGAATAAAGTATTGTTTGCTACTTTTATTTGATTTCCATAATTACTCTTTTCCCGCCGGAAGAATTAGTATTATTGAACCACGAAGACGCGAAGGACACGAAGGAAGAAGAAGGAAGAAGAAGATAATGTTCTACCGGGAAGAGAGTTAATGAACCGCTCCAGGCGCAGAGGGCGCAGAGGAAGAGAAGAGGAAGAGGTTAGCAAATTCTTGGGAGTTGATCGCCGACTAGCATATCTATTATACGTTCTGCACCGAAGGTTGTTTTTAATAAGACAGCACCAGTCGGTGAGGGAATTGCTTCGCCGATTATGCTGGCATCTTTTCCGGCGGGATGGGTTTTCATTGCTGATAAAACTGTTTGGGCATGTTCTGGTTTTACGACTAAGACTAATTTGCCTTCGTTTGCTAGATATAGGGGATCTAAACCTAATATTTCGCAAACGCCTTTGACTTCTTCGCGAATGGGGATAGATTGTTCGTGGAGACGGATTCCTACATTAGAAGTTTGGGCAAATTCATTTAAAACGGTGGCTAATCCGCCTCGCGTTGCATCCCGCATGGCGCGAATTTCAAGACAAATGTTGAGGATGGTTTCAACTAATCCATTTAAGGGTTGACAGTCGCTTTCAATATCGGTTTCGAGGGCTAATTCTCCACGGGCAATTAATATAGCCGCGCCGTGATTTCCTAGTTCGCCGTTCAGAATTACTACATCTCCTGGTTGAATGTTATGGGCGGAACATGTAACGCCGGATCGAATTATTCCTATGCCAGCGGTGTTGATAAATAATTTATCGGCAGAACCTCGATTCACGACTTTTGTGTCGCCTGTAACGATTTGAATTCCGGCAGCGATCGCGGCAGTTTTCATGCTTTGCACTACCCGCCGCAGGGTTTCTATTGGTAGTCCTTCTTCTAATATAAAGCTACAGGAAAGGTAGAGAGGTTTTGCACCGCTAACTGCTAAATCGTTGACGGTGCCGTTAATTGCTAATGTGCCGATGTCGCCGCCTGGGAAAAATAGCGGATCGACGACATAAGAGTCGGTGGTGAATGCGAGTCTGTCTCCTTGCGCGATTAAGGATGCTAGGTCAAAACTCGCCCAATCTTCGAGTTGGGAAAGGATGGGATTATCTAAACTATTTACAAATACATCGTCGATTAAATCCCGCATCGCTTTACCGCCGCTACCGTGGGCGAGGGTGATATGGGTATCGCGCAGTTTACTTCGTTGTCGCCTGGTTTGTTCGATGTTTTGAAACAGGGGATTTTGTGCTGGATTTGTATTGGGGAAAACGTTCATAATTAAATCGATTTGTCTAAAATTAAGAGTGTAGTTACAAGTAGACCTGCTTTAGCTATGACACCACGCGATCCCAGGATAGATCCCCGAGTTGGCGATATTTTGGAAATGTTTGACAGAACCAAATATGAGTGCATATCGCTTTTGGTTTCGGTTAATCAATCGGGGGAAGAAAATCCAACGGTTCGAGTCCGCAGGCAGGATGGTAAATCCAAGGAAATAAAGGTTTATTACTATTCCCTGGGAGTTTTCCAAAATCGGGTGCGTAAGGCAAGGGTGAAGTTTGTTTCCAATTCAGATTTTGATTGGGCGGATGCGCCTCGAATTCCACATTCAGAGTTGAGTTGATTGATTGGTGCGTTACCCTGTCGCTAACGCACCCTACTTTCAGAGTTGAGTTGATTGATGGGTGCGTTACCCTGTCGCTAACGCACCCTACTTTCAGAGTTGAGTTGATTGATGGGTGCGTTACCCTGTCGCTAACGCACCCTACTTTCAGAGTTGAGTTGATTGATTGGTGCGTTACGCTGTCGCTAACGCACCCTACTTTCAGAGTTGAGTTGATTGATTGGTGCGTTACTACTTTCAGAGTTGAGTTGATTGATGGGTGCGTTACTACTTTCAGAGTTGAGTTGATTGATTGGTGCGTTACTACTTTCAGAGTTGAGTTGATTGATTGGTGCGTTACCCTGTCGCTAACGCACCCTACTTTCAGAGTTGAGTTGATTGATGGGTGCGTTACCCTGTCGCTAACGCACCCTACTTTCAGAGTTGAGTTGATTG
>NZ_BLAY01000001.1 GCF_020521235.1 Microseira wollei NIES-4236 | reverse complement strand
GATAACCTGTTTTGAATCGCACCCATGACAAGGGTGGAATTATTGAGGAGCCGGATGAGGTGAAAGTCTCACGTCCGGTTTTGAAGGAGAGGTAAGAGTGGTAACGCTCCTATCGACTCTAACTGGTGTAGCGATCGCTGGCACAATAACTATAACGGCGCACCCTGTGACGGAAGTTCCTGGGAAACTGGTGGATCTGAAAACCGAGTGCGGCGTGGAGGTTCGTGGTACGTCGATGCGGTCTTTTGCCGCAGTGCCAGCCGCAACTGGGACGCGCTGGGCCTTAGGGTCAGGAATTGCGGTTTTCGCGTTGCGGTTGCTTAGTTTCCGGGGACTTGGTCTTCGGCTTCTTAGTTTCCGCCATTTCGGTTTCTGGGTTTCTGGTTTCTTTTGCGAGGACTCTTCTTCTCTACCCTTTTGCCCTTTTGCCCTTTACTCTTTTTTCTTTTCTCTTTTCTTTCTTCCGCCTTCGGCGGAGCGAATTTTTTTTCATAAATCACTCTCAAGGTGCTAATATTTGCTAATCCAGAAATCCGGTTTTTTCGTGTTAATAAGGGCGAGTTGAACCCTTTTTAGTAGGCGTTGACATTGCCTACTACCAGCCCAAAGTTAAATTTTGACTAGCGCGCTCATGACTAAATACAGCCTTGCACTTCATACAACCAGTTCCGAATTAGGTCTAGCCATCAGCAATTTTGCCGGTGATTCCCGCTGTTTAGTCAAAGATTTAGGTCGGGAACTCTCCACCCATTTGCATCAATATTTAGCCGAATTTATCCGACCCCAAACATGGGCAGATTTGGCATTTATCGCCGTAGCAAAAGGCCCCGGAAGCTTCACGGGTACGCGCATCGGCGTTGTAACGGCTCGCACTCTCGCGCAACAGTTGGAAATTCCTTTATTTGCTATTTCTACTTTGGCGGCTGTAGCTTGGCTGAGATCTTCCACCAGTCGTCAACTGAGGCAGAGCCTCTCTGATCTCGTTCCCAGGCTGGAGCCTGGGAACGAGAGTAGGGAGGCTATGCCTCCCCAGGTTCAAGAAGATATTGCAGTACAGTTGAACGCCCATCGCGGTGAAATATTTACAGCAATTTATCAATTTGCCTCAGATAATTCTGGTTTAATTCAGCTATTGCCAGACAAGGTAATGAAGCCAGATGTTTGGCAAAAAACTTTGGAAACTTGGCCTAATTCTTATCAATTGATTAAAGCTGAAAACAACCAGGGTGCATCTGTGTTAGAATTATTAGAATTAGCTTATTTGGATTGGCAAAAAGGGTTGCGTCCTCATTGGTCAGAAGCGATACCTTTTTACGGTCAGCACCCTGTTGAAATGTAGGTAATTGGTAATTATGGGAGTAGCCGACACCCTAAAGGGTGTCGCTACACGAGACTTTGCATGCTCTAGCAGGCTTTAAAAGCTTTAGCCCGCTCTGGCGGGCTTAGTTTTTGTAGCCGCACCCTTCAGGGTGTCGGCGTAGATTTGCATTATTGACATGCTGCCGGTAATTATTTTTTCCATTTCCTATTACCTATTACCCAGGAAATACTTACAGCAACTAATCCTAATAAAACCAACGTTAACCAATCTCCCCAACGCAGGTATAAAGTTTGGGTTTGACGGCGATAAATTGTGTCTGCGCGAACTTCATAAGTGTTGTGTCCGGATATCCATAAAGTTCTGCCATGCGGGTCTACAATCCCAGAATATCCTGTATTTGTTGCCCTCGCCGCCCATCGATTTGTTTCAATTGCCCGCATGGTATCCTGTGCGTGATGTTGGAATTGCATCGCGGCGCTATATGGGTCGTTATTAGATGCAGTGATGATAAATTCTCCCCCCGCTGCTGCTTGGCGTTGGAAATGTCTGGAAAATGCAGAGTCAAAACAAATGCCAACAATTGCGCGACCAAATGGGGTATCAAATAATTGGGTTGGTTCTCCTGCTATTTGGCTAGTACCAATGGCTGAAATGCTGTTGATGAATCCTCCTAAAAGTTGCTCGAATGGGATGTATTCGCCAAATGGTACTAGGTTTACTTTGTCGTAGCGGCTAAAGATTTCTCCTGTTCCGGTGACGGTAAATAAGCTGTTTGTGTAACTGCTTTCTCTGGGGCGATGTGCGCCTATCCATGCAACTATACCTTTATCTAAAATTGCTTGGTAAAGGGGGTTTTTTGTGGCAGGTGGATCTGTCCAAATCGATGATAATGCTCCTTCTGGGGTTAAAATTGCTTCTACTCCTTGTTTGGCTAAGGTTATATAACCGTTGGTGTAACCTGTTAAAGAGCTACGACGACCTTCTGGGGTGAATTTGATTCTGTTGGGAACGTTTCCTTGAATAATTCCTATTTTTATTGCGGTACTAGGTTGGTCGTTTAAGGGTTGGTTGTATAGGCTAAATCCGATTAGGTGTAAACTAATTAATAGTCCGGCGCTAGTGGCTAAATAACCTTTATGAATGAACCGCAGAGACGCGAAGGACGCGAAGGAAGAGTTGGGAGGGTCTGTTTGTTTTGGGCGGTTGATCCAGGCTTGGGCTAGGAGGCCGTTTACTGCTACTATTGCCGCTGTAATTGTGTTTGGGCCTGAGATTTGTCCGAGGTGTAATATGGCTAGGTTGTGGGGGCTTTGGGTATACGATAATGATGTCCACCATAATGGTCCTGCACTCCAAATTGATTCGAGAACGCACCAGATGGTTGTTCCAATTAAAATGCGAATGGGGGGGTTTTGGATTAGGTTGAAAAGTGCTTTGGTTGTTATTGCCCAGGTTACTACCAATGTTGCTCCCCAGATGGTGAATAATGTTAGGGCGAGTAGTGCGATCGCTACACTCACAACCCAAGGTATTCCCATCCAGGTTAATGGGTGCAGTCCCAATACCCACGATAAGGCTAAGCCGTGATACCCTATTCCCCACGCTAAAGCATTCAAAATTAAAAATTTCATATTAAAATTAGAATATTTTGTTTGTGTCAAGTTTTCTCTTTTGGTTTCTGCTTTAATTATTTGCACCCACAGCGGTGCTAAAGCAATCCACGCTAAAGGCCATGCCCCTACAGGTGCAGGGGTGATTCCCATCAAAATACCGCCCAGTAGGGCAATCCACAAGCGCAATACCATTCGTTACTTGATTAATTTGATGCCTGTTCAACTCTATTTATTAAGTTTATTTAATATTTTTACCAAAATTAGCAAAACTATGGCAGCCGTTACAGACGAGTTTAGTAAGGCATATATTATAGCAGATAATTATCAAATTTCCAACCGTAATGATGTGGCGATCGCTTAAGGGAATTTTGGTATTCATTAGGGTGACGCGATCGTTAGTCGTGTTTTATACTGGTAAAATCCTGCTGGTTTGATGCATTTTAGGAACCAATTCAGCTCGTTTAAGGGAATGTAGCAATATGAGTATAAATCCTCGATTCAACTTGACTCACTATTTAGATGTTGCGATCGCAGCGATCGTTACTTTGGGAGTGGCGATCGCTGTTCTAAACTATAACGTAATATCAAATCACGATGGATTTTGGCATTTGATCTGGGGGTATTACTGGAATCAACAAATACTTGAGGGTTGGCTTTATCCAAAGTGGTTTGAAGAAGCTTTTGGCGGACTAGGAACGCCATCATTTGTGTTTTATCCACCCCTATTTAGATTGCTCTCTCTTCCTTTTGCTATTTTGCACCTATCACCAAGTCAACAAATCAAAGGTGGTATCATTCTTGTCTTAGTCTTAAATGCTATTGGAGTCATAAAATTATCGAGAGTATTATTTCATAAAAACTCTTTATATAGCTGTATCTCAATATTTTTAGGAATATTCAACCCTTATCTAATAATTGATATATTCAAACGCGGAGCTTTTCCTGAAAGCCTTGCCATAGCTCTAGTTCCTTGGCTAACTCTCGGCATTTATCAGGTGGTAATAAATTTCAATATCAAACATTTAATACTGCTAACCTTGGGGTTTGCGGCTCTATTTTTAGCCCATCTTCCTTCATCTGTGATTTTTGTATCATCTTTTTTGCTATCTGTTATCATTTTAATCGCTTTGGGTCAGATTAAATGGCAACAAGCTTTGATGTCTTTGTTGTCGCCACTGTTTTTAGCCATAGCTCTGGATGCTTTTTTTGTTTTGCCCGTTCTTGTTGATGCCGCTCTGATAAAAGGAGCGGGTAGAGAAAATATTACTGATAAATTTTTTCTAAATGGGATCTTAAATTTTCGTCTCAGTCTGGTGCAACTAGATTGGGAAAAGAGCCTTTCTAGAACATTTTTTCTGAATTTAGCAATTCTGATTATTGCTGTCTTATTTACAAGACATTGGCGATCAAAAAATCCCAAGCATATTTTGCTCAACCAGCAAATAATAATGGTGGCATTTGCTGTTTTTATGATGACAGATGTATCGCTATTCATGTATGAAAAAATATCGACTTTTAAGAAGATCCAGTTTCCCTGGCGTTTTTTGATGCTTACTTCTTCTCTGACACCATATATTTTTAGCTACACCCTCGAAGGTTTGAGAGAAAAGTTTTCACTAGCTAGGAAGCAATTTGCTCTAATTGTTATTTGCACCGCAGTTTTGTTCTTCACATACAAAAGTGCCAAACTTTATCTGATCGATTTTAAGCAGACCAATCTACAAGCAATCGAATATCTGGTCACCAATAGAGCAGCAATTCCGCCTGAAACCTTACAGAATATCAAAAATAGAAAAGTGGGAGATTACCACTACTTCGAGTTAGGTCGTAGAACATTTGTCTACCTTGACCGTGACTTGCAGTTTTTCCAAAGTGATGTGATGGATTATTTACCCATTACAGTACAAACGAAGAATTGGCTTTCTCCTCGAAAACACTCTCCGAGAATACCACCACAGCCCTATCAATTGGTTGAGTTTGTTGAGGGAGATGGAAAATTTTCGATTCAAGACTGGCATCAGGGTCAACGCCTGCTTAAGCTCAATGCTACCACAGCAGTAGTCCTGAACATCAGGACGTTTTACTATCCAGGTTGGGGAATTCAGATTACCCCTCCTCTGGTCACGCAGAGTCAAGAAACATTGCTCTTTGCTGCTACAGATGGGCGTATGCAGTTGAGATTATCACCAGGAACTTATGACATCAGGATTTGGTATAGAGGTACTGCTACAGAACGGACAGGTACGCTAATTAGTTGGGTTACATTGCTACTGCTACTCAGCGTTTATCTTAGAAAACAGGTTGATACTTTTAACCTGAACATTAGCGAAAAGAATATGTAGAGACACAAAACTTTGCATCTCTACATTCTGAGCAGATTTGCTCTGAACTTTTACTCGCTTTCTTCCTCGTCGCCGTTGGTGGGAGGAACTAGGGCGACTGCTGCGATCGCATCGTCTTCATCTAAGCGTTGCACTCGCACTCCCGTTGCCATCCGGGATTGCATGGAGATGGCATTCACGACTTGACGAATGATTATGCCCCGATTGGTGACGATCATCAATTCATCATCGTCGTTGACAACTCGCAAGGCGGCTAATTTATCATTTTGCTTGCGGAATTTAATCGCAACTAATCCCATTCCTGCCCGATTTTGTAACCGGAATTGCGTCACGGGTACTCGCTTACCAAATCCTCCCATTGTAATCACTAGCACGCACAAGCTATTATCTGTGTTGCTCAGTTCGGTTTCTTCTTCGCTAATTTCTGTTTCTTCTGTTTCTGGAGTTAAATTAGCTACTATTGAACTCGGCAGAATATCCATCCCAATCAGTTCGTCGCCTTCGCGCAGGGACATTGCTTTGACGCCTCTTGTTGCACGTCCCAGCGGGCGCAATTGTTCGTGTTCCGCTTTAAAATGTATTGCCATGCCCTGACGCGATCCGATGATGATGCTATCTTCTACTCTCGCACGACGTACCCACCGCAGTTGGTCGCCTTCTTCTAAGGAAATAGCTATTAATCCGTTGGCGCGAATGTTGCTAAATGCCGATAATTCGGTCTTTTTGATGTAACCGCGTTTGGTTAGCATGACCAAATATTCTTCGCTGGTAAATTCGCTCACCGCGACGATGGATGTGATTTTTTCTTCTCTGGGGATCGGCAGCATTTGCACGATCGGGGTTCCCCGACTGACTCGCGATCCGACTGGTATGTGATATGCTCTCAGGCAGTAAACAACGCCTTTTTCGCTAAATAACAATACGGTATCGTGGTCGCAACAAGTGAGGAAATGTTCTACTCCATCGTCTTCTTTCATTTTGGTTGCCGCTTTACCCCGCGTAGCGCGACTTTGCGCCTCGAAGGTGTTAACGGGCATCCGCTTGATGTACCCTTGTTCTGTTACTAAGATTAAGGCTTTTTCGTTGGCAATTAAGTCGGTATCGTCGATTTCTCCTTCGGCGTGTTCGATTTCGGTGCGGCGGGGGGTGGCAAATCTGGTTTTCAGTTCTTGCGCTTCGGTTTCGATGATTTCTAGGATGCGATCGCGCCGCGCTAATATATCTTGCAAATCCGCTATCTGCGCTTGCAATTGTTCGTGTTCTTGCCGAATTTTTTCTGCTTCTAATGCAGTTAAACGCCGCAGTTGCATTTGCAATATTGCATCTGCTTGCACTTCCGAAAGTCCATATCTATCCATCAATTCTTGCCGCGCCGTCGGCGTGTCGGCGGCGTTGCGAATTAGGTGGACTATTTCATCTAAGTTCACCAGGGCGATTAATAACCCTTGCAATAGATGATCCCGTTCTTCGGCTTTCCGCAGTTCGTACTGCGTTCTCTTTGTTACCGTCTCTATGCGAAAATCCAGGAAGACGCTCAGGAATTGTTTTAGCGACACTAGCTGGGGTTCGCCGTTCACCAACGCCAGCATGTTCGCGCCAAAGTTTGCTTGTATTGGTGTTTGTTTATACAGGTTATTTAGCACTACTTTGGGGTAGGCGTCGCGCTTGAGTTCGATGACGACGCGCATTCCGTCGCGATCGCTTTCATCCCGGATATCGGCGATGCCTTCGAGTTTCTTATCGTTCACCATTTCGGCGATTCTTTCAATCAGCGCTGCCTTGTTTGTCTGGTAAGGCAATTCGGTGATGATGATTGCTTCCCGATCTGGTCGCCCGCGGTGTTCGATTGTCTCAATTTGCGCTACGCCGCGCATTGTAATCGAACCGCGTCCCCCGGTGTATGCTTCTTTGATTGCCGAGGTTCCCAATATTTTTCCACCTGTAGGAAAATCTGGGCCGGGGATATAGCGCATTAGCTGGATATCGGTAATTTCTGGATTGTGGATCAGTGCCACCAAGCCGTCAATTAATTCTCCCAAATTATGGGGTGGGATGTTGGTTGCCATGCCCACGGCGATACCAGAGGAACCGTTGAGCAATAATTGGGGAACGCGGGCGGGTAAAACTATGGGTTCTTGCTGGGAAGCGTCGAAATTATCGGCAAAATCAACCGTTTCCGACTCAATATCCCGCAACAACGCCTCGCCTGTCAGGGCGCTGAGACGGCACTCGGTGTAGCGCATTGCGGCGGGGGGGTCGTTATCCACCGAACCGAAGTTACCGTGACCGTCAATTAGGGGCGATCGCATGGAAAAATCTTGTGCCATCCGCACCAAAGCATCGTACACCGCCGTATCCCCGTGGGGGTGATATTTCCCCAACACTTCCCCCACCACGCGGGCGCATTTCC
The DNA here is from genome assembly GCF_020521235.1 of Microseira wollei NIES-4236. Taxonomy (GTDB): domain Bacteria; phylum Cyanobacteriota; class Cyanobacteriia; order Cyanobacteriales; family Aerosakkonemataceae; genus Microseira; species Microseira wollei. The sequence continues at coordinate 207,445 of NZ_BLAY01000001.1, read as the reverse complement.
TGTAAGGGCGGTCTGAAGTTAAACCTAATTCGTGCATCGCGTAAAGTATGCGCCGATGCACTGGTTTTAGACCATCCCTAGCATCTGGTAGTGCCCGTCCTACGATTACGCTCATCGCGTACTCTAAGTAAGACCGGGACATTTCATTCCCCAAATCTGTGGGGATAATCCGCTCCTGGGAAGTGGTCATACTGTGAAAAACTCCAAAATCGCGAGATTTAAGCCGCTAAAATTCAAGATGATGCTAATTTTGCGACTTTGACTTTAAAGAAATTGCAAATATCATTAAAATTCTATCACATTTGGGCATTGGTAATGGCATTCCCAGCCAGAGCCTTGGGAACGAGAGTAATGGGTAATCGCTACAATGAGCAATTAGCAATTAGCCATTAGCTATGGTGCCAGTTATTTACTCGGATGAATTTCTGTATCACGATACCGGTCGTTTTCACCCAGAACGACCGGAACGTCTGACGGCGATTGTAGAGGCATTAAAAACCGTGCCTTGGGCGGAAAAATTATCCTGGGAGTTACCGACGCCAGTAGAGACGCGATCGCCTCTACCCCTGGTGCAAAAAATTCACTCGCCCAACTACGTCGAACTGGTGGAAGCGATCGCTACCTCTGGCGGCGGATACTTGGATGGGGATACGCCGATTTCTGCCCGCAGTTACGCGATCGCTTTGTTGGCGGTGAGTGCTTGGTTGGATGGAATCGATCGCGTTGTCGCTACTGGTAACCCCGCGTTTGTGCTGGCGCGCCCGCCCGGACACCATGCTGAAAGTGTCCGAGGGATGGGATTTTGTTTGTTTTCTAATGCAGCGATCGCCGCTTACTACGCCCTAGAACAACCAGGCATCTCCCGCGTTGCCATCTTAGACTGGGACGTGCATCACGGCAACGGCACTCAAGATATCGTGGAAAATCATCCCCAAATTGCCTACTGTTCCCTGCACCAATCTCCTTGCTATCCGGGTACCGGCGGCGCCCAGGAACGAGGGGCGCACGATAACGTGTTAAATATTCCCATCAAACCGGGCAGCGCAGTTGCAGAGTATCAACAGGCATTTGAATCGCAAATAATGCCGTTTTTAGCCAAATTTCGCCCCGATTTGTTAATTGTCAGCGCCGGGTACGACGCCAATGCTGCCGATCCCCTAGCAAGTATCAATCTGCAACCCGAAGATTACGGGCTGTTTACAGATTATTGCTTGCAGTTAACTCGTCGTATACTGTTTGGCTTAGAAGGCGGCTACGATTTGCGCGCCCTCGCCCAGTCCGTCGTAGCCACCATCGAACGCTGTTTGAACGAGCAGTAATTTGTATCTTATTATACAGCAAATTAGACCGCTGTTGAGTAGAAAAGCATCATGGGAAACAGTGACGAAGTATTGCAGACTGAAACCGACAGCGAAAAAGTTCTCAGTCCAGAAGAAGCGGTGGCAGCGATTGTATTTGCTGCTACCTTTGCCAACGGTGAAGTCACAGATGAGGAAATAGAAGTCTTCAACGATATTCTGTCGAATCTAGAACTGTATGAGAATTATTCAGATGAAGAAATGCAAGCAATGGTGGATAAATTCACCGATATTTACGACACCGACGGCATCGAGGCTTTGTTTAATTTGGCAGTAGAATCGATTTCAGAAGATTGGGTAGAAACGGCTTTTGAAGCAGCAGTTGAAGTTGTTTTAGTCGATGGGAGTATTCCTGAAGCGGAGGAAGATTTTATATCGAATCTTCAGCAAGCTTTGGGAATTGATAATACAGTAGCGCAGGAAATTCTCGCCGATTTGATGGTTGTTTAATGTAGGGGCACGGCATCAATAGACTTTGTCCAAAACTCGAAGGTTTTCTCTTGCCGTGCCCCTACCAGCAATTTTAATCATTTATATCATTTTCCCTTCTTGATACCACAGATCCGATCCCCCCTAACCCCCCGATGCATTGGGGGGAACCGAAGAAGTTAAACTCCCACTTTTTGAGGGGGGAACCGAAGAAGTTAAACTCCCACTTTTTGAGGGGGGAACCGAAGAAGTTAAACTCCCACTTTTTGAGGGGGGAACCGAAGAAGTTAAACTCCCCCGAGAGGGGGATTTAGGGGCATCTGTGACAGATTGAAGGGAAAACGGTATTAGCTGTGCGATCGCTTACTCTTCCACTACTTCTATTAAATCTTCTATCATCACATCAAACGTGCGAGCCAGCTTTTGTAGCGCTGTCACATCAACAGTTGCTAATCCAGGAGAACGAGCATAGGTTCTGAGAGTGCTGTAGACAACACCTGAACGCTCAGAAACTTCTTTTAGTGTCCAACCTCTCTCTTCAGCGAACTCGCGAATCCGCAAACGCACTAAGCCCATATACTCATTGACATATGACTGATATTAGTCATTTAATATAAATGTCCTAAAAGTAATCGCCCTGCGGCCTCAGAAACTGAAGGGCGATTACCAGTTATCCACCAAACAATTGGAGGCATATTCAATGATACCAACACCGCAGTCATTCTCGACGGCTGCACCCGTTTTCCCTTGTTTTTCAACGACAGGGAGGGGTGCATGAGTTACAGAGAGCAATTGACGCCTTGGTGTATTATTCGCCATCTGCCCAATTTGCAACGGATAGTTGTATGTCGCTTCCGTCGCCGCAACGATGCAGAAGATCATCTGCGGATAATTCGGCAGATGTGTCCAAATGTCCCTTTCACTATTATCTTTGACCCCGCGAGCGATAGTGCCAAGGTAACTGCTAACAGTTGAATTCAATTTGTCACCCAATTGTAAAAGAAATTGCCCCGATAATGGGGCTTTTTTTGTTTGTGCGATCGCGGGAAGCATGAAGGCGACAATTTCGCCCACCGCCCGCGACTTGTCATCCAATTATTCCAGTGGGTTATTTAGTCTTTGCTTTTCTTCTACCTTTTGCAGCATCACGGGTACAAAAACCTGATTATATTCAGCCAAAGCCAGAATCAGAAAAGCAATCGATAAGATAATTGCCGCTGTACTACCTCCCACTTCCAATAATGCATTTGGATCTAACAGTGGAAGCTGGGCAGATGTTACAGCTTCGGTTGTACAAATAAATTGTTGTGGTTTTGCTGCCGCTATTTCGCAGCGAAGTAACCGATCTGCTGGCAATTGCTGGGCGGAAGCTTGGTAAATTTTCGCAGATTGGTTCATCACGATCTTAACTCCTCGTCTCGGTGTGTTTTGTTGATAGAACGATCGTGACTTGGGAGTTAGGTACTGTGGGTTGGCTTTTGTAGGAACCTTAAATGCTGAAATTTTTGTAGGTGAAAGTAGGATAATGTTGGTTTGTAGGGTAAAGTATTATACAAAGATAATTTCTAAGATTCAGACCTCGCCCTGGGTGCATCACCCGCCAGGGGTTTAAACCCCTGGCTAATAGCTAAAGTCCTCTGAAAGAGGACTATTAAAGCATTCCATCTCGTTCCATCTCGTTCCCAGGCTCTTGCCTGGGAACGATACCAACGAGGCTCTGCCTCGATTGGCGAACGAGGCTCTGCCTCGATTGGCGAGTGGTGCAAGATCTCAGTAAAATTTATTCTGCCAATTTCATGACCACCAATGAACTCAGAAGAAGCATTAAAATTCATTAATTCTCTTTTCGAGCAACAGACCAAGGAAATTTTAAATGAATTAGAAACAAAAATATTTCTGGGTTGTTGGTCAGGTCAGGATTATTCAGAAATTAGCGCTAAAAATTCTCATTCAGAGGTATACATCAGAGAAATAGGTGCAAAATTAAAATTTTAAATTCCCAATTGAATACCGCTATCAACAGCCATCAGCCCAAATCATACCTTCTCCCCCACCACTTGCAGCGGCGAACAATCCCGCCAATCCGCCGAATTACGAAAATCCACCGCTCAATCCCTTCATTCCTCTAAGGGGAATCGTAAAAGATCCGAAACAGTTCTGCGATCGCAAGCAAGAAATTGACCGAATATTTGAAATCCTCAACAGCGGGAGTAGCGTAGCCCTCATCGGCGAGGAAGGAATCGGCAAATCCTCCCTACTATGGGCAATTTGCCAACAGACGGAAACTCGCCTTTACCCACCGCGCCAGCCTGTTTTTCTCGACCTGAATTTAGTTGATGATGCGGATGACTTCTACAGCACTTTATGCCACGAGATCGGTATTGCCGAATCTCAAGGCAATAGGCTCAACCGCGCTTTGAAATACCATCGAATCCTGCTAGCTTTAGACAATGTGGGGAAACTGACCTGGAACGGATTTACGCGCCAAATCAGAGATCGTCTGCGCGGTTTAGCAGAAGGCAGCGATGCGCCGCTGAAATTAATTTTAGCTGCCAGCGAACCCCTCGACGAACTGTTTAAAGATAGTCAAAATGAAGGCAAGACATCTCCACTTGCGGGCATTTGTCTGGAGGAGGAGATAAAACCTTGGAACGAAACCACTATCCGCACTTTTATTACAGCTTGTTTGGCTAACACTTCCGTGTGTTTTAGTGATGAAGAAATCAACCAGCTAGTGCAGGAAAGCGGTGGTCATCCCCGACGACTGATGCAGTTGTGTTATAAATTATAGTTATTTGAAAGGTGGGCAATGAAATCGCATTTTGCAGCATCTTTATCTGTCGTTTCCACCCGCCAGGGATTAAAATGTTTGGCTAATAGCGACAACCGCGAGGGATTAAAATGTTTGGCTAATAGCGACAACCGCGAGGGATTAAAATCTTTGGCTAATAATGACAACCGCGAGGGATTAAAATCTTTGGCTAATAACGACAACCGCCAGGGATTAAAATCCCTGGCTAATAGCGAAAGTCCACGCTTTGTGGACTGAATACGAATTTTTAGTCCATTTCAATGGACTTAAGCTATTAGCCCGGAAATTTATTTCCGGGCGGGTTATGGGGTTGGGCTACTCGCCTGGGAAATTTATTTCCGGGCGGGTTATGGGGTTGGGCTACTCGCCTGGGAAATTTATTTCCGGGCGGGTTATGCGGTTGGGCTACTCGCCTGGGAAATTTATTTCCGGGCGGGTTATGGGGTTGGGCTACTCGCCTGGGAAATTTATTTCCGGGCGGGTTATGCGCCTGACTGAGATCGTTTGCAGCCAAAAATTACAGTGGTTTCCAAATGGGTGCAACGCCACATTGTACGGGCACGGCAGGCGAAAAACCTTGGCCTTAGCGACAAAAATTATTGCTGTTCCCTACCTCCAATTGATTCGACTGAAAATGGTTATAAGTGTATTTCAAAACCTTTGCAAACCGCTATAAGTTTGCGGGCGGGTTTATTTCCTCGCGGGATTTGCAGCTGAGTGAAAATGGAACATGATATCAAATGAGCCAACACCGCCCGGTTCCCCGCTTAGATTTAGCACCAAAACTGAAGCGACCCCTGTCATTATGGAACCCGCTAGATTACCTGCGATTGTTGTATTGGGTCTTTTTCTTTCCCCAAGCTTTGCGGTGGTATGTGGACAGATTTGGGGGTGGATATATACCTGAACGGGAAATGAATTGGGACAAGGGATGGGAATTACTGCGTCAAAATGCAGTCCAGCGTCAGTTGCTTTTTCAAGGGTTAGTGTTGACAGTATTTACACCTGTGGCTGTGGGTGTAATTCTTCAGGAAATACAGGTTCCGATTAATTGGTTTCGCGTGGCGTTGGGCGTGGCGTTGGGCGTGATGTGGGGCGTGATGTGGGGCGTAATGTCGGGCGTAATGTCGGGCGCTTTTGATTGGCAGTTAGTACGTTTTGCCTCTGCTTCTTTGAATGAAACGCTCAAATCAAAGTTTGTAAAAGGTTTCTTCTCCCCCCCTGTGTTCTTTTTCTTGCCTCGTCGCTGGAAAGAACAACTTCAAGCTCGTTTTAAAACAGATATTCGCTTAGATACTCCTGCCCGTGCTACTGCTGCTGGTTTCTGGTATCTGCATGAAAAAGAACCAGCGAAAGCAATGGAAGCTTTTGCAGTAGTGCGTTCTCTTCTATACGGTGAGGAAATGTTCATCCTCGCCCAAACTTTAGCAACCTTTCACGCTGCGAAAGAATTAGCGACTGTTGCTGCTATTCAATTGCCTGCTTTCCCAAAAGAACCCCTTCTCCGTCCAATTACCTGGAAAGCTATTACATCTTTATGTCGAGTTGTTGAAGATATCCAACTTGTTCAGCGCAGCGCGTCTCGTTCTACTCGTTCCTTCGCTCTCAACCGCGCCCAAGGCGAACTAAAAAGTATTTTAGATACAGCCAACTTTTTACCGCAAGCAGAACGAGAGTTAATAGAAGACATTGCTAAAACTTGGCAAAATGCGCTGTTGCAAGTAGCTGGTGAAGTTGGTGAAGTTTCTATCACCAAACCTGTTATTAATCCCTAGGTCATAGGCGACCCAGTTGTAGGCAATCTCTTTGTCGGGCGAGAAGACATAATCAGACAGCTAGAAGAACTCTGGATAATGAGTCATCAGCTGCAATCTGTAGTAATCTACGGACACCGACGCATGGGCAAAACTTCCATCCTGCTCAACATTACTAACCGTTTAGGTGCAGGAGTAAAAGTCGCTTATGTCAACTTACTGCTTTTAGGAGATACCCCCCAAGGCGTCGGTGAAGTGTTAATGGCAATTAGCGATGAAATTTCTGTTGCTGTAAATCTGCCACCCCCACCCGATGAGAATTTGCTAAACCTTCCCTACCGTACTTTTGAACGCTATTTAAAACAGGTCGAAACACAGCTAGAATGTCGGTTAATTATCGCCTTAGACGAATTCGAGAAAATCGCAGAACTAATCGAAACCGGAAAAATCTCTCCAGACTTTATGGGATTTCTCAGAGGACTGGTGCAAATGAGTACTAAAATCGCCTTTGCTTTCGCGGGTTTGCATACTTTAGAAGAAATGACAAGATTACTTTCAACCCTTTTTCGCCAGCGTTATCCCTATCCCCGTCGGTTGCCAAAATCCTGCAGCTACTCGTCAAATCTTAGCCAATCCAGATCCAGACTTTCTCCTCGATTACACCCCCGAATCATTAGATCTAATTTACGATTTAACTGCTGGACAACCCTATCTAGTTCAGTTAGTTGGTTTCCAATTAGTTCGCCGCTACAACGACCAAGTTTTTGAGCAAGGACGCCCCCGCAACCATGTTTTCACTGTCGAAGATGTGGCAGCTGTCGTCAATCACCCCGAATTCTTCCAGCGCGGACGCTACTACTTTGATGGCGTTTGGGGTCAGGCGGCGCGGGGTGCTGCTCTACAACAGACTATACTACGCGCGATCGCTCCCCATCCCCAAGGTCTAACTCTCGATGCGATCGCCGGTTCCCTTACCACAAATTGCCAAAATTTGCAAGCCACAATCAAAAATCTCCAGCGCCACGATGTGGTGCGAGAAACAGATGGGCGAATTCACATCATTGTAGAACTGTTTCGCCGCTGGGTAGAGCAAAGATGAAAATGCCAATCCCCATTCACTGACAAAACACCTCTCCCATAACTCTTGTGGGGTAGGCATCCTGCCTGCCATTGAGTTTATTGTATCGAGAGGTCTAATATCATTTTTCTGCCTTAATGCTACAGATCCCCCCTTATCTTCTTCCTCTTCTTCTTTGCGTCCTAATTCGCTACCCTTGAATCGCTCTTGCGCATCCGCGCCGCTGCGCGAACGCTAACGCGTCTTCGCGGTTTATTTAAAAAGAATTTGGTATCAAATCCGCCCCAATCAACCCCGATATTGAATCCGATAAATCCGGTTATTAGTATCATCGGTTAATAGCAGACTCCCATCAGATAAAGTTTGCAAACCTGTAGGTCTTGCCCAAGTAGTCGGGACAGATGGATTTACTAGAAAACCCGTCAGAAAATCTTGGTAATTACCTAACGGACGACCATCGGCACTAAAAGGTGCAAAGGCAATTTTATACCCCGTTCCTCGATCCCGATTCCAAGAACCTCGAAACGCAACAAACGCACCGTTACGATATTGTTGCGGGAAAGTTTGACCGTCATAAAATTGCAGTCCCAAAGGTGCTGAATGCGCTTGGAACAATACATCCGGCGTTTTGGTAGTTGCTGCTAAATCCGGACGTTCGCTTTGTCCGTTAACTGTGCGACGGGGATCGAGTTTATTGGGTGCAAGATAAGTATAAGGCCAACCATAAAAATCACCCGAACTTAAACCTGTGAGGAAGTCTGGAACCAAGTCATCGCCTAACCCATCCCGTTCGTTGACGACTGTATAAAGTTTCCCGCTAATCGGATTAAAATCGATTCCCGTGGGGTTTCTTAACCCCGAAGCAAAAGTTTGGCGATTCGACCCGTCCAGGTTCATCACAATTACAGAAGCGCGCGGTGCCGGTTCTGGATCGACATTAGATAAAGACCCAATTGAGACATATAATTTCTGTCCATCTGGAGAAACGGCGAGGTTGCGCGTCCAGTGTCCGCCGCTGGGTAGGTCGGCAATTTTTTCCCCCGTTCCTGTTATTTGTAATTGTCCGTTGCTGTAGGGAAACCGCACCACAGCATTCGTATTGCCAAGATAGAAATAGCCGCCTGCGAATGCCATGCCAAACGGTAAATTTAACCCATTTTCTGGAGCGGCGAAAGTAGTCCGAATATCGGCGACGCCATCCCCGTTGGTATCCCGCAGCAAGCGAATGCGATTTTCTGGCGTTTCGGTTACTAATACATCGCCAGTGGGGGTTGTTGCTAACCAGCGAGGTTTGTCTAATCCGGCGGCAAAAACGTTAACTTGAAAACCTGCTGGCACTTGCAAAACGGGGTTTTCTGGAATCGGAATTACTTGCGCGGGTTTGGCAACGCTGGGAGTTTGGAAAGGTGGGGGTAATGAATCAAGAGAAATATTAATTGGGGTGGAAGATAGGGTTTCGGTTCGCACAATGCTGCTATCTAGAGGGATGGCAGATAGCAGGTTGTTAACCGCATCGCCTTCGGTGGTGAGTAAGGTATCAACAGAGATGAAGCGATCGCTTCCTATTTGATTTGGCAATACTCCTTCAACCCAAGCCAAAATTGCACCCGATGCCCTAATTTTAATCAGCGTATCTCCCATACCGGGACCGAGAGAACCTGGTTCTAAAGCAATATCCGCTGCGGTTAATCCTCCAGTCAGTCCAATTCGATCCAACCCATTATTAAACTCGCGGATAATATCCGCACTAGCGGCATCATTTACAGCTGTATCGGTTCGCAATACTAGGGTATCTTCCCCAGCACCGCCGATTAAAGTATCCCTACCAAAGTCGCCGATTAAAATATCATTTCCCTCTAAACCTGTCAGCAAGTCATCGCCTTTCCCACCCCGCAACGAGTCGTTTCCTTTATCTCCAGAAAGGACATCGTTGCCTTGGTTACCAGAAAGGTAGTCGTCATCTTGACCGCCGAAAACAGTATCCGCACCATCGTCGCCAAATAAAAGATCCCTACCTTGGTTTCCGATTAAGATATCTTCGTTCTTACCGCCAAATAGCGCATCGTTTCCCGCTCCACCCATTAAGGTATCGTTACCTTGATTGCCGTAGATAATTTCAGGCGCAGCAGATCCGACGATGCGATCGCTTCCCTCCAACCCACGCAATCCCAATGGCAGTCCAGCCAGAAATCCTACCGTTAACTGAAAATTATCGGCGTTGGTAGTAAGGTCGTAAAAACCATCGGGACTTGCGCCATTCATGGCTATTTCCTCGCTCCAAGTTACCAATTATTTTACCATTTTGTGAACCATTGGTACACAAATTGCGCCAAACCCACGTGAACTACCTACAGCGAAGTATTGCTACCATTGTCGGCGCGAGCGATCGAATTTTGCAGCGAGGCAGATACCTTGAGCAACTCTTTCTCAGTTTTCACTTGAGAAATTGTAATTTCCAGGGCACTTAAGTTATATTTGAGTAGATCTACTTGAGCAGTTTGCAAATCCAAAATAATTTTTAGACAAGCAGCACTATCGGCATCGGCTTTTTGCCGGATAGACCATTCTTTTACTTGAGCTTCATCGCGATTTTGCGCGGATATCCGAGCGCGTCGTTGCCAGTTGTTGGCTAAAGATTGAGCTAAGTAAAATTGTTTTCGAGTATTATTTTCAGCAGTAGTAGCTTGAGTAGTGCAGGCACGGATATAAACTAAATCTGACTGCATTTGCGATATCAGCCACTCCAAACGTTGAATTTGTGCGTAATTCGGTAGGTCGAAATTTGTCAGGATTTCCAATTGTTGCCACCTCGCTTTCAATGCTGATTCAATTTGCTGAATACCTTTGGCATTTATTAGTGCCGCGAGTAATTTTTTTTTGATTTTCATTTGTGAAAGTTTGACTTCCAATTCAATGATGTTTTGTTTAAGCGTATCTAACAAAAGCAATTGCCAATCCAAACTAAATCTCAGCGAAGCCGCAATACTGGCGTTCGCTTTCTGCCGGTATAAAGCTTCTTTAGCTAAATTTTCATGGCCTTTTTGCAAGGCAATTTGAGCGCGCGTTTCCCAGTTATTAGCTATCGATTGAGCAAAGTTATACTGTTTTTCGGTATGCTTTTGAGCAGTAAAAGCCTTAGCCATTGCCTGACGCATCTGCACCAATTCTGACTGCATTTGAGCAAGACTCGATTCTAATTGTTGAATTTGCTCGTCAGTTGGTTGTTGGTAACCCGTCAGGGTTTCCAACTTTTGCAAACAAGCTGCAAACGCTGTTTCTAATTGATCGTAGGTGTAGAGATCTATCAATTCCGCCAGTAGGGGCGACTTTAACGAAATATCTAGTGCCTCGCCACACTGGTCGGTAACACCCGCCGCTACAGTTCCTGGCACGATTAAATCTGGCAAGGAGTTTTCTTCCATCGAATGTTGTAAATCGAGTTCCATATGATTTGGGATAATTTTAGTTTTTTATGTTGTGAAAAAAATATCCGGGTTGGTTTCGCACCCATTTTGGTCAGATCCCGCCTCTTGCTGCTGGGACAGTCTGTCGCGCAAAAGGTTAATATCCAGACTGGGGATGCGATCGCAGAGTCCAAACGACTGTTGGCAAAGTCTGGTAGGACCTTAGGCAAGCGTATCGCGCTGTTCCACCTGTTCTGCATGACAATAAGCGAGCGATAGTACCTTCTCAACGTTTTTCGCGCTAAATTCGCCACGCCAGGAAATATGGCAAAAAATTCTTAATACGACCCGCCTGAAGCATACCTATTTAACTCAAGTTGGTAGTTATCTCTCGAAGCGGGGCTAATGGCTAATGGCTAATGGCTAAGGTCAGTAAAAATCCTATATTAGCAATTAGCAATTAGCAATTAGCAACTTACGTTATTTAACAAACTTTATGCTATTTTTTCCCCCTGGGAAAGAGGCGATCCAAACTTTCTTGCAGATGTTTATGAGAGTAAATGTCTGCCTTTTTGCTCCAAATGTAATCTAGAGTTTGTTGGTAACTCCAATCAGGATGCTTGTAGAAACAATAGGCAATGCTCGCAGAGCCACTCCTGCCAATACCTGCTCTACAATTGATTAACACCTTCTTTTTTCCATGCTTAACTTGTTCATCTATCCAGTTAACAGCTTCTAATAATACTTCATCACCGATAGGATGTTGCGATCCATCTAAAACTCCCAGTTTTTTAGATACAATTTTACAATCAGATGGAAAAGTTAAATTAAATTCCGTAGCCAAGTTGAGGACAGCATCTATTCCAAGTTGCTGAGCTTGGGAAGCGGCTATAAAGTTTCCCACATAAACCTGCGGTAAAAACTCAACGTAACTTGGGCCTTGCGTCAATTTCATCAAGGGAGATGGAGGTTCAACTTTAAGATATCCATTCTGTTTAAACTCTCCTACCCATTGCCAACGATCGTCATCCTCAAGCCCGATTCTATAAGTAAATTGATAAAAACCTTCACTCGTAGGCATGAAACCACCTTGAAAGATGAACGTATATTCTGCTTCTCTGGATGAGTAGTCAAAGTCTATGCTATGCCAATTTCCTTCGCTGTTTAGCTTGGTTAAAGCATTTGTCCAGATTTGTACTCTCAATTTTTGGGTTGGATATTTGCTAGCTAATTTAATAGTAGCCCCAAAATTTTCCAACATATAGATAGTAATATCAGAATTGAGCGAAGGATTAACATCTTTGATGTGGACAAAGGGAAATTCACTATCGCCAGACATCTTTTTGAATCTACATATGAGGGATTAGGGATTTTTATATTATACTATCTGAGCGAAGGCAAAACTAAAAAACACTACAATTACCAAATATAAAAAATGATTCTTTCAGAACGGTTTACAGAAGCTCTAACTTATGCAACTAAGCTACACGCAAACCAAGTCCGCAAGGGTAGCGGGGTTCCCTACGTTGCACATTTGTTAGGGGTTGCCAGCATTGCCTTGGAATATGGGGCAAATGAAGAAGAAGCAATCGCTGCCCTGCTCCACGACGCAGTAGAAGATCAAGGCGGAGACCCCACGCGAGAAGAAATTCGCCGTCGCTTCGGCGATACCGTCACCGCAATTGTAGATGGTTGCACCGACGCCGATACTACGCCCAAACCTCCCTGGCGACAACGCAAAGAAGCATACATCGCCGACATCCCCACCGCTTCCCCCTCGGTGCTGTTAGTCTCCGCAGCGGATAAATTGCATAATGCGCGCTCAATTTTAAGAGACTATAAAATATTGGGCGAATCGGTTTGGGAACGCTTCAAAGGTGGAAAAGATGGCACGCTGTGGTATTATCGCGCCCTAGTTGAGGCATTTCGCGGAGCAAGTTCAATGCCGATTATTGACGAGTTAGAGCAAGTGGTTTCAGAATTAGAAAATCTGGTAATGGGTAATGGGTAATCGCCAAAAATCACCAATTAGCAATTAGCAATTAGCAAAAGGTTTTGATTTGGGTATTCGTCCGGAAGATATAAGAGTAATTGAACCGCGAAGACGCGAAGAGCGCGAAGAAGAAGAGGAGGGAGAGTTAGAAGCTTCTGTTAAGGTTTTGGAACCTTTGGGAAGGGAGGTTTTGCTTCGCGTTGGGTTAGATGGGGTGGATGTACAGATGAATGTTCAGGTGGGGGGAAGTTGGAGGGGGAAGGTGGGCGATCGCATTTCGATCCAATTCGATCTCGATCGGTTGTTTGTGTTCGATCCTGTTACAGGGGATACGCTTTATCCGTTGAAATAAATTTCAAGTTTAGAAAACCGATTTCTCTATTGCCGCGTTAATACTAAACTCCCTGTTTCGGCATATCCCAGGGGATTCCGTTTACCAAATCGCCAATGTTGCTGATACTTATTCAGGAAGTTTTGACCGATAATGCCGTCGATTCCCAGTAAGTTAAAAAGATTATTGTTTTCCAGGATTACGGTATCGATTTGAGTTGATTCGTATTGTTGTAAGCTGACTTTTTCTAATTTTATTTTCTTTCCTTTTTCGTTGCCGCAAAATCCTACTATGTCGATTTCTTCTGCTTTAGTTGCGTCAATTCCCAATTGTTGAACTAATCTTTTTGAGACTACAACTGTAGATGCGCCCGTATCTAAAAGGAATGAAAATGGCCCCCTTCCGTTCACCCTAACTTGAGCGATGATACTGCCTAATTTTCCGACTAAGGGAATTGCATTTTGTACTGGAGGCGAAGCGGGTAAAAGTTTGAGTTCCTGCTTTTTAGGATTTATTATTATATCATAATTGCTTAAAAAATCAAGCCCTAAAACTCCAGATAAATTGCCTGGAATAGAGGTTTGGGGCAGTCCCATGCCAAGAATTCCTTCAACCTCCGCGCCTGCTACTGTGAGAACGGGTAAAGGATGTAAGTTAACTTGTACGTTGGAGCAGTTATTTCCCACTACGGTATATTTGAACAGTTCGGTGGGAACGGGGGTACTTTCTAGTTCTAATTGTTTGGCGATTTGACTATCGATAATTGAACCAGAAGCGCCTGTATCTAATAAAAAGGTTTTGGTTTGTCTGCCAATTTGGACGGGAAGGGTAAAAAGTTGGCTATCTGGTAGCAATTTTAGTGGAATGTTTGCTTGACCTTTAGCGACGGGTTGAGGGAAACTAACGCCGCTGAATTGGACAAAGGCGGTGAGGCGATCGCTGGCATCATCTCGGACGGTACCATTGGGATTGAGCAGCACCAAGTCAAACATACACTGGGTGGAAGCTGCTTGCAAAGCCACCTCGTTGAGTTCGTTGGGATTGGTAATTTTACCTTTGACGCATTCGACTACTTGTTGAAACAGTTGTTGACCGAGGTTTTCTGGTGCGGTTGAATTTCTGTTCTGGGTTGCAGGTGTTTGAGAGAGGATTGCAGGTATGCTAACCGCAGGTTGAAATAAACTAGACCCAACAAGGGTCAAAACAATACCTGCAATAAAAATTGCAGCAAAAAGCAGAGGTTTGAAGCGGCGTTTACAGCAGATTGCAAGCGAGTGAGGGAAAGCCAAAAGGCTTAGTTTGTGTAGCGGCAGCATTAATGCTGCCGCTACACAAACGAAGGTGTACCTCATGCGCCTGCAATCCGCTATATTGTCTCTATCAAACAACACTTTTTCTCCTCCCTCTCGCTTTTTCTTATCCAGCTTGTCTGGTTTGAAACTGTATTAGCTGACTTGGTGTAACCGCCCCATGTTCGGTAATGATAGCTGTAATTAAGTCGGCTGGGGTGACATCAAAGGCGGGGTTATAAAATTCTGCCCCAAATGGGGTTAAGTTTACCTCGCCTACCTGATAAATTTCAGATGGATCTCGTTCTTCGATGGGAATTTCGCTGCCGTCGGGTAATTCAAAATCAATTGTAGAAAGGGGTGCAGCGACGAAGAAAGGAATTTTATGCGCGTTGGCGACAATTGCCAAACTGTACGTGCCTATTTTATTGGCGGTATCGCCGTTAGCGGCAATTCTATCTGCGCCTACGACTACGGCGTGAATTAAACCTTGTTTCATGCAATGCGCCGCCATGTTATCGGAAATAACCGTAACGGGGATGCGTTCTTGTACGCATTCCCAAGCGGTGAGTTTAGCGCCTTGCAAGCGGGGGCGGGTTTCGTCGGCGTATACTTTTGCTAGACGACCTTCGCGCCATGCAGAACGCACGACGCCTAAAGCGGTGCCGTATCCGCCTGTAGCTAAGGCTCCGGCGTTGCAGTGGGTTAAGATTGTTAGCTGTTGGGGGTTTTTGGGTAGAACATCTAGACCGCGATCGCCTATCATCCGACAAATTTGGATATCATCGGCGTTGATTTTTTGCGCTTTGGTGAGTAAAACGCTTTTGATGTAGCTTACCGATCCTAGAGTTTGGCGGGCGGTTTTCAGCATTTGCCCGATCGCCCAAAATAAATTTACCGCCGTCGGGCGTGTCGCCCCCAACACCTCGCCAACTTTTTCCAATTCTGCGATAAACTCTTCCCGATCTTCTGTCTCAATCTCCCGCGCCCCCAGGTACATCCCGTAAGCGGCAGCGACTCCAATTGCCGGCGCACCTCGAACTATCATATTTTTGATCGCCTGCGCCATATCTTCATAACATTTAATTTCTACCATTGCGTACTCGTTGGGCAAGCGAGTTTGGTCGATGAGGAAAACGCGGTCTTCTTCCCAAATAACGGGGTAAACGTTGTTGGCGGGTTGCATATCTGTTGCTCTTTTTGGTCGTCAGTATATTAGTTTCGTATATTTTTGCCAAGATTCACCAAGATGATAGCGGATGCGATGCCCTCGCCACTGGGGAAGACACAACAGCTAGGTTTCATAATTTTGCTCTAGGGTAACTTTCCCAAAAGATAACATTTGAATGAATATTCTGGACTCCGGTAGGCAACTAAAAATCCGCTGAATACTGTCAGGCGTTATAAAATCTAGTGCTTTTTCTTGAAGTTCTTCTTCCCTGAGCGTTGCCAGATCGTCAGTCCCATATAGTAAAATTTTTAACTCACTTGGCTTTTTTCCATAGGGATTTGATATATTTTTCGCAGCCGCTACAAAAATTTCATTACAGGGAAATGTAACGATTGGGATTATGAGCGGTAAATATTCACCATAATATCCTTCTATTGTTTTGATATTGTAAAATTTGTCGATAGCACCCATAAATATTTTGGAAATACTGAACGCCCATTCCTGGAAGTAATCGTTTGGTTTAGACAGCACAATTTCGGCGTCAGTTGTTACCAACAAGATATCTTGATTAGAAATAATACTTGTTCCTCTATTTTCAAAATCATCAAAAGCACCCATCAAAATATTTGTCACATCTTTTTGTAGTTGCGTCGCATGTTCGCTAGGTAGGTAATACTCTTTTTCTTTTTTCTTCTTTACCACCGTCCAGTAACGTTCCACACAGTCGTGCAGGTTGCTTTGCCTGTTTAATTCGACTGTAGTTAGACTATCTGATGATAAAATTACCTCGGCAATAATTTTCAAAAAAATTGCTATATCTGTAGCGCCATCTCCAATAACAGCTATATTTCTATGTCCCATTAAATTCTACCCAATTGCTCCGGAATACCAAAGTTCTGCTAGCTGATATTTAGGAATTTTTACCAACCGTTTACCCGTTTTTTCATCTTCTATAATTTCACCTTCTACCGTTCCCACTCCCACAAGTACATCAAGGGCATCATTTAAATTCCTCACATTACTTTGTCCGGTCCGTTTATCGAATCTAAAGTTGTAAACATAGTCTAGATGATCGCTGAATTACCGCAAAACAGAAGGGCTATGAGAAGTGATAATAAATTGAGGTGCATATCCTTCTTTGTCGGGAGATGTTGTTTGCCATATCCAATTCATCAGTTCTTGAATGTTACCAGTATTTATACTGTTTTCTATTTCTTCTAAAACAATTAGAGCAGGTAATTCCCGTAAAGATACTAGCAAACTAATCGCTCCTGCTTTCAAAAATCCATCTGATAAAACATTAGGTGGAAATCCATCAAGCGGGCGGTCTGTTGCTTTCCGTCCCAGGTCAAATAACCATGTCAGCTTAGAACGTTCTAAATCATATTGAGTTCCGTAAAAGTTGGGATTAAACCGTCGCATCAAAGCCGTAAATCGGGCAAATGTTTTCTTTTCGCTTTCGTCTTCTGTTTGAGTTAAATAAGAAATATTTTTTGGAAAATTACGCCCTTTATGACCCAAAATAGCCGGAATTTTAACGCGATCTGTACTAGATAATTCTGTCTCGCTATCAGTAGCTTCATCAATTTATTGAATTTGTTCGTTTTGAACTAAACCTTTAAGAAAAGATGGCTGAAAGTGATAATCAAATGTGTAGGCTAAATCTCGGAAAAAAGCGCTACACAATCTTTTTTTAGATTCGGGTAAGGTTTCGTTATTTTGAATATCACCTCTGAGAGCGATCGCATCAGTAGCTTTTTCATAACCACTACTAATTTCTACAGGTTTCCCAGCTTCAAATAAGTTGATATTTATTTTCTCTTTACAGCCGGCTTTCCCAACAAAATCCTTATTTTCATACACTTCCATTTCATATATAATTTCTCCCAATACATTTTTACAACTAATCTTAAATCCTCTGGGCTGATTGTTAGCAAACTTGTTCTGATGTGGATATAAATCTCTTGTTGCTTTTACCGTGCGATCGCGATGTCCAGGACGCCCCCACCTTACCAATCCAGAAAAGTGTTGTATTCCTGCCAAAAAGTTAGTTTTGCCAGAATTGTTATTGCCAATAAATAACGTTACTGGATGAAGTTCTATAGTTGTTGTTTTGTGCGTTCTAAAATTTCTTAAAGTGATATCCTTAAACATAAAAACCTCTCTTAAAAATTTTTACAATCATCTGCGTACACAAATATTTTAATAGGTTATTCTCGTTTCTCGTTCCAAGGTTCTACCTTGGAACGCCTTACTAGAGGCTCTGCCTCTATTCTAAGGCGGCAGAGCCGCCGTAAGACATTTCCAGGTAGAACCTGGAAACGAGAAAACGAGAAAAACGAGAAAATGAGAGAAGCTAGCTAACAGTTGTTAGTTGTTGCTTAAAGAAAGCCGTGCGAATTTGGTCGGCAATTTGTGCAGGCATTAAGCCCAAATCTGCCTTCGATTCGTTCGGTTCGGCATGATCGACTAAAATATCGGGGATGCCAATCCGCTTCACTGGCACGACTACATCATTATCCAGCAAAGATTCAGCAACGGCTGAACCAAAACCGCCGATGACGCAACCTTCTTCTAAGGTGACAACTCGTCCAATTTTCTTCGCTAACGGCGCAATTAATTCAGTATCTAAAGGTTTAGCAAATCGGGCATTTATTACCGTTGCTTCAATTCCATGTTCGCTGAGAATTTCGGCAACTTGCATTGCCGGATATACCATTGTCCCGTAACCCAACAACAGTACATCATCGCCTTGGCGCAGAATTTCGGCCCTCCCAATCGGTAATCCTTCCCATCCTTCTTCCATCAAGGGGACGCCGTAACCGTTGCCGCGCGGATACCGCATGGCAATCGGGCCAGCAGTATAATTAACCCCTGTGACGAGCATTTGTTGCAATTCGGCTTCATCTTTGGGTGCCATTAACACCATATTCGGAATGCAACGGAGATAGGCAATATCGTACATTCCTTGGTGCGTTGGGCCATCTGCACCGACAATTCCCGCCCTGTCCATACAGAAGAAAACGGGTAAATTTTGAATGCAGATATCGTGAATAATTTGGTCGTAGGCGCGTTGCAGGAAAGTAGAATAAATTGCGACAACCGGGCGCATTCCTTCGCAGGCTAACCCAGCGGCGAGGGTAACGGCATGTTGTTCGGCAATGCCTACGTCGATGTATTGTTTGGGTAGTTTGGCTTGCAGTTTGTCTAAACCCGTTCCCGTTGCCATTGCGGCGGTGATGCCGATAATTTTGGGGTTATTTTCGGCAAGTTTAACTAAAGTGTGGGCAAAGACTTTGGCGTAGGCGGGAGGTTTGGGTTTGCTAGAAGGAATCGCTTTTCCAGTTGTTAAATTAAACGGCGATTGGGCGTGGTACCCAACTTGGTCTTTTTCCGCAATTTCGTAACCCTTGCCTTTGGTGGTTGCGACATGTACCAAAACTGGCCCGATAATTTTATGGGCTTGTTGGAATGTGGCAATTAATTCTTCTAAATTATGCCCGTCTACCGGACCGATGTAGGTAAAGCCGAGTTCTTCAAATACCGCCCCGACTTTTGGCACTGCTAGGCGCTTCATCCCTTCTTTTACCCGCGCCAATTCGGGGGATAACGATTCGCCGACGAAGGGCAGGTGCTTGAACTGCTCTTCTAAATTATCGGTGATAAACTGCA
Source organism: Microseira wollei NIES-4236 (assembly GCF_020521235.1). Lineage (GTDB taxonomy): Bacteria > Cyanobacteriota > Cyanobacteriia > Cyanobacteriales > Aerosakkonemataceae > Microseira > Microseira wollei. The sequence goes on along the minus strand of NZ_BLAY01000001.1, from coordinate 188,154 downwards.
CCGGGTCGCTGAGGCGCATTTTGTTTAAATAGCGGGGAATTGCGCCCACGTTGGGCGAAATCGACATTTCGTTGTCGTTTAGCACCACTAGGAGGTTGGTTTTGGGCAAGTGTCCCGCGTGGTTAATCGCTTCTAGCGCCATACCGCCGGTTAAAGCACCGTCCCCAATCACGGCGACAGTTTTATAGTTATCCCCTTTGGCGTCCCGCGCCAAGGCCATACCTAACGCGGCGGAAATACTGGTGGAAGCATGTCCGGCACCGAAGTGGTCGAATTTGCTTTCGCACCGCTTGAGGTACCCGGCAATACCATCTTTTTGCCGCAGGGTGTGGAAGCGATGGTAACGCCCGGTAATCATTTTATGGGGATACGCTTGGTGTCCCACGTCCCAGATGACTTTATCCCGGTCTAGGTCTAGAGTCTGGTAAAGTGCTAGTGTTAGTTCCACCACACCCAACCCCGGGCCGAGGTGACCGCCACTCGTCGCCACGGTTTGTAAATGCTTTTCCCGCATCTGACGGGCAATTTGCTTAAGTTGATGTATCGACAGCCCGTGCAACTGGTTGGGATGGGTGACTTCACTCAAGTGCATGGCATTCTCTCTTGTTGATTGAGATTTTATTTACCTTTATTAATTTAGTGGATTTGTTCGTTACTTCTTTGTAAGTAAATATTATTAATATTTAAGCTAAGTAATATTTCTTATTTATCTGGGGGTGATTCTCCTGCAAGCCTACGCACGAAGCGCTCTTCGTGGGGGCTGAGCCAAAGCGTTTGCTCCCCTCCTCCTTTGACAATTCCAAAGAAATATGGTATAAATAAAAATTTTATCTCCGGTGCGTTTACAGATCCTATGAGGAGCATGTAGCGGCAACAAAGGAAAAAATAACACCATGAAACTTTCTGGTCGAGCTGGGAAACTGGGTACAATTTCTCTCTTGTGGCTAAGTGCCACTAGCTCTGCGTTTGCACAAATCGTCCCGGATCGGACGCTGCCCAACAATACGATTGTTATCCCCAACGGGAATAATTTTCAAATTGAAGGCGGTACTCAAACTGGCAAAAGCTTGTTTCACAGTTTTGGCGAATTTTCTGTCCCTACAGGCGGTGCGGCATTTTTTAACAATGGTTCGGGGATCGAAAATATCTTTAGCCGCGTCACGGGGGGAAACATTTCTAATATTGATGGATTAATTAGCGCTAAGGGAACCGCTAATTTATTTCTGCTTAATCCCAACGGCATTATTTTTGGCCCCAATGCCAGGTTAAATATCGGTGGTTCGTTTATCGGCAGTACCGCCAACAGCATTAGATTTGCCGATGGTAGTAGTTTTTCTGCGACCAATCCCACCGCCCCACCTCTGCTAACAATTAATGTACCCATTGGCTTGCAATTTGGCTCAAATCCAAACGCTGCAATTCAAGTGCAAGGGTCTAATCTTGCCGTAGAAACTGGACAAACTTTAGCACTGTTGGGAGGGAATATAACGATTTATGGCAGCAATAATCCGTTGTATTCGGGGTTAACGGCTGGCGGAATTCCCCTAGCCATTGTTAATGGAAATATTGTGCCAACAACCCCAGGGGGACGGATTGAACTTTGGTCGGTTATTAATGGTGATTTGTCAGTTAATAAGAATGGCAAACTGACAATTGAAAATGGGCAATTACCGACCGAATTTGGGAATATTCAACTGTTAGGTGGGGCAAGGGTTGATACCAGCGGGACGGGTGGCGGTGCAATTCAAGTCCAAGCGCGATCTTTGCGTTTAAGCGAAGGTGCGCGCCTGTCATCTTTTACCTTGGGTGGCCTCGTTGGAGAAAATATTACAGTTAATGCATCCGAGTCAGTAGAAATTATCGGCACTGGCGGATATGAAGAAACTGTCTTGCGATTTGCGATTGGAACCATCACTCCCACCGACCTCATAAACGGCTTTTTTACCCTCAACTTTGGCTCTGGTTTTGCAGGTGCTATTACAGTTAATACCCCTAATTTTAGGCTGCAAAATGGCGCTTATATTGCCGCTAGCACCTTTGGTGATGCCGGGGAAAATGCAAATATCAAGGGGGGAGATGTCACAATCAATGCTGCCAATTCTGTGGAAATGATCGCCGCTTTTATCGCTGCGGGTACGGCAGGGGGAAACGCCAGAAATTCTGGAAACTTGATAGTTAATACGAGAAGACTTATAGCGCGAGATAACGGAATTCTGACAACAAGCAGTTTTGGCAATGGACGCGGTGGAGATATTACTATTAACGCTTCTGAGTCGGTGGAAGTATACAGCGGCAATCCGATTTCTCTAGCAGCAATTTCCCCCGTTGCCAATGCTTTTGGTGCTGTTTTTACTAGCGGTTTAGGGACTGGAGATGCGGGAGAATTGCGCGTAAATACCAGGCGGTTAATTTTGGGCAGCGGTGCAGCTTTAGCAGCGAGTTCGTTTGGTGGAGGAGAGGGTGGGGATATTACTATTAACGCCAGCGAGTCGGTGGAATTGGTGGGAACTACCCCCAATGGTCGGCGTTTTAGCGCCATCACTTCGGTGACGGAACTGGGATCTACGGGTAATGGGGGAAACTTGAGGATATATACAGATCGGTTAATTCTGCGAGATAAAGGAAGAGTGAGCATTCGCGCTCAGGGAACGGGGGATGCAGGAAATTTAGAAGTCGTGGCTAATGCCATTTTGATGGACAATGAAGGGGGTTTGGAGGGAACATCAGAAACGGGTGTAGGAGGGAATTTTACCGTGCGCTCGCGCTCGCTTGTCATGCGCCGCCACAGCTTTATCTCCGCTACTGCTGGCGATTTAGGCGGAAAGGGAAACGGCGGCAATATTACTATCAATACAGATGCCCTAGCTGCTTTAGAAAATAGCGACATCACCGCTAATTCTGTAGCTAGTCTTGGGGGAAATGTGAATATTACTGCCCAAGGTATTTTCGGCGCTCAAGTCCAGCAACGAATCACCCCCCAAAGCGACATTACCGCTACTGGGGGAACTCCTGCTTTAAGCGGCACTATACAAATCAACACCCCCAATCTCGATCCCGCTGCTACCATAGTCCAGCTGCCGGAAAATTTCGTCGACCCCAGCAATCAAATTGTCGCTGGATGTGCCGCAGATCGGGGTAATCGTTTTGTAGTTACCGGACGCGGCGGGTTACCTTCAGACCCCTCTCAAACTCTCAGAGGTCGCGCTGTTTGGCGGGATATTCGTCCGGTGTCCTCTGTCGGTCGTTCCAGTACAACCCAGACAGGACAACCGACAACTGATAACCAACCAATTATTGAGGCAACGGGATGGGTAATTAATCGAAATGGTCAAGTAGAACTTGTAGCGAATGCACCTCAAGATTCCTGGTATAGAACAGTTAATTGTACCGATAAATAAAGCCTCGTCAAGGCAGAGGGAGAGGGAAGAAAGTAAATTTATCAGGACTTACGCCAGACCTTGCCATCACCAAAGTTTCTTACTATATCTCTAGTTTTCTTGCTCAAGGATTTTTCAGAGAAACTTTGGTGTTTGCGTAAGTTCTCAATTTCGTTCTCATAAAAACCTCTTCCCCTTCTTGGTACAGCTCTAATAGCGGTAATTGAGCAAGTCAGCAACCCCGCTCTCCCATAGACGGGGCAAGAGGCGCAATCCTTATAGCCCTAGCTGACCAGACTATCCGTTTAGGGCAAGAGTTAAAGACCCAATCGACGGATGCTTGCTAGTCCTGAATTCTAGAACCTCACGATTAAACAGGCTTATGGTTTAAACCAGTGTCGTTTGAATAGTACCGACCCTAAACAAAGGCGCGCGCAAACTTTACCTGTAAAAAGGATGCAGCAATGCAAAATTACCTATTCGTTGTTGACCAAAACTTTCAACCTCTCAACCCAGTCCCTCCAGCACGAGCGAGGGAATTGTTGACAAAACAAAAAGCCGCTGTTTTCAGAATGTATCCTTTTACAATCATTGCGAAACACGCAGTTTTGACCCCAACACCAAAGCCATTAACCATCAAACTAGACGCTGGTAGCAGATTTACTGGAATGGCAATCCGTGATGATAATAAAGTTATCTGGGCGGCCGAGTTAGAGCATCGAGGATGGCAAATAAAAGACTCTTTGGCATCTAGGCGGTCATTACGTCGTAGTCGTCGTAACCGTAACACTCGGTATCGTCAACCCCTCAGTTGTGAAAAGTGCAACTTAAAAAAAGCAACTAAGTTGGTTGACGAGTTCTGGAAAACCGACAGCGCTAGGTTGGAGAAGATTAAACGTCAAGCAACAGCCTCATTGAAGGATGCGACTGCTGTTAACTCTACTCGGTGGGCATTGTTCCATACATGGGAAGGCATCTTGCCCACAAGGACAGGAACGGGAGGACAAACTAAGTACAACCGAACAAGATTTGAACTACCCAAGCTCTCCAACATTGACAGCATAAAGTTACTAACTCGGCAACGATTGCGAATTAAGTGTACTGGGTGGGGAACTCGCAAAATGTGCGGCACTGACCGCTACGGCTTTCCTACTCGTCACCGCCAACGCCAGCAGGTTCATTTTGGTTTCAGAACTGGCGATATTGTCAAAGCTGTTGTACTTTCCGGAAAAAAAGTAGGCGAGTATGTTGGACGTTTACTCTGTCGTAAAACTGGAAGCTTTGATATTGCCACGTCCAGAGGTCGCGTTGCTGGCGTTAGTCACAGATTTTGTACACCAATTGATCAAAAGGATGGCTACTCCTATGGCTTTTAACATATTCCCCCAGTCGTGTTTCCTCCCTGGTATTTTGACACAGGGCTTCCACACTCTCACGGAGGTCTAGGTGATAACAAAAATTTTTTCGCCTTTAAAATCCCTTCATTCCAGCGTTTGGTTAGCTTTGCTGACCCTGTTTTTTGTTATAACTGTATTTCCCGCAGCCAGCTTTGATTTTAAATTGGGTCATAGTCAAAAATATAACCAATCGCTTACTACTCACTCTTTTAATCCAAAATATGCTTTCCCAGGCAGCAACCTGGGAACGAGCAAAATCCAGAATCATACTTTAACTGTTTTAGAACAAGGCAGAACGCTTTACGAGGCGGGACGGTTTTCTGATGCGGCAGCTGTTTGGCAACAAGCTGTTAAAGAATTGGCAGCACAAGGCGATCGCTTCCATCTCGCTGTTACCCTCACTTACCTATCTAACGTCTATCAAGAGTTGGGACAGTGGGAACAAGCAAGTGAAACAATTGCCAAAAGTTTGAACTTGATCCAATCGGGGGATAGAACTGGAATCCCAACCCTAATTTTGGCGCAAGCACTCAATACCCAAGCGAGTCTCCAACTCGCACTCGGACAAACTGAAGCTGCCCTCAATACCTGGCAATTAGCAGAAAAAGCTTATACTCAAGCAAAAGATGAAACTGGCATACTCGGCAGTCAAATTAACCAAGCTCAAGCGCTGCAAATTTTGGGACTGTACCGACGCGCTCAGGCTATTTTAGAACAAGTCAATCAAAAGCTGCTTGCCTCACCCGATTCGCTGCTAAAAGCTACCGGATTGCGGAGTTTGGGGATCGCTTTGCAAGTTACGGGAGACTTGGAGCGCAGTCAAGCAGTTCTCCAGCAAAGTTTGGCGATCGCATCTAAGCTTAACTCTGCCGCCGATATAAGTGCCGCCTATTTCGCCTTGGGCAATACCGCTAGAATCTCACCCGATCCTAAATTAGCCTTGGAATTATACCAGAAAGCCGCAGAAAATGCAAAGAACGCGATCGCTAAACTGGAAGCCTTACTCAACCAATTAAGCCTGCTAGTACAAACTAAACAGCAAGCAACAGCGAGAGCATCGTTACCTAATATACAAGCGGAATTAGCCAAACTATCTCCCAGTAGAGATGCGGTTTACGCTCAAGTAAACTATGCCCAAAGCCTGATCGAACTAGAGAAAGACAATCAATTACCAACTCCCAATTCCCAAGAAATTGCCAAAATTTTAGCCGTTGCAGTGCAACAGGCGATCTCGCTTAACGATCCCAAAGCCGAATCTTACGCACTGATTGAGCTAGGAAAGTTGTACGAACTTTCCCAGCAGTGGGTAGAGGCGGAAAACTTAACGCAGCAAGCGTTACTAATTGCTCAAAAAATTAGAGCCGATGATATTGTCGGGCGCACTCAGGCGCAACTAGGGCAGATTTTTAAACAGCGGGGAGATTGGGAGCGTGCGATCGCATCCTACACCGAAGCCGTTAAAACCTTCCAATCCCTCCGCAGCGACTTAGTAGCGGTCAATTCCGACGTACAATTCTCGTTTCGCGATAGCGTAGAACCCGTTTACCGCGAGTTAGTCGGATTGCTATTGCAGTTTAATCCCTCCCAAGAAAACATCCAGCAAGCTCGTCAACTCCTGGAAGCGCTGCAACTAGCCGAATTGGAGAATTTTTTCCGGGAAGCTTGTTTGAGAGCCAAACCGCAGCAAATTGAGCAAATCGATCCCACCGCAGCCGTCTTCTATCCAATTATTTTAAAAGACCGCTTAGAAGTTATCGTCTCCCTACCAGGAGAATCTTTGCGCCGCTACACGAGCGAACTACCCCAAAGCGAAGTAGAAAAGGCCATCGATGAGTTGCTAGAATCCCTCAACCCATTTTTCTCTTCTCGCGATCGCTTGCGCGTTTCCCAGAAAATTTATGACTGGCTGATCCGACCAATTGAAGCCGAACTAGCTGGGAGTCTGGTAAAAACACTGGTATTTATTTTAGATGGTTCCCTGCGTAATTTACCGATGGCGGCGCTGCACAACGGTCAGTATTATCTAGTAGAAAAATATAATATCGCAGTGACACCGGGTTTGCAGTTGTTGGAGGCGCGCGCGCTGGCTCAAGCACAGCTCAAAGTCTTAACAGCCGGACTCACCGAAGCCCGTCAAGGCTTTGCAGCACTGCCAGGAGTCAAACTGGAAGTCGAACAAATTGCTGCTGAGTTGCCCGCTAGAACCTTCCTAGATCGGGAATTTACGGAAAAAAATTTGCAAAAACAAATCCAAGCGACTTCTTTTCCTATAATTCACCTAGCCACTCACGGTCAGTTTAGTTCCAATCCAGAACAAACCTTTATTCTCACTTGGGATGAAAAAATTAAAGTCAAAGAATTTGAAGATTTATTGCGGTTTAGAGAACAAGGCAATGCCAATCCGATTGAATTGCTCGTTCTCAGTGCCTGTCAAACCGCCGCTGGCGACAAGCGAGCTGCATTGGGATTGGCAGGCGTGGCGGTGCGCTCTGGTGCCCGCAGTACCCTGGCAACCCTGTGGTCGGTGAAAGACCAATCCACCGCCCAACTGATGTCGGAATTTTACCAGGAACTATCCAAAGGAGTCCGCAAAGCCGAAGCGCTTCGCACCGCACAGCTGAACCTGCTCAAGCAAACTAAGTACCAGCATCCGTTTTACTGGGCACCCTTTGTTTTAGTGGGAAATTGGCTGTGAAGGCGTCGGTTCAAATGCCATGAAGGTGAGCCAGAAGCGGAAAATGTGGGAAATCAATTTCTTGGCGTCACCTACTTTTCCGACTTTTCCGACTTTTCCGACTTTTCCGACTTTTCTCACGTTTGTATCAGGAAAGATGCCATGAAAAATCAGCGTTCCCAGCAGCGAGCCAGACAGAGGATCTTGGCGTGAAGTGTTGACTGTAAGGACTGAATCGATCGGAGACGCCATATTCTCAAAGCAAAAATTAAATCGTAAAAAGTCACAAATAATTCATGAAATTTTCACGTATCCGTATTAATATAGATTTAGGAATTGTAACGGAGAAGGGGGGAACGATAAGATGAAGATATGATGAAGGAGCAAGGAATTATATGAAGATATAATGAAGATTATAATTTTTTTACATCCCATCCCATACCACCATCAAAGCAAGTAAGTCGGGTGGAGAATCAAAAGGGTGTAAGTTCGTCAGACAAAGAAAGCAAAAGTTCAGAGGTTACAAGCGAATGGCTAAGCAAAAATCTATTCAATTTCTGGGGCTGCTGTCCACCGCCCTGTTTTTAGAACTCGTTGTCGCACCAAGCTTGTTAACAAAAGTACAAGCTCAAACTGCGTCGCCGAACAGCGCCCAAACCCAACGGATTAGTACGATCGCTCGCATCACCTTCGAACCCCCCGGAGACGGAAAACCGGACGACACCGCAGGGGGAGCATCCCGGAACGGTGGATGCTTGCAAGCGGTGACAAATAGCGGCGGATGTATCGTACCGTTGATGCCAGCAACGAAAGACGGGTTAACCACAACGGAACGTCCGACGTTCTTTGTATACGTTGCCGACAGCGCGGCAAAAGAGCTATTTTTTAGCCTGAGAGATGACAGCGACAATGCTGTTTATCAGGCCAAAATCCCCATCAACGGTCAAACGGGGATTGTCAGCGTCAAACTGCCAGATAACGCCCCGGCGCTAGAAGTTGGCAAGACTTATCAGTGGGCGTTTATTATGGTGGGCGACCAAGGACTAAGACCCGATAGTCCGGGAGTACGCGGGGAAGTAAGGCGAGTTGAACTAAACCAAGAACTCAAGAGCGAAATAGCCCAGGGGAAACCGCTGGAAAGGGCAGAGTTGTATGGAAAAAACGGCATTTGGTTCGATACACTGGCAACCCTAGCCCAAGCAAGAAGCGAGCAGCCAAACGATACCACGTTAGTCGCTAATTGGCAAGACCTGCTGAAATCGGTGGGTTTGGATGCGATCGCCAAAGAGCCGTTACTGTAAAAAATGGCATAGGAGCTAGGAACTAACTTGATTTACCAACTCCGCCCTTGCAACCCGGTTTCTGGCAGAAACCGGGTTTTTGGTGATAGCGACAAGAAACCGGGTTTGTTGCTGCGATCGCTCGTTCCGTTTCCCAAGGATTTTTCCGACAAACCCGGTTTCTTTGCCTAAGTTCGGAGCGAATAAAATGGGGCAGACTACCCAGATTCTCATCATATCGCTGGGTATACAAGATCGATGTGGTCAAAACTCAGACAAACTATTTGGGAGTACCGGGGGATATTGACAATTGCCCCCAGCGTAGCAGGATTGGTCATAACTGCCAGTTCCCTGGGATTATTCCAACTCATGGAGTGGGCGACTTTCGATCAATTTTTTCGCTGGCGTCCCCGGGAACCCGTCGATCCCCGCATTACCATTGTCACCATTGACGAGTCAGACATCACCCATGTCGGACAATGGCCAGTTCCCGATGCCGTTTTAGCTAAATTAATCGAAAATTTGCGAAAGCACAACCCCAAAGCGATTGGCTTGGATTTGTATCGAGATTTACCCGTAGAACCGGGTCATCAAGCATTAGTTAAATTATTCAAGAATACACCCAACTTAATCGGCGTCGAGAAAGCAGTAGGCAATGCGGTTCCCCCACCGCCGATTTTAAAGCAACTCGATCGCGTAGGATTGGCAGATTTAGTATTGGATGCCGATGGCAAGGTGCGTCGGGGTTTGATATCTATCAGAACAGGGGAAGGTCAAACAAAATTAGGTTTGGGAACAACCCTGGCTTTAATGTATTTGGAAGCCGAGGGAATGACGCTGAAAATGCTCGATGCCAAGAAGAAGTACTTGGGGTTGGGTAAAGCTGTATTTATGCCGCTGATGGGAAATGAAGGCGGCTACGTACGTGCCAATACGGGTGGTTACCAAATTTTATTGAACTATCGGGGAAAGCTAGAAAATTTTCAGCATCTATCGATGAAGGATGTTCTGGAGAACAGGATACCGCCAAATAGTTTACGCGATCAGATTATTTTAATCGGTGCCACGGGGGCTAGCCTCAACGACCTTTTCTTTACACCCTACAGTAGCAAAGAGAACGGCAGCCCTCAGCGAACTCCCGGTGTTGTCATTCATGCCAACATCACCAGCCAAATTTTAAGTGCTGCGATTGAAGGGCGTCCCTTTATCCGAGTTTGGGACGAACCGATAGAATGGCTGTGGATTTTGCTTTGGTCGTTTGCGGGTGCTGGCGCTAGTTGGATCGTACTCGACACCAAACGGTTTGCCGATAGTCTTGCCCTCAAAGCTACGGTTTTTTTGATTAGCTTGTTGCTTGGCGGGGTGATGCTAGTCGGTGGCAGCTATGTCGCTTTTCTGGCAAGCTGGTGGTTTCCGGTTATTGCCCCGTTGGTAGCATTCACCGGATCTGGGATAGCGATCGCCGGTTATAACAGCCTAGAATTACAGCAGGAAAAAGCCGACCTAGAAATTTTGCTGGAAACGACAACCGAACACGCAGATGCCCTTGCTACCGATTTAGAACATAAAGCCGAAGAAGCAATTCGCGAAAGCGAACGCAAGCTGGCTCAATTCCTAGAAGCGGTGCCTGTAGGAGTAGTCGTCGCCGATGCCAGCGGTAAACTTTATTACTTTAACCACGCCGCACAGCAGCTTTTGGGCAAAGGAGTCGTACCCGATGCCACCGCAGAGCAAATAGCAGAAGTTTACCAAACCTATATTGCCGGAACCAATCAACTATACCCGGTCGAGAAGTTGCCAATAGTACGGGCATTGAGGGGCGAAATTTCTGCCGTGGAAGATATAGAAATCCACCAAGAACATAAGATTATTCCCATAGAAGTTTGGGGCACTCCCATCTACGATCGAGATGGCAAAGTTAACTATGCCATCATCGTTTTTCGAGATATTACCGAACGCAAAAAAGCCGAAGCAGACCGGATCAAATTAACCACCGAACTAATTCAACTCAACGTAGCCTACTCGCGCTTTGTCCCGCGACAATTTCTCCAACTTTTAAACAAGGAAAGCATTATTGATGTTCAATTAGGCGACCAAGTACAGCAAGACATGTCGGTGCTATTTTCCGATATTCGCGACTTCACAACTCTCTCGGAAACGATGACCCCGGCAGAAAACTTCAAATTTATTAATGCCTATCTCAGTCGCATGGAACCGGCGATTCTGGAAAATAATGGGTTTATAGATAAATACATCGGCGATGCGATTATGGCACTCTTTAGCGGCAGCGCAGATGATGCCGTCAAAGCGGGAATTGCCATGCTGCAAAGACTAGCCGAATTTAACACAAACAGGGGCAGACTGGGTCGTCCTCACATCAAAATTGGCATTGGCATCAATACAGGTTCGATGATGCTGGGTACAGTCGGGGGACACTCGCGCATGGATGGTACAGCAATTAGCGATGCCGTTAATTTAGCTTCTCGGCTTGAAGGCTTAACTAAAAATTATGGCGTGGCGCTGTTAATTTCTGAGAAAACTTTTTTAGCCTTAAATAATCCTGCCGATTATGCCATCCGCCGGATCGATCGAGTAAAAGTTAAAGGAAAATCCGAACAAGTAATTGTTTATGAAGTCTTTGATGCCGATTTGCCGGAAGTCAAAGAAGGTAAACTTTTCAACGCGGCAGTATTTAAACAAGCAATCGTCCTCTATAATTCAGGAAATTTATCAGAAGCAGCACAACTATTTTCCCATTGCCTACACCTTAACCCCGGGGATAAAGTGGCAAAAATTTACCTGGAACGCTGTCAGCAACAAGAAACCGTAGAAGCCTTGAAAACCAATGGATGAAAGCGAAAATTACCCAGTTCCAGAGGTTTTCAATTGGGTGCAACACAACATTGTAGGGACACGGCATTCAAAAAAGTTTCCCGGATGGGACAAAACTTACTTTAGCCTTAGTCCCTACCCCCTTGTTGATGCGAAAAAAAATGGCAATGTAGGGACACGGCATTCAAAAAAGTTTCCCGGATGGGACAAAACTTACTTTAGCCTTAGTCCCTACCCCCTTGTTGAATAAACCGCTATAAAAACGGGGACGTAGAACAGAATTCGCGCTCAAACGCACCCAATGCCTTATAATGAGAATTTAAGTTTCATTTTTTTATAACATGACCTCCCCAATCCCTAAGATAGAATTTTTTGAAGGAATTCCAGAAGAACTAAGCGATGTCAGTCTGCGGCGGAATCGCTCTTCGGGAGTTCGGTCAGTCATGATGACATTCAAGCAATTGAAAGCCACCGAAAAATTTAACAGCTTTACAAAAAGATCTTCTAACTCAATGCGGTTAATTGATACTGAAGGAGTCATAAGCGTTGAGCCAAGTTCGATAAAATTAATCTTCGGCGGACCAGAAGGAGATGAACTAGAGCGGGTAGAATGCAAATTTGAACTTGATAGGGAAGACCATTGGGAACGATTCATGCGGTTTATGAAGCGCTACGCTGAAGCGAATGGTATGGAGTACGGCGAAAATCCTAGTAACGCAAGTTGATAGTTATAAACAAGCGTGTTGCTAATTGCTAATTGCTAATTGCTAATATAGGATTTTTACTGACATTAGCCATGACCCATTAGCGATTAGCTGCTATGCATGAGATAAATAGCAACTTGAGTTAGTAGTAACGGGTAGGCAAGAGAGGAGAAAATGAAAGTAGCTGTCACGGGTGCAACGGGTTTTGTCGGTAGTCGCTTGGTGCAAAGACTGCACGCCCAAGGAAATCAAGTGTTAATTTTAACTCGCAACTCGGAGCGAGCGAGGCGCGTTTTTCCCAACAGTGCGTTTCCCAATGTGGAAATAGTTACCTATGCGCCAACAGAATACGGTGCTTGGGAACAAAGTTTATCCGGTTGCGATCGCGCAGTCAATTTAGCAGGAGAATCAATCGCAGAGGGTCGCTGGACACCAGAGCGAAAACAGGCGATTATCGATAGTCGTAAGCTCGGCACCCAGAGGTTAGTCGAAGCAATAGCAAAAGCTAACCCCAAACCTTCAGTATTGGTAAATGCCTCTGCTATTGGATATTACGGCACTAGCGAAACTGCCACCTTTGAAGAAACAAGTCCCCCTGGCAGCGATTTTCTAGCACAAGTGTGTCAAGTTTGGGAAGCAGAAGCCCAAAAAGTTAAAGATGCGGGCGTCCGTTTGGTAATTATCCGAACTGGGATTGTTTTAGGGATGGGCGGTGCGCTGGCAAAAATGCTACCACCATTTCAACTATTTGCCGGTGGCCCAATTGGTACCGGACGTCAGTGGTTTTCCTGGATTCACCGGGAAGATTTAGTCAACCTAATTCTACAAGCTTTGACTCGCGAAGAAATGGAAGGCGTTTTCAACGGTACTGCGCCCAATCCCGTCCGCATGACAGAATTTTGCCAAACTTTGGGACAAGTTCTCAATCGTCCTTCTTGGTTGCCTGTACCCGATTTCGCTTTAGAATTGCTGTTGGGCGACGGCGCCAAGGTGGTTTTGGAAGGTCAGCAGGTTTTACCCAAACGCACGTTAGCATCTGGGTTTCAATTTCAATATCCCTATTTGAAACAAGCTCTACAATCGATTTTGACCCAAGCGTGAGGGAGCTCTTGAGCAGGTGAGCAAAAGGAGATGGGGAGCTTCACGAGAATGTAGAATGAACTACCCACACCTACTGACGTTGAGGTGTGGGTTTCTGTCGCTTCATCTCCCAAACTTGCCGCCATCCTCCAGTCGCCTGGGGAGCAGAGGTAGAGGTTTGAGATCCACGATTGAGGGCGTTCGTTCCAAGCGCCCATGACAGCATTACTTTAGCTGCGGCGACATCCCTGTCATAAGTTGCGCCGCATTCCGAGCAGATGTGAACGCGAAAGGATAACTCTTTTTTGCGTTGATGACCGCAATTTGGACAGGTTTGAGAAGGCTTGACTTTTGACGTTGGAACCTTAACCAAAAAACCACCAGCCTCTTGTAATTTATACTCAATGGCTTTAGTTAGGTTTCCGATGCCCACATCCAGCATTGAACGATTAAGTCCAGTTTTTTGAGCCTGACTTTTGCTACCCTTTTTCGCTTGGCGGGTCATCCCCTTAAGATTGAGTTCCTCAGTAGCGACCATGCTATTACTGCTAACAATTTGCGCCGCCACTTTATGAGTCCAATCTTCTCTTTGATTGGCTACCTTACGCTGTAATTTAGATATCCGTTTAGTCGCCTTTCTCCATCGCTTTGACCCCTTGACTTTTTTCTTGAAATTGGGCGATCTTTTTCGACGTTTTTGCTTAGATGCTTGCCTGACTTTTTCTTGACTTTTGGCTAGAAACCTGGGATTTTTTACCAACGTTCCATCACTCATCGCAACAGCGTGAGCCGTGCCAAAATCCAAGCCAACTGCGCCGGAACCTGTTTCCCTAACTGGGATGCAATCAACTGTGATTGATGCGTACCACATGCCATTGCGATAAACAATCGTGCAAGTAGTAGGCGTCCCCCAAGTTCTGGCTTTACCCCTCATCTGAATAGATAATTTTAGGTCGGTTAACTCCAAGCAACCATGATTGCCAATTGTGTGAACCTTCCAGCTAGCTTTATCAGGATATGTCCATCCACTATAGTGTCTAATTGACTTAAACTTAGGCTTGCCTCTGAGTCCTTTAAAAAAGGATTGGTAGGCTAAGTCAACCCGTTTTAAAGTTGCCTGCAAAGTATGAGAACCAAGTTCTTTGTACTCAGGCCAGACTTGCTTAAAAGCAGGAAGCGAGTTTTGTTGTTCGTAGTAATCGACACAGTGACCAAACTTCTCGTATTGAGTTTTACGGTTAGCAATCGCCGCATTATAAAGTAATGCGTGCATCCGTCTTGCCCACAACAGCTTCTTAACTGCTGCTGGCTTGGGATACAACCGAAAAGTCACTCGTCTAACAGCCACAAAACTCACCTCCTTTGATATATTTAACCTAGCATCAGATGTAGGTATTGTCAATGTCTGTCAGAAAAGGATCTCACTCTGTTTTTAGTGTTCACCTGCATTTTGTCTTTGTCACCAAATACAGACGCAAAGTGCTAACGGCTCAAATGTTAGACCGTATGCGAGAAATATTTGCTCACGTTTGCCTTAAAACTAAGTGTCGCTTAGTTGAGTTCAATGGTGAGTCAGACCACGTACACTTGCTGGTTGACTTTCACCCGGACAACAACATTTCGGCATTTACAGGCAGCCTCAAAAGTGCATCTATTCGAATTATCAGGAATGAATTTGGAGAGCATTTAAACAAGTTTTATAGAAATGCTGTTTTGTGGTCTAGTTCCTACTATGTTGCCTCTACAGGAGGTGCGCCTATTGAAAAAGTTAAAGCTTATATCAAATCTCAGGATTCCCCGCAAGAGTGATTGTAAAAACAGGGGGTATCGAACCCCCTGTTTTTACAGCACACCTTCCCCACCTTGTAAGAAGGTGGGGACTGCCGCGTTTTGTTCAAATTCCCCTTTTGCCCCTTTTGCCCCTTTTGCCCCTCTGCACACCTGCACACCCGCGCTATACCCGATTGAGTCGTTTCGAGATCCAACTAATTAGGCCGCTCGTCATCGCTCCAGCCATTAAAATACCGATAGCTGGGGTAAATACGGGTTCCCAGAGTTTGTACCACAGATCGAGTCCCAAAGGAATGTTAGCTGCTTTACCAGCGACAGCGATCGCTAGCCATGCAAAACTAAGTAAAACCAGGAACGTATCGAACACCAAAAACGAGTTTAACCAGCCAAGGATTTTATCTTTCATAGTGATTGGTAATTGGGAATTGGTAATTGGTAATGGGTAATGGCAGATTTTTGATTGCAGATTTCAGATTTAAAGTCAATCTAAACAAATCTGGCTGTACCTGAAATCAGGACAGCCTGGTCGATTAAGTATGATACAATCTATGAAGTTGGATTAATCGAGGGCAATACCAGAAACATCCGGCAATTGCAAGTCATCTGGATCTACGTAGTGGCAGGTGGCGTCATTCCGACAAATGATCGCCCATCCAGACCGATCCACACCCATCAGTTTGTACGCTGCTTCGTGGATAAAAAAGCCTTTGCGATCGCGAGTTTCTGGCTTAACTGCAACGATGTCCATATTTGTGTCACCTAAAATCCCTGTTAAAAATGACTCAACGATTGGTTATTAGGGCAACTAATCGTTGAGTTCAAAAAATAATATCATGCCAGTTTCTAGATCTGGCATTAATTTATTAGAGAAATCATTACGAACTGAAAAGTTTTGTCGCAGCTTGGAAACGATTGGGATAGTAACGGCTCAAGCCTCAAACAACCAGGTTTTAATCCGGTTTAAACTATCCCAATCAGGTTTTCTGCTGAAACCATCTTTAAGGCTTTCCTCAATGTCTGGACGCAACTCGGCATCGAGGAAGAGCATTTGGCGAACAAGATCGATATGCTGCCGCACGCCGGTTTGCTTTGTTTCCAGCATGGCAGTTGCCAGGTTAATGCGTGCTTGGGGGTCTTGGGGGTTTAACTTGACAGCTTTTTGGGCTGCTTTGTAAGCTCGCTCCGGTTGATTATCGAGCAGGTACAACCAAGACAAACAAGTCCAGGCGGCGCCGGTTTTGGGAGAGCGATCGCAAATTTCTTTAAACACCGGCAGTAAAGTTTCCGGCCCTTCCCCGGCTTTGTAACGTTCGATACCCGTATCAAAAAGAGTTGAAACTGATTCAGTCATTGGTGAATTGGGAATTGGGAATTGGGAATTGGGAATTGGGAATTGGTAATTGGTTGGATGTTGACCCATGACCGATTACCCAAAAAAATATACCAGACCTCGGTCAGGGATCGGGTCTGGCAGGGGTGTGACTGCAAGCTATAGATATGAGTTTTTGCCTATTTAGACGGCGAAAGACTTACCGCAGCCACAGGTTTGAGAGGCGTTGGGGTTGGTGAATTGGAAGCCACCGCCGATCATGGCATCGCTGTAGTCTAGCACTAGACCGTAAAGGTAAAGCAGGCTCTTGGGATCGCACACGAGTTGGAAGCCATCGTGATCAAAAACTTGATCGTCCTCTCTAGCAGTACTCGGATCGATAAAATCCATCATGTAGGACATCCCAGAACAGCCACCTTGACGGACTCCCACCCGCAGGCAGAGGTCTTTGCCCTGTTTTTCGCGCAAGAATGAAATTTGGCGCAGGGCAGCATCGGTCAGCTGAATCCCCCGTTGTTGTGACTGAGTAGCTGATGTCATTTTTGCCTCGACTCCTTATGCCAGTTGCACTATACTGGCTGTTTACTGATAAATCCATTGTATCGGGGTTCTTAAATTTCTTAGCCCCTGGGAGCCGACCAAGGCAAAACCTTTCTATCAAAACATAGTGGGAGGGTGAGAACCCCTAGTCTAAAGACAGGGGATGAAACCCGACAAGGGCAGGTTTAAACCTGTTGTTTCTCTTTCTTATGTTATGCTGATGTCATGGTAAGACAGGATGAAAAACTGCAAAAAAAACAAACGTGATGCCATACTGAACCATGACAACTGAAGATATGGAGTTGCACCAAGAAGTGTAGAAATACAGCCGTTGGTGCGTAAAATATTCACGGATATGCGCTGCCAAATTCACCGCACATCTTAGCAACAAGCCGAGGCGGGTAGGGCGAAATGATCTGCGCCAAAATTTGAGCGTTCAAATAGAAATGAAGTGAAGCAACGTGGTTTTAACCCGCCCTTGTAACAACGTTTTAGAATCCACGTTTTTCAAAGCGTGGAGAAGTCAAACTTTACTTGCTTCCCAGTGAACTACCTACACCGCCTGCAAGCAGGTCGGTGTAGGCTTCTGGCACGCTCTTAACGTTTCGGTGAACTTGCTTCGAGGTACTATTAACGCAAGTTGCTAGTTATAAACTTGGGCGTTGCTAATTGCAAGCTTGCTAATTGCTAATCTAGGATTTTTACCAATCGATCGATTAGCCTCGTGACCAGGGCAGAGCCTGGTCACGCCATTAGCCGCTCCCAGAGAGATAACTAGCAACTTGAGTTATTAGTAGTAGAGTCACCTACTACTGGATTCCCTCTACGGCGTTTTATTGTTGGGAACAGTCCCAGCCCAACACGCTTTAAGTTGATAGCGGCATTAACGTCGCGGTCAACCCAAAGCAATTCTTTTCCATCCCAGTACTCGCGTATGCCGCAATCAGTAAAGACGAACTCGTCACGATACGCGAGTAATTGAGATGTGTATGCAGGTTTTACTGCTATTGTCCACAGCCGGTGCTTTTGCAGCTATGTATTCTAGGATTGTGAAAAACTGTCCAAATGCAGCATCTAACCAGGATTTGTTTAACCCAGATTTAGCTGATTGACCATTGGGTAAATATTTACCGTCCTCATCGAGTTTAGCTTTGTTGCGCAAGGACAAAGCTTTGAGGTTCAAATCTTCATGTACAAAAACTTTTTTATTTGTCCGAACTACAGCGTGAGCCGTCTTGAATGCATGGTCAATCCTAGCTCTAGCAATGCGTTGATGTTCTCGTGCTTCCCTCTTGGCTAGTTTACGGCGCGATTTACTACCTTTTGTCTTAGCAGATTTACGGTTAGAAACTAAGGCTCGCCGCTTTTCAGACTTTCTGAAAGACTTTAGCGCGGGTAACTTGATATTTTCTGAAGTTGCCAGATAGTCATCGTCGTGCAACACTGCATCCAATCCAAGGGTGTTGTCCCAAGTTGGGATTACGTCGTCAGGAGTAAAAACAGATACATTTGGGTCTTCTAGACATATAGTGATGTACCAGCCATCAGCCTTGCTTGTCACCAAAGCATTCTTAAGCACAAAGCCATTGGGTAAAGAACGATGTAAACGCACCTTCACCCAGCCTTTCAGCTTTGAGAAAGACAAGAACAACCAGTCTTTCTCAACACGCTCAACAGTAATGGCTTGACCCTCAATTCTCAGAGTGCGGTAACGTGCAGCGTTTTTAAATCTTGGTTTTCCGCTCCGATTACCGTTGCTATCCCCTTTAATGAAGCGAGAAAAAGCCAAATCAACTCGTTTGGAGACATCTTGTCATGTTTGAGATGGAACGCGGGTAAAATCAAGGAGTTCGCCAGAGTGTCCCACCTTAAGCAAGTCTTCCTTGATGGTTGGAAGTTGCTTTTTTTGAGAGTAAAAATCAGGATTGTCCCGTAGTTGAGGTAACGGACAACTGATTATTGAACAAGCATTAATGCTGTTGCGGTTGTTTTCCCACCAATCAAATCTATCCCCTAGTTGCTTGTTATACCAGTATTTGCCAATTTTCAACCAAGTATTCAGTTCTAGTTTTTGATTAGTGTCTGGAGCGGCACGATACTGATAGTTAAGCAACATTTTAATCACCTCCTTTGTTGTGTATATGATAGGATAATTGTGACAACATTGGGTAGCCTATAATAATGAAGACAACAAGATTAAATGTGCGGATGTCGGAGCGAAGATTAAATAAGTTGCGGTTATATGCAGCAAGCAAAGATAAAACAGTAACCCAAATAGTTGAAGACTGGATTGACCGACTCCCCAACACAGAAATTGGCAATCAAGGCACTGTCCCCACTTCCGCGTTAACCGACGGTCAACATAGGTCGGGGGACGTGCCTTGATGGCAAGGGAGATCATCCCACGCCTCCTGCGGTAGGACGTGGGGCTTCTGACCGATTAAGCTAACGTGGGAAGAACATTTTATGACCTAAACCAGAAAAGCGACTGTTGCCTGCTACCAGCCTAAAGCGGGAAAATACACTTGTTTGGGGAAAAGGGAAAAGGGAAAAGGGGGAAGGATGAACAAACCCTTTCGCTTTTCCCCCTTTTCCCTTCCCCATTTGCCAGAATGTCCCATCTTAGATTGGTAGCCCGGTTGCAAGTCAAAGCGGTCTTTTAAGGGTTAGTGTTGATCAGAGGTTTGTTCGTTCGACCCGCAAGCCCAATTTTTCTTTTGTTCCCTTAGTCTATGACAGCTCTCAATCGCTCTACCCGTCGTCGGTTACAACAGTTACAGCAAATTCCCAGCGTGTGGGAGGGCGATCGCCGTCCGCTATCGGCTCCTGTCGAGTTGGAAGACGAAGCCAAAGGCGACTGTATTTTATGGGTAGATGGTTCCCAAGGTGTTGTCCGCGCGATGGATATGGTAGCGCCAGACACCGGACCGGAAGCGGTTGTACGTACCTTGCTGCGGGCAATGGAACATCCCCACGGCCCGATGCCCCCCGGACGACCGCAAAAAATAGTCGTGCGCGATCGCGAAATTCAGTTCTACCTGCGGGGCGTCCTGCAAGAGTTAGGAATTTCTATTGACTACGCACCGTCGCTGCCTTTAATTGACGAACTGTTTCGCGAATTTGAAGAAAGCGCTTATGCTCACCCTCCCCAGTTGCCTCCCCAGTACGCAGAAAAATTGGTAGAAGAAGCGTATAAAATTTGGCAATCTGCCCCTTGGGAATACTTAGCAGAACATCAAATCCTATCGATTGAACTCAATCAATGGGATATCGGCACGCTTTATGCCTGCGTCATGGGAATGTCGGGGATGGAGTACGGAATTTTGCTGTATCGTTCCCTCGACTCGCTCAAGCGATTTCGCGCCGCAGTTATACACCGGGACGACTCGATGGAAAGCCTAGAAGAAGCCTTTTTGGGGCAAGATTGTCTGTTTATAACTTTCGAGCCAGCAGGGGATCGAGATGATGATGATGATGATGATATCGATTTAGCTGAATTACCGATATCCCTGATCGAGCCAAGCTTTGGTAACATTCATCCTTTAGAAGGGCTGCGGTCTTCGCTTTATGAAGAAGAAGCAGTCGTAGTTTTAGTAGCCCTGGAGGCTCTCAATCGCTTTTTCCGCGCCTCGCGCCGCAAACTGGCAGGGGAAGATTTCCCCAGCATCACCAGTCGCTATCGCATTCCCTCTCCCGATCAGCCTGAAGCAACTGCGCCTTTGTCTGTGAAGGTGGCAACGCTACCAAAGGTAGCAGACGAGCTGTACGATATGGTTCAACTCGACTCCGACAGCGATGACGCGGAGGGAAAAGCAATGCCACCCCTGCGCGATGACCTGGTGCCGCAAAATTCTTTCCTCAGTATTGGCATGGTGCCTTGGGAAATGGTGGAATATTTGCGGGCGACTTCGGGGAATTACCAAGCTGATATCAAAATGCAGGCGGCGGGAGATGGACTTCCGGTGATTTTGATCCAAACTTCCCGCCCCAAAGCTAAGATGCTGATCGAAAAAATCCAGGCGTCAGGCGGACTCAAAGGGATTTTGTTTAATCCGGGGGAAGACCCGTTTGAGGAGACTCGCTACGATATCGGCATTATTCAAACTAATAATGGAGAGATGCATTTGTTTGGCGAGTTTGTCAAGGATGAACCTATTCACGTCGAAGCGCGCAAGCGCTGGGATCAGCGGTGCAAGAAAACTAAGGGCTACTGCGGTTTAGTGATTGCTAAAGGACTGACAGGCGCTTCCCGGGGAAATCCCCAACTGCCAGATATGATGGCTTTGTTTGAAGCGCGAAGTCTTTCGGGTAAGGAGTTGGGATTGGGTACGCTGCAACGCATCGTTCACCTTGATTTTGAGTGAATTTAGCGGGGAGAGGCAGAAGTTGCCTCGGGGGTTTGACCCCCTGCCCCGCTTTTTATTTCACAGAATAAATTTCGAGGGAAATCAATAGAATCTGGGTCATGGTCTAGCAATATGCCTCCGGCACGCTACGCGAACGCGCGGGCGGGCGATCCCCCACCAACATCCGGACTTCGCAACAAGCTTTGCAGAGTTAAACCATAACCCTTGCCGAAATCTGCTTTAAAAACCCCTTTTTTGCCAACTTCTCTCATCTCTCACCATTCCTCCCCCTTCCTTTTCAGGAAATTAATTAGGTGTGATTTGGATCGCCTCAAAAATCAGCTTGGCATGATGCAATCACGGATAGGGAAATAACAGAGGAATTTCCCTACTTGAGGTCTCAATTTTTTATTCTTACGTAAGAAATACGCAAAATTTATAAAAACTTAAAATAAATTCAAAAGGGGTCAGCAAAATCCACATGGTCAAAACCACGGTTGACAACAGACGTTTAAGATAGGTGGTGGGACAAAACCTTAACAAGACAAAAGGAGTAAACTATAAAATGATGAAGCAAAATCCAAATCAGGGTGAAGAAAGCATCAATCAAACTCCGAGCCAATCCCTGGCAAAATTCTGGGCTAAAAAATATATCCAAAATTTAGAAAACAAGGAAGCAGCGACGGGAGAAAAACCCTGGGTAAGTGCTTACGGGAAAGAAAGGTATGAGATTGCTGAAAAGTTAATGTACTCGATGAGATATACGAGCCTTCAAGCTTGGCAAAAAACAGAGTACCTGATAGGTAGAGAAATTCAGAGACATCAAATCAATCCCAGATTGATCGATCCGTGGCGAATTTCGGAAGATGCATTTGAAATATATGAAAAAGCTTTAGAAAGCTACGCCAAGATGATTGCCCCGCAGCAGCTGGCAAGAATTATCGGCGCATACCTGGGACACATCCGCGATAAATATACTTCTGCTGACCCCAGAATAATTGGGTTTGTTGCCTTGCAGTTCCACTACACGGGACAAATGTTGCTGTCTGAAGTGTCTAGTCAGTGGGAACAAAACCAATTGTTGGCCTATTTCAAAGTAATTGACGACCATTTATATATGCCGCTGCAAAGAGCTTATGATGCAGCAGCTAGCCAAGATTACGACTCGCCAGCTTTGTCAGTTGTCCAGACCCTATTGCCGTGCAGTACTGAGATTGCGAGCAATATTTGTCAGCGAGTTATCGAATTATATCCCCGGTACTTGAGCCACAGCGGTTCGCTTGATCATCCAGTCGTTAAAACTTCCAGCATCCGCGATGTGGAAATGTTCCAGGTATATTTGTGGGTATGCGTTCTGGAAAATAACATCGCCGCAATTCAACAAGAGTTGTTCCCCTTGTGCGTGATGCTTTATCCAGCATTGAAAGTACACTGGGAGCTAGTGCGGCAAATGATCAATTTAATGGGGAAAGAATTTAGCAGCCGCGTTAAACCAGAACAACGGTCACTATTCGTACCTTATTTTCAAGCATTGCGGGAAATGTTCTCCCCAGAAGTGTTCCCGGAAAGTATCGACGATGAAATGCACCGGACAGCGCGGTCCATGGGTGCAACGTTATAGCAGAATATCTGGCAAATTGAACTACCCAACGCCGCGCCAAGTCTCTTGGCGTGGAAAAACCCTTATTTGTTTAAAATATGTAAAGAAATTGAGCAGGAACAGGGAATGCGCGTTGCAATCGTGGGAGCGGGACTGGCTGGAATGGCTGCAGCTGTCGATTTAGTCGATGCCGGATGGGAAGTGGAAATCTTTGAGTCCCGTCCTTTTGTGGGGGGTAAAGTCGGTAGTTGGGTAGATGTCGAGGGTAACCACATCGAGATGGGTTTGCACGTCTTTTTTGGCAACTACTACCAGCTACTAGAGTTAATGCATAAAGTGGGGGCTGGTGGCAACTTGCGCCTGAAAGAACATGTCCACACCTTCATCAATTCTGGCGGTAGGACGGGTGCGTTAGATTTTCGCTTTATTACGGGTGCGCCGTTTAATGGGTTGAAGGCGTTTTTCACTACGTCCCAACTATCGCTGCAAGATAAAGTGCAAAATGCGATCGCTCTCGGCACCAGTCCCATCGTTCGCGGTTTGCTGGACTTTGACGGCGCCATGATGACTATCCGCAATCTCGATCAAATCAGCTTTGCCGACTGGTTCCGCAGTCACGGCGGCAGCGATGGCAGCATCAAGCGCATGTGGAACCCCATCGCCTACGCACTCGGTTTTATCGACTGCGAAAATATCTCCGCGCGCTGTATGTTAACTATTTTCCAGATGTTCGCCGCCCGCACTGAGGCGTCCAAGTTGCGAATGCTGGAAGGCTCTCCCTACGAGTATTTACACAAACCGATCGTTAATTACATACAAGCAAGGGGAGCCAAAATTTATACTCGCAGTCGCGTACGTGAAATCCTGTATGCTAAAGACGGGGAACAAACGCGAGTGACGGGTATTGTGGTAGCCTCTGGGGAAACGGAAGAAACCATTACCGCCGATGCCTATCTCTGCGCTTGTGATGTACCAGGAATTCAGCGCCTGTTGCCTCAAGAATGGCGTCAATGGCAGCAATTTGACAATATTTATAAACTCGATACGGTTCCCGTGGCGACGGTGCAACTGCGGTTTGACGGTTGGGTAACCGAACTGCACAATGCTCAAAAGAGGAAACAATTAGAGCAAGCAGCGGGTATTGATAACCTACTTTATACTCCCGATGCTGACTTTTCTTGTTTTGCCGACTTGGCTTTAACCAGTCCGGGGGATTACTATCGGGAAGGGCAAGGTTCCCTGTTGCAGTTAGTGCTGACACCGGGAGATCCTTTTATTAAGGAGAGTAACGAAGCGATCGCTCAACACGTCCTCAAGCAAGTTCATGACCTATTCCCCTCTGCTCGCGAACTCAACATGACCTGGTACAGTGTAGTTAAGCTGGCTCAATCACTCTACCGCGAAGCCCCCGGCATGGAACCATATCGTCCCGATCAAAAAACACCCATTGCCAATTTCTTCCTAGCGGGTAGTTACACGCAACAAGATTACATCGATAGCATGGAAGGTGCGACCATTTCCGGGCGACGCGCCGCCAAGGCAATCCTAGAACAGAAAAAATAGTGCATGAATTGGAGATTTTAAATTTCAGATTGCCGATTTGAAATCCAATTAAATCTACAATCTGAAATCTAAAACCTGCAATTAATTATTACCCATTACCTATTATCAAAATGGCAGATTGGCTAGAACACAGCGTACAGGTAGAAGTAGAGGTTCCCATTGATTTAGTGTGGAATCTTTGGTCAGATTTAGAACAAATGCCCCGCTGGATGAAGTGGATTGAATCGGTTAAAGTCCTAGAAGATAATCCGGATTTATCTCGCTGGAAACTTGGGACTGGAGGTCTTGAATTTACCTGGCTTTCTCGGATTCTAAAAATAGTTCCCCACCAAATTATTCAATGGGAATCTGTAGATGGTTTGCCTAACCGGGGGGCGATTCGTTTTTACGATCGCAAAGGTAGCAGCATCGTTAAGTTAACAGTGGCTTATGCTATTCCTGGGTGGCTTGGCAAGTTGATGGATAATCTATTTTTAGGGCGGGTGGTTGAATCGACACTTCAGGCAGATTTAGAACGGTTCAAAGAATACGCGCTCAAAGCTTACGCTCAATCTTAAGCGGTATTTTGAGTAGGTGGTTTGTCGGGGCGGGTTTAATATCGTTTCCGGTTACATCTATAGCGGATTGCAGCCCTATGAGGTACACCTGAGTTTGTGTAGCGGCACAATTAATTGTGCCGCTACACAAACTTTCGCGATAACGCTTTCCCTCACAAGAAAAGCAATCCGCTGTAAACGATCAAAATTGATTGTAGGGACTAAGGCTAAAGAAAGTTTTATCGCCAGCGCAAAGTTTTTGCAATGCCGTGTCCCTACCAATGATTCAGATACAACCGGAATCGATATAACGAGATATTTCGTGATATCAAATCCGGTTGCATCGGAATGATCGGCCTTTCTGGGTAATTGCTAATTGCTAATTGCTAATTGCCCCTACAGGTCGTAATTCCGATGCCTAAGGAAACGATATGATTCCTGTAGCGACGGGTTTAACGACATATCTCTTAGTTCCGCAGACTGGGCAGGTATTACCAGCCCCTAATACGAACTGGTGCGTTCGCTTGTTATTTTCTCTCAAATTATTCCCAAATAAATTGCAAATTCAAAACCAAACCCGGTAAGACATCTTCCCCCGATAATGCAGTCGGAGATTCTAAAACTTCTGGGGTTTGTCCTGGGCGATAAATTTCCACGCGGCGGGTTTTGGGGTTAATTAACCAACCGAGTCTCACCTTGTTTTCCATATATTCCTGCATTTTGGCTTGCCTGTCTCTCAAACTATCATTAGGAGAGATTAACTCTAAAACAAAATCGGGGGCTATGGGGGGAAATTTCGCTTTTTCTTCGGTGGTGAGGTTATTCCATCTTTCTATTGTTATCCAAGCAACATCGGGGGAGCGATTGCTGCCATTGGGGAGTTTGAAACAAGTGGAAGAATCAAAGCAAATTCCCAGTCGAGTTTGTCGGTTCCAAATGCCGAAATCAGTGGCTATCTCAAAATTCCAGTATCCAGTTTCTCCCCCGGTAGGTGACATTACGATAACTTCTCCTCTAGCATTCCGTTCAAATTTTACATCCGGATTGGAGCGGCAAAGTTGATAAAATTGGTCGTCAGTCAGTTCGATGATCGGTTTGAGGTTAAGGGTAACAGCAGTCATGGGAGTGGGTGCTTTTCGCAACTGTACTGTGCCAATTTTAACGAACGGGGGTTCTCCTGATGCCAATGCCAACAGACTTGTCTAGCACTAGAGTGGACATATCACCACTATTTGTTGGGTCAGAATTGACAACCTTCTTCTCCACCTGTGGTGATGCGTGGAGGTTAAGTTTCTTGGCATCTGACATATAATTCGGGTTAGATCTCGCCTTTTTTTGTTGTTCAAGTTCTATCTGCAGTTTTTGGAGTTCAAGACGAGCTTTATCAAGTTCTTGGCGTTGCTTGGTTAATTGTTCTTGTTGTACTCTCAGTTCCATCTCGCGGCGATTGAGTTCCGCAGATTGATGGGTAAGAGCTTCTTTCCAAAAATCTCTTTCTTTTTCCTTAGCTTCCCATTTTTCTTGCAGATAAGAGAAATTTTGTAAAATTTTGACTAATGAAGGCGCTGCTTCCCGAATATTCTGTGCTTTTTTACTCGCCGTCACGTCAACTAGCACCAATACCCCCCCGTTGAAGTTACTCGCCTCTGGTGCTGGAATGACTTCATCCCCGGCGACGGGACTCCAGCTGTTATCCCCTCGCTTACAAGCTAGCAGTTTGAGTTCCGCCTTCACAGTGCTGAAGAATCTGGTTTGCTTTTGAACGGTCGCTAGGTAGAGCATAATCTTCCTCTGGAAATACTTCGGTATCACCCTTCTACTTACATATATATCTGGGTGGAGAGGACTTATGCAGTTACCTCAAAATCAATCAGAGACAGATCGAGTAGGATCTTGCGTTTTTACCCTTGCTGTACGAGGTGAGGAAGATCGGGAAGCTGGGGAAGATAACCCAGGTGGGAAAGTAAAAATGTTCTTATAAGAACATTTTGCTAGGGAGGAACCAGGCAACCAGCTATATCTGCCGCTCGCCATCCACTAAAATTTACTTTGAGGGAAGCATCGCTGAGTATAGTGCCAGTTTAAACCTCCTTTTCCAGCTATCTTTGCCAGTTTTTAGGATAAAAAGGCGTAAACTCTTATAACTGAACCCCCACCCCCTGGATGAATGGGGCGATGTCATCAGCAGTATCCGCAGTGGACACCTTGATGGCATCGTTGTTAAGGATTTCATCTCACCAAAAACGCGCTCTCTTGTGCCCAAAGTCTGATAGAGAATCCATCTCTGATGCGAAACAGCCCTTGCCCCTAGGTGAGCATTTATAGAACAATTATAACTGCGGGCAACCAACTCGATCAGTATTTCGAGGAACCCCGGGTATTTAGATACAAAAAACGATCGCTCCACCTCAGTCGATGACACCAATTGAGGTATTCAAGACCGATCTATTCAATCATAGTAGCCTTGTGCCTGGAGAAGCTTTCATGCCACCCTATTGCTGGGGAGCAAATTGTTGTATCCTGAATAAAAACAATCAAAAAAACAGTGGATTCGTCGCCGATATCTTCAAATTTTTCTCAGCTCATGTCCTTTGGCAACGGTTGTGTAACTGCTAATAGCTAATCGCTGGCTAAATAAAAAAGAAACAGTCAATAATTACTGAGCAGCTCTTTTGGCAATTGAATTGCGAGCAATTAGCTTTTCTTGCAATTAGCTATTCATACACTACCGCTCTCTCGCGGACATGATATCATCCCTAAGTACAAGATTATTGCACAAGTTAGTGGGGACTTGACAGATATCCACAGAGGAGTTAATCTGATTTCGATTGAAGTTGTCAGAGGTGGCTTCTTGAAAATTAGACAAATCAAATATGCTCAGCCCTCTATAAATCTACGATTAACCCGAACCACCCACAGTCGGAAGTGGGCAAACATATTGGCTACGAGCGTCAAGGGCGACTGATAAACAGTTAAACAGCTAAGGGAATCCCAAAAAGTGAAAAAAACCCCGAAAAACATGGAATTAAATATAATATATATTCTGGAAAAATCTAGCTCAATTTGGGAGCGATTAAACGGAAAATATCTGCCAAAAATGAATGCAGAATGTGAAAAAATAGGCCAAAAAAGAATAGAGGATTGGTGTGAAAAAATTGCCAAAGGCAACTGGGAAATATTTAAAAAGCGCTGGGAGTGGGATGGAATTGAACTGGATATAATTCAGCAATTATTAGGGGCAGTTAGCTTAGAAAATAGACAAAAATTACCGGGATGGGCAAATATTTTACAAGAAGTATTGAACTCTATACCCGATATTAAAAAGCATGTTATTTTAGGCGAGGGCAAGCAATTTCAAGCGTACCCTTTTGCCGAAATTTTGTATCCCTTTGTTTTAATAGCCAAAAAAAGATTAATTGCCCAAGTGGGGTCAGTGTATGAAATATTGACACCAGAAGCAGCATCTGGCCTAGAATTAAATTTAATCAAAGACCTTTCTTGGATAGCAAGCAATGCGCTATATCTCGAATTTAGTATCTTTCGTTCGCGGAAAATATCTGCTTTACAGCGCCTAATTTTGGAAAAAAGCGAAGAAAAAAGTACGAAAGTATATGAAGAATTTGTCTCTAGTATGTTTGAAGGCAAGCTGCTTTCATTTCTCCAAGAGTATGCTGTACTAGCACGCTTGCTATCAACAACAACAAATTTGTGGATCGAGGCAAATGCAGAGTTTTTGCAGAGGTTATCTTCAGACTGGCAAACGATTCAGAGTAAATTTTTTAATAGCAGAGAAATAGGGCGAGTAGTAGAGTTAAAGCCAGCACTTTCTGACTATCACAACGGCAGGCGCTCGGTGATAATTTTGCAGTTTGAGTCTGGGGATAAAATCGTTTATAAGCCCAAAGATTTAGGAATTGACTGCGCCTATTTCTCGTTTCTAGAATGGTTGAATCTGCAAGGAATAACGCTACCCTTCAAATCCCTGAAAGTTATCAACCAGAAAGATTACGGATGGGTAGAGTATGCCGAGAACCTGCCTTGTGAGAATGTTGATGCTGCGCGCCGATTTTACCAGCGTGCGGGGATGCTGCTGTGCTTGATGTATTTCCTCCAAGGGGTGGACTGTTTTTATGAAAATATCATTGCTAGCGGTGAGTATCCATTGCTAGTAGATATGGAAGCGTTGATGCACAACAACTTCAAGCTAGAGCGAGAATACTCCCAAAGCTATCATATTAGACCGATCGATATCATCTGGTGGAATTCAGTATTTCGCGTGGGATTGCTGCCTACATGGCGGCTAAGCGCTGATGGGAAGATGGCCTACGATATTGGAGGTCTGAGGGAGGCGGGTAAATTGGTATTGCCCTTTAAAAGACCAGTATGGCAAGACGCCAACTCGGATGCTATGAAGCGAGACTATCAACCTATGGAGATCGACGTCAAAGCGAGCGTGCCTCATATCAATGGTACCCGCTTGAAAGCAACCGATTACGTGGGCGAGGTTGTGGCTGGTTTCCAGCAGATGTATCTTTTTCTGATGGAGAGAAAAAATGAGTTACTCGCTCCCCACAGTCCCCTACAAAACTTGGCTGGGCAAAAAGTGCGCTACATTCTACGCAACACCAAGTTTTATACATCGACCTTGCAAACGCTGCTGGAACCGGAATATTTAAGAGATGGAGCGGATAGAAGCATCGAAATGGATGTTGTCAGTCGCATGTCTCTGGACAAGGGCAACAAAGCGATTCATTGGCCTTTAGTCAAGTTTGAAACCGCAGCTTTAGAACAGATGGATATCCCCTTGTTTTCAATACGTGCAAATAGCACGGCGATAGATTTGCCCGATGGGGAAGTCCTGCAAGGCTTCTGTGAAAATACAAGTATTGAGAACGCAATTAATCGCCTTAATTCTTTTAACGAACAAGATCTAAACGCGCAAATTCGTTTAATCGAAAGTACCCTACATCTGAGCGCGGTCTCTGGCAAACACAGCACTTATTTAGTAGAGAAGGAAAAAGAAGATGAGAGTGCTGTACTTTCGCCTGAAGAGCTAGTTGCCTGTGCGAAGGAGATCGCTCTTGAGTTACAAGAACTAGCAATTTACTCCCATGACGGTAGCGCCACTTGGATCGCTGGGCAACTGCAAGCCGAAAAATATATATTACAGCCTCTGCGATTAGATCTTTACGGGGGAGTCGCAGGCGTTGTTGTCTTCTTGGCAGGGTTGGAAAAAGTAACTGGTGGCGCTGGATATGCAGAACTGATTCAGGGCGCGATCGCTCCCTTACGAGAAGCGATCGCCACCACACCAATTCAAACTTTGTCTCGCAACGGATATACTATTGGCGGCGTAGCTGGTATCGGTTCCCTCGTCTATGCTTTTACCCGCATTTCTGAGTTTTTGCAGCAGCCCTCCTGGCTGGAAGATGCTAAACTGGCTGCATCATTAATTTCTCCCCAGCAGATTGCCAGCGACAAAAATTTGGATGTGGTAAATGGATCGGCAGGGGCGATTTTGGGATTATTAGCTCTATATGAAAAAACGAACGCTGCCGAGATTTTGGCAACAGCTTTCTGCTGCGGCGAGCATTTATTAAACACTCGAACGACAAACAACTTGGGATGGAAAGCTTGGCATAGAATTGGCGCCGACTTTGTGACTGGGTTTTCTCATGGTGCGGCGGGGATTGCCTATGCTCTGTTACGTTTGTACGATTCGACTGGTGAAAATAAGTTTCTACAAGCAGCCACGGAAGCGATCGCTTACGAACAAAGCGTTTTTGACCAATTAGCAGGCAATTGGCCCGACTTTCGCGCCGCGATGCCAACAAATGGTAAACCTGGATTTATGACGGCTTGGTGTCACGGCGCACCCGGCATTGCTCTGGCAAGAATCGGCGGACTTGAGGTTTTAGATACAGATGAGATTGAAAAAGATATCGCAGCCGCGATCGAGACCACCCGACAATTCAGCCTGGGAGGAAAAGATTATCTCTGTTGCGGTAACTTTGGCAGAATAGAAGTACTCCAAGTTGCAGCCCAAACCTTTTCCAGGCCCGACTTATTTGATTTAGCGAACCAGCAAGCTTCCCTAGTTGTACGCAGAGCCAAGCGGCGAGGTTCCTATCATTTATTTGACAAATTTCTTCAGGGTATATTCCATCCCTCGTTCTTCCAAGGAACTTCAGGTATTGGCTACCAGTTGCTAAGATTGGCTCACCCCAATTTGCTACCATCCGTTCTGTTGCTAGATTGACATTCTAAGCAAAGGTAGTGCAAGTGTTTTTGACCGGAGTAGGGGCGGGTTTTACGAGAGATCTTTGAACCCAGCGCACTGGATAAATCAACCCGCCCCTTAGTGCAGCACGCGAACAAACACGATCGGGACTTATATCATGTCCGGTTCTTCACCCATAGTTAGGAATGACACGGTGACGCAGAGAGATTTTTATTCAGGGTAATTAGGCGGACATCATATTACGCAGGCGGAGCCAAAAACTTTGGTGATGCGTCAATCTCGCGACTCTAAACCCACGATTAATCGATTTCACCAAAGTTTTTTTTGCGGAAGTCCTGATGATATTAATTCCTGGCAAACTGACCGGGAAAGCGTCAATCGAACTCCTGAGAAAATGTGGGTAACGACAAGGGGTTATAGCGGATTGTGACTTGATAGAATACACTTGATTTTTCATGAGTTAATAGCCCGTGTAGACGGGCTCGAGTTTGTATAGCGGCACCCTTAAGGGTGCCGCTATACAAACTCGAGCCCCAAGGGCTGTATTCCACCTTGTCACCAACTGCTATAAACCCTATAGCAGCGCCTATTTGTTCGGGAGTGAACATGCTTGCATTTCCTGCTTAAGAGTTTTGCTTCTTGACTTTGTCAAGCTTGGTTTTATTGGACCAGGACTTACGCACGCGGGGCCAAAAACTTTGGTGATGCGTCAATGTCGCGACTGTCAACCAACGATTAATCGATTTCACCTTTGTTTTTTTGCTTAAGTCCTGCAAATGCTTGCCTGGATATTTAATTAATCTTTATATAAATTTAAGATAGTTAAAATGTAGGCAAAGTGTACGAGATATTAAGGCGAGCGCCCGCAATACATAAATATTTTTGTCAAATATCAAAATGGGTGGATTAATAAATAAGATTGTTATGTTTTTTCGTGATTTTCATAAAAAATAACTATGATTTTCTATTGGTTCACTCTTGCAGGTGACTTGGTGAAAAGATAAAATTGCAGCGGCAACTAAAAAATCATAGGAAGCAATCATGACGACTCTACTTAGCGAAAATTTGCAAGCTGAGTTAGCTGAGAAAGCTGCAAAAGATAGCGAATTTGCAGCACGATTGCTCGGCGCTCCCAAAGAAACGCTGTCAAGCTTTATCAATATGGATCTGCCGTCAGATTTAAAGGTGTCGGTTCACCAAGAGTCCCGGAACGAGTTGCATATCGTTCTTCCCGCATTCGATGCACCTCAGAAGCCAGAAATGGATATAGCAGATGATGAGATCCTGGCAGGATGCACTTGGGGAGCTAATTGTCAAAGTTCTATTGGCTAGAACGGGTTACAGCAGATCAGGGTTAATATAGTTGGCTCAATCAGCAATATCCTCAATCTCCAACTTATTGCCCAGCTAATTAAGTAATAGGTTCCTAACTGTTCATCATTCACGCACATAACTGATTGTCGCGTTGCGCCATCGCCTAAGTGTTTGAAAAAGATTCAATGTCTATGCCTGTAAGCATAATATCGGCTTACAAGCTATTTATGATTGAGGTTTCGTTTTCAAACACGAGAGGTGGACTATTACGCGATTGGAAGATGTTTTTTTTGTCAATTCAACTTTAGATATTTTCGTTCCGAGGAGAATACAATCATGAGTTTCACTCCCGAACAAATAGGCGCTGCTATAGCATTTAACGCTTGCGTAGACCCAAATAGCACTTTAGCAACTTATCTGCGGTTACTCACGCAAATAGGTGCTAAAGCTGACGATCTGGCACTCACACCAGAGGAGCAGAACCTTCCGCAAGAACAGGCACAGGAGGTGTTCACTAAGAAGATTGCGAAAGCAATTTTTGCGGATGGTGTAGTTACCACTCAAGAGCAACAGCTTCTGGACTTTATGAGTCAGCTAAAAGAGGATAAGGGACTTCAGGAATCGCTGCAAAACGATATAGCGGCTCTCGCGAAAAAATAGAAAGTCTGGAAATCGCGATTAAGTCTGGCGTTGGTTTGAACCACCACGAAAAAAAAGAAGGAGTAGCAACAATGACAACTCTACTTAGCGAAAATTTGCAGGCTGAATTAGCAGAAAAAGCGGCAAAAGATACCGAATTTGCAGCACGATTGATTGGCACTCCCAAAGAAACGCTGTCAAGCTTTATCAATATGGATCTGCCGTCAGACTTAAAGGTGTCGGTTCACCAAGAGTCCCGGAACGAGTTGCATATCGTTCTTCCCGCGATCGATGCACCTCAGAAGCCAGAAATGGATATAGCAGATGATGAGATCCTGGCAGGATGCACTTGGGGAGCTAATTGTCAAAGTTCTATTGGCTAAAACAGAATCCTCAAAGCAGGGTAAATGTATTTTGCTCAATTAGCTATATGTTGGCGTAACAGCTGACTACCTAATTTTTTCCGGAATCTATGCACGTGCATATTAGGGCAAGCCAAATTGAGATGCATTGACCCTGCTTTTAAGAGAGCGAGACGTAACCTATTGTACGTTTCGTTCTCTAGGTTTTTCTGATTAGGCGTTTGGCAGCAGTGTCAATTTATAATTAGCGAGGAAAACGTAGATCACAAAAAGATGACATCAAAAGAGCTGGCTGAGGGAACCAGATCATCTCGTCGATTTCGTGCCTATTGTGTCGGTATTGCCAAAACTGGAACAAACTCTATGGCTGACCTATTTGGGCGATATAGATCAGGACACGAATTTATGTTCCAAGAAACCGTTGCACAAATAGCAGCATGGCAAGAAGGGATGATTTCACCGGAGTCGTTTAAAGCTTATATTCTCTACCGCGATCGGCAAGGGGATCTGGAAATGGATTCGGCGACCTTTAACCATAATTATTTGCATATTTTAATACAAGAGTTTTCCGAAGCCAAATTCATTTTCACTGTTCGCGATTGCTATTCCTGGCTGAACTCTCTGTTGAATATGAGCTGGCGTTCGGGAAATAGCATACCCGACTGGATGTTCAAATACGGTAAGTTTTTTATCGGTTATGAAGTTAATCGCTCCGCAGTTTCATCTGTCGAAGCGATGTTAGAGGAATTGCCAAATGCGCTTGAGGGATTGCTATCGTACTGGCAAAAAAGTAACCAGCGCATCTTGGATCTTCTGCCACCAGAACGTTCTCTGATAGTTCCAACTCACAAACTTTCCCAATCCCTTGAGCAAATAGCAAATTTGGTTGGCGTTACACCCGAATCTCTGGTTGAGGAAGCCAAGCATTCTAATCAAGCGCCACCAGGTTACGATTGGCTCAAGTATATAGACCAAGATTTGCTGGAGGAACGCTGTTCTTTTTACTGCGGCTCTCTGATGGAGCGGTTATTTCCCGATCTGATGGAGGTGGGAAGAAAATGAACGCTGCAACCCAGACATTGGATAGCTATTTCGAGGTATTGGAGCCTGATATTTCTCTAGGTTCTAGGTTTGTTTAATTTGGCGTTTTAACGATACCCTCTATAGCAATAGCAGTGTAAATTTACCTTGATGTTAACTAGCGGCGAAAACAAACCGAACGAAAAGATGACATCGAAAGAAGTGGTTCAAAAAAGCACATCATCTCGTCAATTTCATGCGTATTGCGTCGGTCTTGCTAGAACAGGGACGACTTCGATTGCAGCTATCTTTGGACGCTATCGATCTGAGCATGATTTTATGTTCGAGGAAACCATGGCCCAAATAGCTGCATGGCAAGAGGGTCAGATTTCACCAGAGTTGTTCGAGGAATTTATTCTTGAACGCGACGAACAAGGGCAACTAGAATTAGATTCAGCCTGTTTTAATCATCATTACCTGCACATTTTCATAAAAAATTTTCAGCAAGCAAAATATATTTTCACTGTTCGAGATTGCTATTCTTGGCTGAACTCCGTATTGAATATGGGTCTGCGTTACGCTGATGGTATACCAGACTGGATGTTAATGTTCCGCAGATACAGCAAATTTTATATTGGCTATGAAATCGATAGCCTTGCAGTTTCCTCACGGCAAGCAATGCTCCAGGAAATGCCCAAGGTCATCGATGGACTATTATCGTACTGGCAAAAAAGTAACCAGCGCATCTTGGATCTTCTGCCACCAGAACGTTCTCTGATAGTTCCAACTCACAAACTTTCCCAATCCCTTGAGCAAATAGCAAATTTGGTTGGCGTTACACCCGAATCTCTGATTGAGGAAGCCAAGCATTCTAATCAAGCGCCTCCAGGTTACGATTGGCTCAAGTATATAGACCAAGATTTGCTGGAGGAACGCTGTTCTTTTTACTGCGGCTCTCTGATGGAGCGGTTATTTCCCGATCTGATGGAGGTAAGAAGAAATTGAACGCTGCACCGCAGACATTGGATAGCTATTTCGAGGTATTGGAGCCTGATATTAAGCCAAGTTTAATCTCTAGTGAGTATGTCTCTGCTATTCGGCGAGTAGCTGGTTTGTTTCCTACCTTCGTCCCGAATGTGTTTGGCTTTGAATCTCGGCTCAACAGCAACTCTGGACGCACGGATTTTGCCATAAACATGACAGCAAAAGGGAGCGAATTACTTGCCTGGAAGCTGTTTGACCAATCGCAGCCAGAAGTATTCCGCCAAGAAGAGAGGTGGAAGCGGGTGAGCCATTTTTTTCAGGAATGGGGAAAAACAAACTCATCACCATTTGCAGATGCTAACAGCTTGAGCCACTCTCCGAACTAGAAGTTCGGAGATTCAGGCAAAGGTGGAGTAAGCTTTTCGCCCTTATTGGCTATCTGGCTAACTTTTTTGCCTTCTGAGGAGAACTGCTCTACCGGGCAATCAGCGCACGGGCTTTGGGACTCGCCTACTCGTCTCGCAGTTTGTTGATATCGCTTCCATGCCTCCAGCAGGAGCGGCTCCGCCCCCTGATACTGATTTACAGCATCATGCAATGAAAGACTATCCTGATTGACGTGCCGACTCAGATAGGCAGTGAATAAATCACGGTGCATTACTACACCTGTGACATCCCTGTGAACTCTTTCTGATAGAGGCTTCTTAATACGCTCTCCATTCAGATGAGTCTGGGATAGCGCCGTTTTCTGGGTCGAGAACTTAGTGAATGAACCGCCAGCCTTCTCAGCTTTGCGTTTCAGTTCAGATTGAACAAAACCAGGGGACTTAGCAGAAATTGCTTTACCGTAACGCTTCTGCCATCCCTTCACCGACACATTTTCTGTCTTGACTTCCTTGCCATGTCTGAGAATCTCGTTGACTATTTTACGATTCTGAGACTTGGCGTAAGCAGTTTTTCTACGCTCCAAGTTGCGCTTTTTAGCCGCAGTTTTATTGTAAGTTTGAGAATTGTTCCATCTACGCTTGCCCTTCTTTGCTTTACCCTTCTTTTTGACTACCTTGCGCCCCTTCTTGCCCTTGAAGTCTGGCTCGTAATTGTCGGTATTATTAGCACGTCGAGAACGCTCCATCTTACGCTGTAACGCTCTTATTTCGTTCTCGCATCTCGGTACACCTTCCGCAAAAGGTAGCAACCCAGCATGTTTATCACCAACAAAGGCAATATTGGAGATGTTCAGATCCAACCCAACCACCCCATCAAACACGTAATTTTTTGGTTTTTGGTAGGGTTCTCCGAGGCATATTAGCTGAACGTACCACCGGCGCTTACCATTGAGTTCACGCCAGAGAATGCGGACATACTTTACAGGTGAGTTCAACCCGTGCTGAATTACTGGGTTGGATTGTTCGATAATCACATTTAGCTTGAGCGAACCCCAGACCAATTGGTTATTCTTCCATCTAATCCCCTGCTTGTTGGTCTTGCCCTCTAGAGACTTGAAGCGTGATGGTATTTTGTAGCGCACCTTCTTGGCACGCCCAAACATTACCCTCTCACTAGCTTTAAAGGCACGAGTGGCTATGGTCTGCTGGGTATTTGAATCGAGTTTTTCAGCTATCCACGAGGATTCATTACTTACCTTTGTTGCATAAGCTTGTAAATCATAGTCACAAAACCTGTAAGCATTCCTAGCATCATTGAAGGCTTTCTGACGCTCTTTCTTTTTATCTCTAGGAATTTTCTTAGCTGCTTTGTAGGCATCGGAATTACGTACTAGCTCCATCCGCACCATAGCTTCGTTAAGACAAGCATTGTAAAGTTGCCTACCAACCTGAAACCGCACCTCTAACTCGCGTTCCTGCTTGCTGTCAACAACTATTGGTAGTTCAACTACGAATGATGGAGTCGCACTCCGTGCCATTTGATATCGCCTCCTATTCCTTTGTTAATCTATAGTTAGTATAACAATCACTTCTATTATGTCAACAGGAAAAGGCAAAAAAAGATTGCGCGGTATCCCCGTCTTGTACGATGAAAAGAAAACTAGGCATACCCTGTTAATTACGCCTAGTTCTTGGGGTAAATTGCAGCGCGTTGCCCGAAACAACGGGTTAAGCCTGAGTGAGTATGTCGAGCAGTGGATAATATCTTTGTCGGACGGCGATTAAAATCGCCCGTATCGCGTTTGGGCCCCGATTTAAAAATGCGGGGCTACCACGCTCCCGTATTACTTAGGTGTGGTTGGAATTTGACATGGATCGGCTGTCGGCGGCTCAACTCGTCCCCAGCGTCGTGTTATTTGCCTATTGGTTAGATAGTTTTAACAGTAAAATGGTGGTTCAGCGTCCTCTGAATTGGCTGACGGGAACTGTCCTACCGATTTTGCGAGGTGCGGCGCTGCCAGACGATCTAGAGCGTAACTTTTTGCAGTGCATTGAGTTGGCTATGCCTAGCTTGTATTTCCAGGTTGGCAGTATGCTTTCTAGAAACATAGACGTGCTAAGACTATGTATTTTTAACATTACGGGGGATGAGATTACCAGTTTTTTATCTCGCATTGGCATTGAGGAATGCTTGGCAGAAATAGAGCAGGCGATCGCAGACTTTGCAGGGTTGGTGGACTCGCTGTGCTTGCACCTGGATATTGGTGAAGTAATATACCCGCGCATTGGAATAGAACTGTTATACGACAACCTTCACCCTTGGAAGCGACAGCCCAACAAAGAAACCCGATGGTTCCAGTTGTTCGATAAGCTTGTAGAGCGTGGTTTGTGTACACCCGAAAAGCGAGAGGCTTTACTAGGCTGGACGGGCTACGTACCAATTACCCAATCTTCAGGAGGACAAGAGTTGAATTCGATGTCCGATGGGCTTTTGTTGCGGGGGTTGCAGCACATTAAACTTGTTTTTTCTCCCAATCAACCCCCAGAAGCAAAAGCATACTTTGGCGCAGGG
This sequence comes from Microseira wollei NIES-4236, assembly GCF_020521235.1. Lineage (GTDB taxonomy): Bacteria > Cyanobacteriota > Cyanobacteriia > Cyanobacteriales > Aerosakkonemataceae > Microseira > Microseira wollei. The sequence goes on along the minus strand of NZ_BLAY01000001.1, from coordinate 149,586 downwards.
TTTAATCCGATACCAAGTAAGAGAACATAATTTAACAAAGATCTCATGACAAATTGTGCAGAGATAGGTAAGCAACACCTGCATCAAACTGTGAGTCAAGCCGTCACCTTCTTGTTGCAAGCGCGGGACAAGGGAGGGTGGTGGAAAGATTTTTTCACACCCGCAGGTGTCAGCGATGCTTGGGTAACTGGATTTGTGGGGACAACGCTGGCTGGCATACCAGATGCTGGCGCTAAACAAGCAGCCGATGCCGCTTGGCAGCTTTTGGCACACCGAGAGACTTACGAGGGAGGCTGGGGATATCACGCCAAGGTGCCAGCAGATGCAGATACGACCCTCTGGAGCTTGCAGTTAGCTGAAGCACTGGGACTAGGGCATGAGGAACGCTGCCAGCAAGCCTACGCCTTTTTGGCGCGTCACGTCAAAAGCAATGGTGGCGTCTCTACCTACGAGCAAGAATCCCCGATCCGAGAGTATATTGGTTTGCCTGAAGGAATAATCTCGTTTCAGGGATGGTGCGGTGCCCATACCTGTGTGACGGCAGCAGCCGCCTCCTTACCGGAGTTAAGCGGACAAATTCTTCCCTATCTGCGGCAACGGCAAGCAGCAGATGGCAGATGGTGCAGCTACTGGTGGTTTGAAGATGAGTACTGCACGGCTAGAGCTGCCACTGCTCTAGCGCTGCATGGGCAATCTGATAGCGATCGCCAGCGGGTAGAAAAAGCCGTTGTCTGGGCTGTTGAACGGTTGCAGCAGCTACTGAGTGCTTTGCAGCCAGCGGAATTTGCTATAGCCTGGTGTTTGCAAATACTGACACTGGGAAAAGATTTAACATCTGTACGCGAGATTTGTTTAGAGGGCGTGCAACACCTGATCGAGAGTCAAAGAGCAGATGGTTCTTGGCAACCATCCGCCAGATTGCGCGTGCCGCGTCCTGATATGGTAGATCCAGAGTTGGTTCAGAATTGGCAACGGTGGACGGGAAAATTTGCAGGTCCTCCCACTCTGGAAAAGGTTCTGGAAAATACCTTTAATATTTTCTCTCTCGATCAGAACGGCATTTTTACCACGGCAACTGCATTGCAAGCATTGCAGCGCCTTAGTGAGTTAGGGTGGTGGAAAAATGAATAAACAGACATTAAACAGCAAAGAACATCTCGTGGGGGTGCTGGAAGTCGAAAACTTACCCGAACTCTCCCACAGATGTTCTTTGTCGCCCGCACAGGTCGAACAGTATCGTCAAGATGGTCATCTCGTCGTACCTCAAGCCTTGGCTCCGGCGGATGTCACCGCCTATCGTCCCTTTCTCGTCGAGGCGGCTAACCGAGAACTGGCAAAGCTCAATGACTGCGAACGAGCGGTAGGAACCAGTGGTTCCAGATTTGTCTACGATCTGCGAGAAGTACATCAGGCTGTATGGCGTTTTATCACCTCTTTTGCCATCGCCAAAATAGCAGCCGAATTGTTGGAAGTTGATAGTGTCAGGCTGCTGCATTACAACTGTTTTTTCAAGCCGCCACAGGGGTTGGGAACGCCTTGGCATCAAGATTGCTTGTACATTCCCTTAAATACCGATAAAGTAATAGCAGCCTGGATACCGTTGGTGGAACTGTCCCCAGATATGGGTCCCCTAACCTTTGCTAGCGGCTCCCATCGGTCGGGTTTCTGCGAGTTTGCCAACAACAACCAATATTCTCCGGAACAAATCGCGCAGATGCTCCAAGAACGAGGCTTGCGGTTAACGAGCGTAGGAAGTATGGCTGTTGGCGATGTTTCCTTCCACAGCAGTTTTACCCTCCATAGCGCCCCCAAGAATTTTAGCAATCGGATGCGGGAAGTCATCGCCATCAGCTACTACGCCGATGGGGCTCGCATTGGCGAACCAGAAAACTTTTATTTGTCATCTTCCCAGGCATTGCAATCCGTAAAATATCGCGAGCATTTTCTCAAAGAGTACTTCTCTGGTTTACAGCGGGGAGATTTGGCTGGCAGCCCTACTAATCCCGTCGTATATCAAAAAAACAAATAGGAAGTGTTTGGATAATAGCAATACTAATAACGCTTGTTGCTAGTTATCTTTTTAGGGCTGCTAATAGCTAATGGCTAATAGCTAATGGCTAATGATATAACCGAAAAATCTTCTCACGCTCGATTAGCAAGCTTGCGATTAGCAATGCGATAAAACCAGTTATAATTAGCAACTTGGGTTAAGATTGTCGGATATCAAACAGCAAAATAGGAGTGTAATGATGATCGAGGTTGAGGTCAATCTGCCAGAACTGTCAAGTGAATACCCAGTGGCAACAGAGCAAATACAAAAATTTCAAGAACAGGGTCATATTTTGTTGCGCGGCGTGGTTTCTCAAGCAGAGATTGATGCATATCGCCCTTACATTTTAAAAGCCATTGAACGCAATTTAGAGGAAAATCATGCGATCGAAAAGCTAGTTAAAGGTAACCAAGAAAACTGGATATATATTGACAATTTATGGCGTCTGGATGACATTGCCCGTCGGTTCATTCTGGCTTCTCGGTTTGGACAAATTGCTGCTGAACTCCTGGGTGTGGATGCTGTGCGGCTGTTTCGCGATCAAACGTACTTCAAAAAACCCGGTGGTACTGACACTCCTTGGCATCAAGATGGGTACTTTATGCCCCTGGATACAGAAAAAATTATTACCATGTGGCTCCCCCTTGTAGAAGTGACACCAGAGATGGCTCCCATGAGCTTTGTCACTGGTTCGCATCAGGGGGCGAAATACCTTGGCACTTCCACGCCACAGCCAGCAAAAATGCAGGAATTTGCCGAGTCAATTATCCAGAGAGGTTATGAAATAACATCCTACGGAACCTTTGCGGCGGGGGATGTCACGTTTCATTCTGGCTGGACATTGCATAGCGCGCCCAGCAACAAAAGCGATCGCAATCGCGAAGTCCTCGTGATAGTTTACTATGCCGATGGCGCGCGCATCGCTCAACCAAAAAAATTGGATTCCCAAGCTCCACTTCAAGAGCGCTTCGCCGAACAGATGCGCCAACAAACGCTAAATAGCTGCTTCCCAGGACTACAACCAGGAGACTTGGCGGTGACGCCAATGAATCCGCTGATTTACCGCAAAAACACTTGAAAATAGCATCAAACAGAAGTGACAAGCACAGACTTTGATTTTGCCAAAGCGATCGCTCCGATTCAAGTAGATACATTCTTCGATGAATATTGGGAAAAACGCCCCCTAGTTGTTTCCAGGCAAACGCCAGACTATTACACCAATCTGCTGACGATGGCAGATATTGATTTGATTATCTACAGTCTTGGGCCAGATTGGAAGACCTTGCGCCTCGTCAAGCAGGGGGGCTTTTTTGCCCACAACTTTATGCACCCTGACGGGTCTGCTAACATTGTTCAACTTTACAATGCTTACGAACAAGGCTACTCCATCATTCTTTTAGACCTACATAAACGTTGGATGCCATTGTCAGCATTCGCCAGGGAATTAGAATGTTTTCTAAACCATCCTGTAGGGATAAATTTATATTTGACACCCAAGAATTCCCAGGCTTTTGTGCCGCATTTTGATGACCACGATGTCTTGATTCTTCAGATTGAGGGAACAAAAAACTGGCGGATTTACGAACCGATTGTCGAACTACCTAATAAGGAATTTGCCGGCGGCGAACAGTCACTACCAAAAGAGCAACTTCCGCCTGTGGTAGCCGATATTTGTTTGGCACCAGGTGACATGTTGTATTTGCCTCGCGGTTATGGTCACAATGTTTCAACATCCAACTGCTCATCCTTGCATTTGACAGTGGGCATCTTTATTTATACTTGGAGCGATTTGCTTTCTGGAATGTTGCGATCGCTATCCAAACAAGATGTTGCCTTTCGCCGTGCATTGCCACCAGGTTTTATCCGCGACAGCCAGATAAAAAACTCCCTAGAAGCACAATTTCAGGAAATACTGCAATATTTAGCAACCCAAGCCAAGCTGGAATCCGGCATCGAAAAACTCACTGATAGTCTGCTAGAAAATATGAAAAATCCCTTGCCGGATGGATATTTCCGGCGGATCGACCATCTCAGTAAGATAAACTTGGAGACTATTGTACAGAAAAGAAAAGGTACTATATTCCGCATAGTAACCAGCGAAAATTCGCTCACAGTTAAGTACCTCAGCACCAAGATAGAGATGTCGCAAAAATTTGCAGCAGCTTTGGATTACATTAATACCAATAGCAAATTTACCATCAAAGAATTACCGCTCCTAAATGATGATGCCAAATTAGAATTGGTGCAGCGGATGATTGGGAGCGGGATTTTAACAATCGTCGAAGAGAGAACAGTCAAAGATTCAGGAGGTTGGTCATGACAGATATATGTTTGGTGTCAATGCCATACTCATCGCTCAACGGTCCTTCGATTGCTTTAGGATTGCTAAAGGGCGCACTGAAGGAAACAGAAATCAAAGCCAGCGTACTTTATCCCAATATCTGGTTTGCCCAAGAAATTGGGCTGGATACCTATATTGCTCTGTTTGAGGGCAAGAACGAGGAACTGATTGGAGAGTGGACCTTTGCTAAAGCTGCCTTCCCAGACTTTGAACCGGATGATACCATCTATCCCAGCAAACCCTTGGCAACGCGGGATATGCTGTACGAACGCCTCGATCTGGAACGGGAAAATTTGCCGGAGCAATTTCGGAAAGTACGTGAAAAAGCTCCTGCCTTTGTCGATCGGGTAGCGCAAGCCATTCTGGCACAAAAACCACGGATTGTTAGTTGTACTTCAACTTTTGGTCAACACGTGGCTTCGCTTGCCTTACTCAGGCGAATTCGAGAACTGGCACCAGAAGTAATTACCTTGATCGGGGGAGCCAATTGCGAAGGAGTTATGGGACTGGCAACTAAGCGAGCGTTTGATTGGGTAGATTTTGTCTTTTCAGGGGAAGGCGATACCTTGTTTTACGACCTCTGCCGCAAGCTACTTGACTTTGGTCGCAACGTTAGCGCTGCGGAACTACCGGAAGGTGCGATCGGTGTCTGTAATATGAATGGGAAGTCTTCCCCTCCCCGAGCTTCTGTTTGGGATATGGATCGAGTGCCTATCCCCGACTACGACGATTATTTTGCAGCTATCCAAACCTCGCAAATTAGTGCTTACCAAAAGGTAGAAAGGTAGGTTGAAAGCCCCTGCCTTTTAGGCAGGGGATGAAAACCAGGGGGCAGGATTTATCCTGCCTGTCGATGTAGAGCATTAAATTTTAATGCAAAAAGATATTACCAGCGGTAAAAATGATAATATTTAAATTGTGTTAAAAGAGGTGATTTGCTTGTACGGATGCCAGCAAGAACTAATACCAAACACCAAAGAGTTAACGCCTGTGCTAGAGTACTTGTGCAGCGAAATTAACGATCTAACAAACTGTGGCATCTACTATGCTCGCCAGATTTATTTTAAAACTGGAAGAATCTTGTCCGGCAAAGCAGGAAGTGCGGGGCTGTGCAAGGAGATGAAATCTTCTTTGCATTACGGTGCAGTTTACTCTCAAGTTGCCGTGCCAAGCGCTTAACGGCATCGCTGAATCTTTTAAATCGTTTCAAGAGTTAATCAGTTCCTACAAAAAGGGCGAATTAGAAAATAAGCCTCGTCCACCCAAATACCGTAAATCAAACGGCATGGCGATTGCCACCTATCCCAAGCAAGCCTTAAAGCTAATAGGAAAGCAAGTGCGCTTGCCGATGGGACAGCTTTGTAAAACTTGGTTTGGGGTAGAAGCATTCTGGTTAACAATGCCATCGAACCTGCGGTTTGAAGACATCAAAGAAGTTCGTGTTTTACCTCGCAATCGATGCTTTTATGCCGAGTGGGTGTATCTTCAAAAGACTATATCGGTTGAATTAGATCCATCGCGGGTTCTGGGCATTGATAGCGGAGTGACCAACTGGTTGACGTGCGTCAGCAACGTCGATACGTCTTTCATTATTGATGGGAGACATGTCAAATCGCTCAACCAATGGTTTAATAAATCAGTCGCCAAAATCAAAGAAGGCAAGCCACAAGGATTTTGGTCGAAGCGCCTTGCCCATCTAACGGAAAAGCGCAATCGGCAGATGCGAGATGCCATTAATAAAGCGGCAAGGATAGTAATTAACCACTGCTTGGAACGTAAGATTGGGCGCATTGTTTTTGGTTGGAATCAGGGGATTAAACAAGAGATAAATATTGGCAAGCGCAACAACCAAGCTTTTGTTCAAATCCCGACGGCTAAATTAAAATGCCGCATTGCTCAATTATGCAAACAATACGGCATACAGTTTGTTGAAACTGAAGAAGCTAACACATCGGCAGCATCTTTTTTGGACGGCGATACAGTTCCTAAATACGGTGAAAAACCCACAGACTGGAAGTCGTCAGGAAAGCGAGTGAAGCGCGGATTGTTTCGCACTGCGAACAACTTTTATGTCAACGCAGATGCTAACGGTGCAGCTAATATACTACGAAAAGTAGCCGGAATGCAAGGACTCGATCTAAGCAGACTGAGTAGGGGGACTTTGACCTCCCCGCCCAGGATTTTCCTGTGGAAATTGGCAAGTGTAAAGCGGAGCAATGCGTCTTTAGACGCATTGCTCCGCCTCCTTGTAGAATCCCCCTCTAAGAGGGGGGAGGGTCAAATTCACCCCGGATTGCCAGTACAAACATCACGAGGTTGTTGGTGGGGGCAAGTGCATCACTGTACATTCTGCGGACTCAATGGCGCGTCAATGGCATATCGCTCGAAATCACCAGAGCGCGTAGTGGAGGAGTTCGACCATCTGGCAAAAAGGTACAACGTCACTAATTTTATTGTGGTCGATAATATTCTCGATTTAAAATACATCAAAACTGTTTTACCAGAACTAGCGAAAGCTGACCAATCTTACCAGCTCTTTTTTGAAACAAAAGTTAATTTGCAGCGAGAACAAATGGCAACGTTAGCCGCCGCTGGTATTCGCCACATCCAGCCCGGTATTGAGAGTATGCACGATGAAGTGCTGAAGTTGATGGATAAAGGAACTACAGCCATCATGAATGTGCAGTTTCTCAAATGGGCTAGGGAATTGGGGATTTTCGTGGGTTGGAATTTTCTCTGGGGTTTGCCCAAAGAGCAAGATGAATGGTATGCCGAAATGGCTCAATGGCTACCACTGATTACCCATCTCCAACCCCCTGGTTTTGGTCGGATTCAGTATCACCGCTTTAGTCCTTACTTCCAACGCCCTCAAGAATTTGGATTAGACTTAGAGCCTTATTGGACTTATGCCTATGTCTATCCGCTACCCCCAGATTTGTTAACCGACCTCGCCTATTATTTTGAAGATAAAAATCGCGACTCCATGACAGCTGAACTCAAAAAACGACCCGGTTTGAGAGCAGCTAGAGCGGCAGTTGTGCGGTGGAATCAACTATGGAGTCAATTAGGATTTGGCGACTCCCAGACCAAACAGAAGGCTCCCACATTGAGCCAAACCGACGATGGTCAGCAAATCAAGATTCTAGACACCAGACCTGTAGCAGTTAAGATGTTGTACCTGTTGCAGGGACTTGAGAGTTGGATATACCGCCTTTGTGACCGGGCCCGCAGTTCTCGGAATTTGCTGGAAGCCATACGCAACGAATACCAGTCCGATATGTCTTGGGACGACATCAAACCTGCGATTGATAAACTGCGAAACGACAAACTATTGCTAGAACTCAATGGTAAATTTCTCAGCTTGGCTGTCAAAGAACCAGTCGCTCCCATACCCAATACACCCGCCCAATCGCCTGGTGGTTATATCGATATTGTCCAATACCAACTTGAACGCACAGATCTGAGTGCAGCAGCAACCTGTAAAACAAACTAAACAGGGCAAACTTGTCAAAAAATCTAATTAAAAGAATGGCACATTTATGGAGAAACAAGAGTTATTAACTCGAATAGAACCAAGCCCAAAACCTAAAAAGTACGAGGAATTGGCTGAATGGTGGCAATCCTTAGCTCCGGAGTTGGCCGGAAAAACGAAAATACCAGAAATAGCAAGATTAGCGGTAGATAAAGCTTCAGGGCAACCAGGCTTTACTAACAATATTAAATTCAAGCAAACAAAGTTTAAGAATAGGTGTCGAACGAGAGAATATTGAAGAGGATAAAATCTGAGGAGAAAAAGGTGAAAAATGGGTACGTGTAAACTATTAGAAATGAACTCCCGTGCCTTGGATGAGTGCGGTGATGTCATGGGCAGTATCCGCAATGGACAAATTGATGGTATCCTAATTAAGGAGTTCATCTCACCAAACATCGCCCTTTCCCGTGGCAAAAGTTTGATCAAAAATCCATCGTTGATGCTCAACAGTTCGTGTCCCTACGGTCGCATTTATGCACGCACCATTATCGGTATAGGCAACCAATCCGAACAGTATTTTGAGGACGCGCAGGTATTTAGAACTGAGTGCGAGCAATTTTTTGGGTCCCAAGAGAGTTTTGAGACTCACTTGGCGCAATTACTTTCAAAAATAGCAGGGGGCAGAACAGTATCGTTGCCCCTTGGTTCCGGTGGTAATCCCTACTCTCCCGCTACCATCAGGTGGGTAGATCCGGGTGGATCGATCGCACCTCACTGCGAAAAAGTTTATTTCAAGGCTGGAACGCTGTCATTCAAGCTGATCGATCGGATTGCAGCAGCAGACACCATATTTAGCTTCTTTATGGTAATGACGAAGCCTGAAGCTGGAGGAGAACTTGTTCTTTACGATTTCAATTGGCAGAACCAAAATGGTAATGGAGTCGGGAATAAAACTAACCCAAAATACCTAGAGTCCCACTGCAACCCTACCCCAATTTCCATTTCTGAAGGAGACCTGATAATTTTCAATGCCGGACAGATTTGGCATCAGATTTCCGAGGTTAAGGGGACAATCCCGCGCATTACTATTGGCGGATTTATCAGCTTCTCGAAAGACGACAAAACGCTTTATTACTTTAGCTGAATGCGATTATAGGAGTACGAACTTTGTCTGACAGCACGCGATCGCTTGGCTTGATACAGCAACCGCAGCTTGTGAATCTTCTAGATGCAGCGAAGGAACAATTCGATCCGGTTCTGTTCCCACCCCATTCTCTGGAATTGATCCGTTCGCTGACGGCGAAGCTACCGCTGACAAATTCCTTGTTGTTTGAACTGAGAATGTTGGAGTCGGATTCAACTCTCGACCTTTCCCTACCTTTTCCAGAAAATTTCAGTTCCCAAGCACGAGAATGGAGTTGTTTTTATCCTTGGGAAGGAATTATTTCTTTGCATCGCGCTTGCCAAACAGGTGGAGAGTTGGCAGGGTCGATTGGAAGTCATGTATTCTGGTTCGAGTTCGACAGCGATCAGATGCTTCAACCTATTCCCATACCTGGGGTGTTTCTTGATGTCTCCCCGGAACTATCCCAGCCTGAAAACAAGAGTTTGCTTGCCCAGTTACTATGTCGGGCAACTGCGATACTCAGGGGCAAAAATGTTCCTGACTCCACGCACCAAGGACTGGAAAATCTCCTCAATACACTGCCGGAATGTGTCTGTTGCACTCATTTTGGTGTCATGCTTTCTAGGAAGGAAGGAACTGCTCCTGTATCTTCGATCAGAGTCAACTTTGGTAGATGGGAACAAGTAGGGGATATAGCTGCTTGGCTAGAAACTATGGGCTGCAATGCAGTTGCGGCGGAACTTGCCAAGGTAATTGAGCAGATTCCCAATCTATTAGGTAGGGCGATCGTTACTTTAGATATCGCTGCATCCATCGGTCCGAGAATTGGTCTGGAGTGCTACCCAACTGCAATGGCAGATGCGAGTTCCAGCCAACAAGGCAGCAGATGGCTGGCTACGTTTACAGCTTGGCTGGAGGAGCGATCGCTAGCCAGCAGGCAAAAAGCAGAAGCCCTATTCGGTTGGGACAGTGACACATCTGTGCCAATACCACCGCATTCCGATGGGGGATGGCTGTCAAATTACTCTGCCTGTGAGGCAAACTTGAGCCACCTGAAGCTTGTTTTTGAACCGCTGGCAGGTTTACAAGCTAAAGCCTACCTGCTCGCTAATTTTGTCGATCAAGATGAGGCTGAATCTAAGAGTGCCCGCTTAGCCTTTGAGTCCTTTACTCAGATTTGGAAAGCTGATAGTTCAACTTTCTGAGAATGCATATCGCTGCGGCTTACAGCAGTTTTCATATATTTAGACCACAACGAGTGCGTTCTTCTTTGCGCCTACCCAGTACCGAACGCCTAAAGGCGAATGTGTCTTGGCGTGAACCGAAAAAATGTGGTTCATTTACCTGAAAATAGCTGTAAAACCCGCTCGCCCAAGCGTATAGAATTTCTGCTTATTTCTTTGGCTTTGCTCTAAAAGCTAGTTCAATGTAAGGAAAAATGCCATGACAGATATAGCGTTAGACTTGCCCGATTTGTCAGCCGACTATCCCCTGACTTCTGAGCAGATACAACAATACCGGGAATGGGGTCACGTTCTCTTACCGAGTCTCGTTACCCAACCCGAAATTGACGCCTACCGCCCGCATATTTTAGCCGCTGTACACCAGCATCAAGACCACAATCTGTTATCTAAAATCCGGTAAAACCCGGAAAATAGTTGACGTTTCATCCGGTGACTAAGGAGTCAGAACCGTCTACGTCCAGGCACGGCTTAACCTTCCGTGCATATTTTTCCAGATTGACAGATGCGTTAAGATCCCTGTCAACTTTAAACCCACAAGCCCCACAATCGAAGCTACGTACCTTCAAGTTCATCGGTTGCTTGTGTCCACAGGTTGAACATACCTGGGTAGATGGATACCATCTATCCACCAGCACTACAGTTGAACCATAACGTGAGGCTTTGTATTCAATCTGTCTGCGGAACTCATAGAAGTTTGCACGACTCTACAGCACCAGCCAATTTATGATTAGCCATCATGCCTGATGCGAACAAATCTTCAATTGCTACAACAGCGTGGTTTTTGCATATATATGTTGTAGCTTTATGAGTGGCATCTCGACGAATATTGCATATCCGTTGATACACTAAAGCTATGCGTTGCTTTTGTCGGCTATATCGATTTGACCCTTTAACTTTACGTTGCAGTTGACGCTGTAATCTGGCTAATCGCCGAGAACATCTTTTCCATGCCTTTGGATTGGTAAATACGACACCATAAGACAGAAATGCTAAGTTTTTTATCCCTAAATCTACTCCTACATAGTCTCTAGATTTAGGTGTTATTTTGGGTTCTAACTCGTAACTAAAACTGATGTACCATTTACCTGCTTGCCTGGAAATCGTAAAGGTTTTAGTCGTGGTATGAGGTAAGCCTTCATAGGTTTTAACCCATCCAATAGTAGGTAGCTTAAGGCTTGTGCCTCCTACGTTTACGGGCTTGCCACCAGCATTAATGGTAAAGCTATCGGCACGTCCTTTTTTCTTGAATTTTGGATAATCTGCGCGACCAGAGAAAAAATTCTTAAAGGCTTTTCCTAGTGCATCAAACGCAAACTCTGTCACTTTTTGACATATTCCTTTTTCTTTGAGCCAAGGGTAAACATGTTTGACAGAATTATTAAAAAATTTCTTGAGCAAGAAAGCATTAGGTTTGTATCCTTCTTTATACAAAGAAGACCAAATGGCTAGACCCCAATTATAAGTAAACCTGGCTATTCCTGCGTGTTTAGCCATCAATATTTGTTGCTCTGGTGTCAGTTTTAGTCTTGTCTTAATTGACGTATACAAATTTTATCACCCCATTTTATAATTATTATTGTACGACAACTACAAGACAAGCGTCTAGTGGTAGCTAGAACTTACAAAATAAACGTGAGACTAAACTCTGTCGAGATGGACAAGCAAGAGTTGTTTGCATCAATCAATGGTGTGAGGCAAGTCCTCGCGTTGAGGATGCCGATCCAGAAATTACCGGGAAATTCCAAGTTATGCCTGTAAATCAGGCGTCTAGTATCAACTCTCGACCGAACAGTTAATGAACGCCAAGCGGGAGAACTGGATCTATATCGATAATTTATGGAGTCTCGACGCGATTGTCGGTCGCTTTATCCTCGCCACTCGCTTCGCTAAAATCGCAGCCGACTTGCTCGGTGTAGATGCCGTCCGGCTGTATCGCAATCAGGTGATTTTCAAGAAACCTGGAGCCGTCAGAACGCCCTGGCATCAAGATGCCCACTTTTTTCCGATTGATGCTAAAAAAACGGTTACCCTGTGGCTGCACTTGGTTGACGTAACTCCCAAGATGGCTATGATGATCTTCGCCAACGGCACCCATCGCCAGGAACGTTCTTTAGGAAATACGTCGCGCGACGAGGAGGAAATGCGCCAATTTGGCGAGTCCCTATTCGAGCAAGGGTATCCGCTGACCACTTGCAGAATGTATGCAGCTGGAGACGCCGAGTTTATTGACGGTTGGTTGCTGCACTGCACAACCGATAACGAGGGCGATCGCACGCGGGAATCGTTAGTGGCAGTTTACTACCCCGATGGTACTCGCCTCGCACCGCCGAGAGAGTTGGCGGCTGACGCGCCCATCTCAGAACAGTTTGCTGAAAATGCCCGCCGACAAACGCGAATAACCTGCTTTCCGGGCTTGCAACCGGGAGACTTAGCCGTTACGCCGATGAATCCATTAGTTTACCGTCGCCAGCGTCGTTAAAAAAGAAAAGGAAAACAAACTATGGCTGGGTACCAATGGTATTACAACGATAACGATCCTCAAATCATGGCTGGTGTAAATAACACACCAGTAATTTAGGCTGCTCTGGAGGCAATTGACAAGCTTGCAATTAGCAAGCGAGCAATTAGCAATTAGCCATCTATACACTACCGATCTCTCGCGGACATGATATTACCCCTCTAGCGATCGCTCATCCATCCCGGTAAACTTAGTATGCTCTGGAGAAAAAACGCTTCACTCCATTGCGGTAAAGGAACAGGCGCTGAAGCGCCTACTACGAACTGGCCTGCCTGGGACAATTCTGCCACAACTGCTTGTGGGGTAGGCATCCTGCCTGCCTTGGACAATTCTCCAACCACTTCTTGTGGGGTAGGCATCCTGCCTGCCTTTGACATTGTTTTTTGCACAGGTCTATTAAACTTATGCTTGACAAATAGCAAAACTTATGCTATGTGGCAGTAAGTTCTTGAGGATATTCGTCGAAGCAAACTAATTTTAAGTGTTCGGGGTTTTCCATTAGCTCTAAAGCTAATAAATAACCCGCAATCGTCCAAGTTTGATAGCGACGCGCTTGTTTCCCCACCAATCGGGCTGTTTTACCGTCGTAGTATTCGGGCCATTCGTCTTTGCTTAAGCGTTTTTCAGCGAGTTTAATCGCTTTGTGAGCGAGTTCTGGTTTGCCCATTTTTTGAGTTGCGGCGGCGATCATCCACAGTAAAACGGGCCAACTGCCACCGTTATGATAAGACCAAGGTCTGTTTTTCGGATCGCATCCGGTTAGGGTTTTCCATTCGATGTCTTCCAAGGCTGGGAAACACAGCTTCATCGGCATATCTCCCACCAGATGATGCCAGCGGGCTTCGATTAGTCGCAAAATTCCGTGGGACTGCTTTTCATCCGACAAAGAAGAAATAATCGCCATCAAATTGCCTTGAGAAAAGAAGCGGCAATCGATCTGGGATGGCCCTATATTACCAGCTAAATAACCGCCGTCTTCGGGTAACCATTCGGTCAACCGTTGAAACGGAATCGAATCGGAATAGATATTAAACTGATTGAGTGCTTCCTCGCCATATTCCTCGACCTTGTAGCGATAGATCGCATTCAAACGCTGAGTATCTAGCCAATAATTCTCGCGAATATGACGAATTAAAGGATTCAGTCGGCTGCGGAGGGCGCGGATCAGGTATTCGTTTTCTTTATTTGGGATCAGTAGTTCCCCACCGGCGCGCAAAGCAGCATAAAATACCGATTGAATATCTAAAGGATGTCCGTATAGACCCATGCGACGGTCAATCATACTCGCGCCATCGGGGACTAGCAGCGTGGGGTACATATCAAACCGCGCCACTAGACACAAATCCATAATTAACCGAATTCCTTCTTGAAAATCTTCGCGGAAGGCTAGTTCGGTATCGTTGGTTGCCTTGACATATGCGCGCAACAAAATCATCCACCAAAGGCAGGAATCTACGGGGGCGACTCGCGCGATCGCATGTTCGCCAAAATCTGCTTTTAGACATTCTTGCCCTTGTCGAACCTCTACTTTAAAGCTGGCTGGCATCAGACCCCGACCCGGTTTTGAACAATCAAATTGCCGCTCTTTGGGTTGTAATTTTAACGTCTCTTCTAAAAAATTCCGGACAATCTCTGATTTTCCTTTAATTAGAAATACCAGCGCCGAAGAAACAAAGTCGCGAATAAAACACTGGTCGTAATTCAGTGCTATTAAATCCGGTTCGCGGGCGGCTACCGTTCCCACCGGACGACCTTGATAGTAAATAATCGAGTTTTCCAGCGCTTGCCATGCTTCTTGGACTAGAGATTGTTCTGTTCTCACTATTCTCCTCCTTTAGTAATAGGAACTGTTGACTTAAATGCAGATGAATGTATTATTCAACCACCAAAAGTGAGATATCGACCAATAAAAAAATTATCGGCTTGGTTATAGAGATTAATCTTTTTTCTGGCGATATTTCCCCGGAGGTATTGTTTAGGCATAACGGGTTTGCCGTGCTTGCTTTTATTAAAAACAAGCACAGAGGAAAAACGATTGGTTATGGGATTTCTGGAATGCTTGGGATCGCAGCAAGCACGGGCTTAAGGGCGTGGGGTCACGAGTTACGAGTCGCGGATTGTTGGTTATCCGTCATCGGTGACAATAAGCTTGCCTTTGACGGATCGCCGATGACAATTTACCTCTTTCCGCTTGACCGCTTCACCTAAAAACCCTCCTTATTGTTTCATCCCCCGCGATTTATCAGGTTGCTGACTATCTATATATAGCCTACCGAAGTACAAATCGTATCAGAACTTCACATAATTTTGTTTTTTTGAGCGGTCAATCTCAAACTGATTACCAAGTCGGATCGATGAACAGATTAACTGTCAACTGTTCCCTTCTGGATGGAACTGCCGTAATACAAGCACGGATAGCCGTTCCATCTTCTAGTTCCACAAGGCAGGCGTGACAGGAACCCATCAGACAACCAGTGGGAATGCAAACCCCAGCACGAAAAGCTACATCCAGTAGCGGCTCTCCCACTTCTGCCTCAACCGTGACATCATCCGGTAAAAAGCGAATTTTAGGCATTTTTACTTAATCTGTTCGTAATTGGTAATGGGTAATTGGTAATGGGTAATTGGTAATTGGTCATGAGGCAGGGAAAAGGGGAAAGGGGAAAGGGGAAAGGGAACCCCATAACTAAAGCTAGGGGCTTGAAACTGCGACACTGTATTTCTCGTACGAAGTATAAGGAAACACATCTTCAACTTTAATCCATGTTTAAAAACAGGGGCAAGTATCCCAAATCCCCTTCCCCCTTCCCCCTTCCCCGTTTTTGGTCAAACTCAAACTGCCCTGTGAAGACGCTATTACCCATTAGCGATTAGCCATTAGCTATTTGGCAAAATCGGCGTTAAATCGATGTAAGCTTCCACCTTATCTGCCAGTGCATCTAACATGGCTTCTCGCTGTTCGCGGTAATTGGAAATGCCTGTGGGTAAAGAATGAAGACCGCGTTGTTGGCGCAGGCGATTTAACCAGGCGCGTCGCCAGGGGCCATTATCAAAAATACCGTGGAGATAGGTACCCCAAATAAATTGACCGGAGTCAACCACACCTAAAGTCGGATCGTCGAACAAAGGTAGAGTGCCATCAAGTTCGGTAATTCGGGTTCGACCTTGATGAATTTCATATCCGGTGACGGGTAAACCTGGTTGGGGATAGTTAGAAGTTACTTGGCGCTGACGTGCAACGCGCTGGGGTGTCATCACGGTTTTGGTGGGTAAGAATCCTAGCCCTTCGCTGCGTCCTTCTTGACCTTCAATGCCCTCTGGATCGGCGACCAATTGACCGAGCATTTGGAAACCACCGCAGATGCCTAAAACAGTACCGCCTGCCGCGACATAGTCTTTCAGGGTATCTGCCATCCCTGTTTGGTGCAGCACGATCAAATCGGCGATCGTGGTTTTGGAACCGGGGATAATCACCGCATCTGGATAGCCTAAAGATTGTTTAGGGCTGACGTATTTCAGGTTAACGCTGGGTTCTGCTTCCAAGGGGTCAAAATCGGTAAAGTTGGAAATCCTTGGTAGGCGGATCACGGCAATGTTAACGTCGCCAGAGGGATTGCGATCGCGCCGCTCAAACAAATCCAGCGAGTCTTCGGCGGGGAAGATTTGGTCAATCCAGGGAATAACGCCAATTACTGGAATGCCGGTGTGTTCTTCTAACCAGCGGATACCCGGATCGAGCAGACTTTTATGCCCGCGAAACTTATTGATGGCGATACCTTTAAT
The DNA here is from genome assembly GCF_020521235.1 of Microseira wollei NIES-4236. Lineage (GTDB taxonomy): Bacteria > Cyanobacteriota > Cyanobacteriia > Cyanobacteriales > Aerosakkonemataceae > Microseira > Microseira wollei. The sequence goes on along the minus strand of NZ_BLAY01000001.1, from coordinate 133,052 downwards.
CAAGTTGCGTTCTGCGGGTTCCAACAATTCTAAAGTGCCGATGACGTGAGCGAAGGCGCCGCCCCGGTCAATATCCACTACCAAGATCGTGGGGGCATTGAGATGGCGAGCCACCCTCATATTCGTCAAATCGCGGTGTTTTAAGTTAATTTCTGCCGGACTCCCCGCCCCCTCGCAGACGAGCAGGTCGAATTCTGCCCCCAACGCTTGCAGCGATTCGGTAATCGCCTGCCAGCCTACGTCAAAATATTGTTCGTAGTATTCTAGGGCGCTGGCTCTGGTCACTGGTTTACCCTTGATAATTAGCAGGGAAGTCATGTCGCCTTGGGGCTTGAGTAAAATCGGGTTCATTTCCACAGAAGGGACGACTCCAGATGCCCAAGCTTGCACCGCTTGAGCGTGACCAATTTCCCCACCGCTAGCCGTGACGTAAGCATTGAGAGCCATATTTTGCCCTTTAAACGGGGCGACGCGCCAGCCACGCCGCACCAAAATGCGACAAATGGCAGTAGTCAGGAGCGATTTTCCAGCGTGGGACGTAGTCCCCACCACCATAATTGCTTTCATAAGAAATTCGTTTGTAACGAGCTTGAGGGGCTGATTGAGAACGAGCAATGACCCATTACCAATGAGCCATTACCGATTACCGATTCAGAATATTCGTAGCCAGCGACTTAAGGCATTGTAGATGCGATCGCGCCAAGTCGGGGGCGGCACGACAAGCCCTTGCGCCTGCCATTGTTCTATTATCTGATGTCCCAGAGGCGTTAGGCGAAAACTATCTGTAATTCCCTGTCCATCAACTTCTCGCCGCAGCACACCTACTTGAATCAGCCACATCAAGGCATTTTCAGCTGCCAACTCGGATAGGGGGCTAAGGGTGTATTGAAGATTAGCACCTTTTGTGGATGCAATCGCCCCCATATCGACACTTTGCCGACCCATGGTCGCAAATAACGGCATCTGAAACGGAGAACAGCGCAGCGCTCTGCTGGCGCGTTCTATGGTTTTTTTGGGATAAGTTAGGGATTTAGCTTCTTGCGGTTTGGTTACAGTCATCAGATTTGTTACGCCAGTTTAGCCTGAAATCTTAGGGCTTCTTTGCTCTTATATTAAGCATTTTTTGCTGCTAGAGATAGTAGCCAACTCCTGCCACCAGCAGATGACAAACAAGAACTGGGGTAAAATGTAAAGAAATCTAAAGCTAACAGGACAATATTAGCTATGGCTTTATCGGTTGGTACAACAGCACCGGCATTTACCGCCAAAGACACGGACGGCAACACCGTCTCCTTGTCTGACTTTGCCGGTAAAACCGTTGTTTTGTATTTCTATCCCAAGGACGATACACCAGGCTGCACTAAAGAAGCCCAAAGCTTCCGGGATTCCTACCCGGAATTTCAAGGTAAAGACATGGTGGTGCTGGGCGTTAGCATGGACGACGAAGCCTCCCACAAGAAATTTACCGAAAAGTACGGTTTACCCTTTCAGCTGGTAGCCGACACCGACGGTGCGATTACCAAAGCCTACGATGTGGATGGCGGCGGCTATGCTAAGCGCGTCACCTTCATCATCGACGGCAGTGGCAAGATTGTTCATGTGTTTAACACTGTTAAAACCGATACCCACGCTCAGGATGTGCTGGCAGCTGTGGGCGCATAAGTGAGCTAAGATAGCGCGCGCACAAATACAACTGTACGTTCTGACATCCAACACGCAGTTTGCTACAAGCAAGGCGTGTTTTCTTTTGTTTTAATATCAACAAAACTTACGCAAATCACTACGCAAAGAAACCGGGTTTCTCTGAAAAATCCTTGGGAAACGAAACGAGATATCGCAGCAAGAAACCGGGTTTCTAGGCTTCTCCTGCCTAAGTCCTAATCAAATCCCTCTGGGTCGCAATGCCAGCAGAGACGATATCAGGAATTACGTTCTTCGGAGGCCATCACGTTTGTTTCTTCGTAAATCTCTGGTTGACAAATCAACTATTTTTCCTAGAAACCCGGTTTCTTGGCGTAAGTCCTGTTAAAGTATCAATCTCGCTGATTTATTAGTTTTTTTTATAAAAACTTAAAAATAAAGTTTCGATGAAGAGTTTGTGTAATTTTCATAAATTCTGCGTCTAAACACTGGCATTAAATAGAAAGTTACATCTATTATTTGAGTACAATTCCGAGGTGATTTCCCAGGATATTAGGCGTAAATAAAACGCCAGCAAGAAACCCGGTTTCTTAGAGAAACCGGGTTGCTTAGGATACCCAGTTTTTTCATTAAGTTTAAGCAAACCAATCATGAGTTTATTAATTTCAAACCGGATCGATTCCAACTTGCTGAAATTGGCGGAATCGAGCGCCCCAAATCCCGGCATGAGAACAGCCGCCGCCGCTCAAAGTGCGTCAGGTTTGAGCGATTTCCTGGTGGTCGATCAGAATCAGCAAAGAGTCGCTGTCAGAATCACGGCTCATAATCCTAACGGCTTGCTGCCCAGTCTGACACCCTTGGGCTTGCAAGTATCGACAGTAGATCAAAACCGCCATTTTGTGGAAGGCTGGTTACCGATTGCCAATATTTCAGGGTTGCAGTCCCAGATGGATTCCCTCGTCGGACAAGGGCTAATGGGAGTGCTGTCTGTTCCCCGTCCCATGGGTAGTGCCGGTCCTGCCCTCAGCCAAGCAGATTTTATACACCAAAGCGATCGCGTCCGGACTGCCTTACCCCAAGGCTATGACGGCACAGGGGTAAAGATTGGCGTCATCAGCGATAGCCATGACGTTGTAGATGCGTTTGCAATACCAGGCTTTGCAACACTCCAGCAGAATATTGCCAATGGCGAACTGCCCGCCAGCATTGAGGTGATTGACCCGGGGTTTACCTTTAATGCTGCACAGCCTGATGAAGGTCGCGCCATGATGCAACTGATCCACGACCTGGCTCCGGGTGCTTCCCTTGCCTTTGCCACAGGAAACAAATCCAGAATCACAGGCGAGTTCGGTCCTAGCCTCATGGCTGATAACATTCGCGCGCTGGCGAATGCTGGGGCAGACATAATTGTGGATGATATTGTTTGGTTGAACGATCCGTTTTTTCAAGATGGCGTCGTCGCCGCTGCGGTAAATGAGGTGGTGACCCAGAAGGGGGTGGCTTACTTTTCGGCAGCGACGAATTTCGGTAATACCGCTTACGACTCCAAGCAGATTAACTTTGTCTCCACCCCAACCACTGGCAACCAAGATTTTGATACTTTGTTGCCATTCTTCGGCGAATTGTTCTACAACAATCAGCAGCCCCAGTTTTATGACTTCGATCCCGGTTCGGGTGTAGACGTTCTCCAGCGAATCAAGCTACCTGCGGGTTTCTCGTTGCTTTGTTTGCAATGGGACGACCCCTTCTTCACAACCAATGGAGTTGATACGGATTTAGACGTTTTTCTGTTGGACGCTGCTACAAAATCTTTAGTCGCGTCTGTGGATGACAGCACCTTGTCGCAATCTCCATTTACCTTTTTATTTAACATTAACTCCACAGGGGAGACGGCAGAGTACGATCTGCTGATCGCGTTACGCCCCGGTACCCAAGCACCGGGACGGATCAAATATCTGCCGCTTGCCGGTCTTCCACCCGGTGAAAAGGTAGTGCAGGAATATGCCACCAACAGTCCCACCATTTTCGGGAATCCAGCTGCAGTCAATAGCTTTACGGTAGCAGCCACGGACTATTTCGCTCAAGAAGAACCCGCGTTGTTCACCTCTGCTGGTCCAGTGGAGATTCTGTTTAACCCGGATGGCACCCGCAAGGCAACGCCAGAAATCCGCCAGAAACCCACAGCCGCCGCCGTGCAACGCACCAACACTAGCTTCTTTGGGGATTTAGATCCCCTCACCCGCGATCCGGAGGGCGATGGCTTCCCCAACTTCTCCGGCACTTCTGCGTCTGCCCCTCATGCGGCTGCCATTGCCGCTTTGGTGAAACAAGCCAACCCCAATTTCACCCCCCAGCAAATTTATGACCGCCTGACCTCAACGGCAAAAGATATCGGCGCACCGGGTTATGACAACCTGACTGGATACGGACTGATCGACGCTTACCGAGCCGTATTCGGCCCTCCCGTCCCCGCCAAACTCAATTTCATCGAAAACTTTGAAGATGGCGACTTGCCCCGTGCCTTTGAAACCAATTCTACCGGAGCCGGACGGATTCAGGTGACGACGGAGAATAATGCCATTGTCACGCGCCAGTTGCGGCTAGACAGTGCGGGCAATGGCATCTCTAAAGCGGTCTACGATGTCTTGTTAGATGAGCAGCGAAATTCCCTCAACGAAGCCATCCTGCACATTGATGGCACAAGCGCGAATAGGGTAGAACTCAGCTTTGTCGTTAAGGAGACAAACAGCGATACCGATAATCCCATGCCGGAAACCTTCAAGGGTTCGGTGAATGCGGATGGGGTTGCCCTCAGCGTCGATGGCGTTAACTGGTACCGTCTGGTCAGCTTAACTGGAAACAACGCCACGAAGAAGTTTCAACCCTACACCTTCAACCTCAGCGAGTTCGCCCAATCAAAGGGTTTGACCTTGGGTTGCGATGTGCGAATTAAGTTCCAGCAGTTCTCGAATTCGTTAGAAACGACCGACGGTATTGCGTTCGACAACATCGGTGTCACTCGTCCGGGCAGGATTATCCAGGGAAAACCCGGTCGGGAAACCCTGGTGGGAACCGATGGTAGCGACACTTTCATTGGCTCTCAAGGTCGGGATATCCTCACGGGTGGGTTTGGCAATGACGTGTTTCGTTACAGACGCCTTGCCGACAAAGGCGACACGATTACTGATTTTGTTGTGGGTAGCGACAAAATTGACCTAACTAACGTGCTTGACGATATTGGCTACCGGGGAACGAATCCCATTGCTTCAGGGCACGTCCGCTTTCAGGAGAGGGGTTTAGACACGATCTTAACCATCGATCGCAATGGCTTTAGCGGTAACAATAGCGGTGTGTCGTTCTTAACCGTTCTGGGGGTGAGTGTAGCTCAGTTCAACGATCCGAGCAACTTCATTTTCGGCTAAGCGATCCAGGACTTATATCAAATCCTTAGGCATCGGAATGATCGGCCTTTCTTGGTAATTGGTAATTGCTAATTGCTAATTGCTAATTGCCCCTACAGGTCGTAATTCCTTAGCAACGGTCAACGATATTACGCAAGGGCGTTGCCAGAAACAAAGGTGAAGAGTCGTTCGCGCAGCGGAAGGGAGGCATATCTCGAGTTTCCTTTCCCAACGATTTTTCGGAGAAACCGGGTTTCTTTGCCTGAGGGGGAAGAGGGAGATTGCAGCTAAGAGAGCGTCCTCCCATCTGGGCGTCAGTTACCCGACTGGGGTGGTGCGATCGCCTCTCCCCCAGTCACAGGGACTACCCCATTCGGAGACTGAAGCCGTTGTTGTTGTTGTTTGCGAAATTCCGCCGCAGCAGCATCGAGACTTTCCTGCTGTTCTTCACTAAATTCACCCAGACTGCGCGTAGGGCCGAGATTAGCCCGATGTATCATATTGAACACGTCGAAAGCCCCATCGGCGCCGTCTCCTTTGCCAGAAAACGGATCGCGGTTACTTTCTGGGTTTTGCCAGTCTTGCAGGGGCTGGGCATCTGTGAATTGTGCCCAGGTTGGTTGAGGCAGCACAATTGATGCGATCGCAGTTCCCGCTAAAAAGCTCAGCGCTAACTTGGTAAATAATTTTACATACATCGCGGTTTACTCCTCACAAATAGAGAAGGCTATAGTTAAGCTTACATCTTGGACAAGAAGCGTTGAAATTTATTTCAAGCTGTAGGGAAAATTTGAGAATCTTTGGGTAGAAATCAAAAGTAGGGAACATTTTACAATCTTTGGGGAGAAATCAAAAGTTATCTACGCCGTGCCTTGAAATTTATTTCAAAGTGTAGGGAACCTTTGAGAATCTTTGGGGAGAAATCAAAAGTTATCTACGCCGTGCCCTTGAAATTTATTTCAAACTGTAGGGAACATTTCACAATTTTTGGGGAGAAATCAAAAGTTATCTACGCCGTGCCCCTACTGATTTGCAGGGTTGTGGTAATTTAAGCAAAAGATCGACGCAACAGGGGTTGAATGCTCAGCAAAGCCACCAGATCCAGCACCAACAATATTAATAGCGCCCCGCCTAAAGAAACAGTACCCCAAGGAGCCTGCATTACTACACTGCTAAATGCCCAACTGTTATGAAGATAAACATAACGAATCGGCTCAATTGCGTAACTCAGTGGATTGAGAGTAGCAATTGTTTGCAACCAATTGGGCATAAAAGAAAGAGGAGCAAGGGCAGTACTGGCAAATAACAAAGGCAAGTTAGTCACAAAAATTACCGCCAGTAATTCAATGTGACCAGGAAGGGCAAAAGCTAACCCCAAACTTAAAGCAGTTACCCCTACAACCAGCAACAAAACAATCAGCGCCATCAAACCCAAACCAATCGGATCTGGCAATCCCACACCAAGCATAGCACTCGCTGCGACGATCGCTGCCGTTTGAATGCCGCTGAGGGTAACGATAAAGATAGCCGAAGCGAAAACAATCGAAAACCGCGACGCTAGAGGCGCAACCAACAAGCGATTGAGAAAGCCAAATTCCCGGTCAAACATCACCGGCAACCCAGCATTCAGCGCCCCACTAAAAGCGGTAAAAACAATTATCCCAGCTATGAGAAATTGTCCGTAATCGACACTATTTCCAAACATCCCTTTCGGGGCATTCTGAAACAGCGCCCCGAACAAAACTAACCAAATTAGAGGTTGAATCACCCCAGCAATTAAAGTTGAAGGTCGCCGCTGGAGTTGAATAAACAAGCGACGAGTTAAAGCCAAAGTTTCTTGCACCAACTCCCCAAAAAAACTCGGTGCAGCCACATCAGATTGAGTCGCAGACTCTGGCTGCCACTTAATCTCAGATGGAGAAGAATTCGTAGTAGTCATCTTTCTTTTCCTTCGCGTTCTTCGCGTCTTCGCGGTTTAAAATAAATCTCTGCAAAAACTCTTGTGGGGTGGGCGTCTCGCCTGCCTTCGACTTTATTTTCTCGACCTTCGACTTTATTTTCTGGAGAGGTCTAAGAGATCTAGGGCAGGCAGGATGCCTACCCCACAATTGAGTAGGCTATCTCATATTTTGCTTTTTCTCAGCCTTGGGATCGCGAGTACCCACGGCGGCGAGTTCCGCATCCATTAGCGTTTTACCCGTTGCTGCCAGGTAGACATCATCTAAACTAGGACGAGATTGGGCAATACCGAAAGTAGGTAATCCAGCATCGCGGAGAGATTGCTGAATGGTTAAAAGGGCGTCGCTTTGAGATTTTACGACTAAGTTTAGCGAGTTACCTTGGGCGGTGTTGAGGATGACTTCTTGGACGAAAGGTAGCGCTTGCAGCATGTCTTTAGCTTTTGCGGCTTCTTCCGGGGGGGTGAATTCGCGGATGCGGAGGGTGATGCGATCGCCTCCCACCCGATCTTTTAACTCCGAAGGCGTCCCAGAAGCAATAACCACGCCTTTATCAATAATTGCCACTCTATCAGCCAAAGCGTCGATTTCCTCTAAATAATGGCTCGTCATCAACACGGTAATACCAGAATCCCGCAACTGGCGCAAGACATTCCACATCACGACGCGACTTTCGATATCTAACCCTACCGTGGGTTCGTCCAAAACCAACACATCGGGTTTGTGCAACAATCCTGCGGCTAAATCTATCCTACGGCGGATGCCACCGGAATAAGTGCCGGTTTTTTTATCCGCCCATTCTGCCAATCCCAGCAATTTCAGCATCGCGTTAATCCGATCTTTCGCGACAGCGCCGGGAAGGTGGTAGAGTGCGGCTTGCAGTTGGAGGAGTTCTCGCCCGGTGAGTATTTTATCGATGGCGACTTCTTGGGCGACGTAACCGAGTCGCTGACGGACTGCTTTCGGATTGGCGGTGACGGAGATACCGGAGACTTCGAGTTTGCCAGCATCTGGGGCGGCGAGGGTACACAGACAGCGGATGGTAGTAGTTTTACCAGCGCCGTTGGGGCCAAGCAAGCCGAAAATCTCGCCCGCTTCTACTTGGAAGGATACGTCTTTGACGGCTTCGACGTTGCCGTAGCGTTTCTGGAGTTTTTCGATTAATACGGCAGCAGCCATGATTTTGTTATGGTTGAGGTTGCGATACAAATCTATACAATCTTTTCTTTTATTCTAAGACGACCTAGACGCTGTGGTTGAAAGCGGATTCCCCAGATTCCCCAGGTTGAAACCAGATGTCCGCAAGGCAAGGACTGTTTGGGGTGTGCGATCGCGCTTTTTTCAGTAAGGGAGAAGGTTCTGTCGCCATCAGTTGGTGCTTAGTGGATGAAGATGACGATTATGCCAATGCTATGGTATTTGCTACCTTATGCGATCGTCTGCGGCACGTTTCGAGATCTCTTTGCCCCTTCGACTACTCTGTTGATAAGCTAGAATCGATAAACGTTTTTTTGTCTGACATAAAAACAATGCTAAATATTGAATATCTTACGAACAAAGACGGAGATGCGATCGCTGTGGTAATTCCTATTGACCTATGGCGACAACTGTTACCCAGTGAAAATGCTTCCTTTGAGGAACTTCAAGACGCGGTAGAAGACTATTGCCTGAACAAAGCAATGGATGAAGCTGTTAATACACCCTTGTTAGATCGAGCGCAAGCCTTAGCCTATCTTGAGGAATAATTATCTTGGAAGTTCAATATCGTCAGGCTTTTCTAAAAGACCTGAAACAATTGAAGAGTTCGACATCATTCCAACGCATCTACGAATTTGCTTTTACAACTCTAGAAGCAATCAACACTTTGGAGGAGATTCCTGACATTAAAGCCATGCGAGGTTACGCTGGTCGCTATCGCATTCGCATCGGCGATTACCGTATTGGGATAGAAGTTAACGGAGATGTTATAGAAGTGATGCGCGTTTTACATCGGAGAGAATTTTATCGTTATTTTCCCTAACCATAAGGAATCAAGATTCGTAAAGGAAAAACGCGATCGCTGTTTGTTTTGGTGGTGCGATCGCGTAAGCGATGCGTAGCATTATCGCTCTTCACAAAAGCCTCACCGCCGATGAATGTTGGGTTTCGTCAATCAACCCAACCTATGGGAGAGACGCGATTGCACTCAATGGTTAAAGCATGAAAAGAAAACTTCTCAGTACAAATTATTGATAGTCACTTGCACTGAGAATACTAACTTTTATTTACAACCACATAGGTGGTTGACGCAAGAACAAGTTGCTTTCTTTACTTCCTCCTTGGTTGCTTGAGGAAGAGCAACACGACAGATGTCCGCCTCACTTTTTGCCGCTTGGATTTTTTTCATGAAAGACTCCTATGTTTAGATTTGGTTGAACATAACACTAGATTCGCTACAGACAAGGTTTTTACTTACCTACAATGATGTTGATATTTTGACCGCATTCTGTAGCATAACGATGCTGTAGGCGTTTATCTAGTCCTGAAAAAGGGAGTGTGCAGTCTTCACCTACAGTTCCTTCAATTCCCCGTAGTTTACGACACCCTCCCATGCACATAGGCATGAAGGTACATGACAAGCATTTATCTTCAAATGCTGCAATTGAATTCCACTGATTCAATTTTTCACCTTCCCACAGAATTGTGCCATCAATTCCCAAAAATCCTAAACGATCTTCTGTTTTGAATTTACCAACCGTGCATTTAAACACATCACCGTTATAATTGAGGACAAATTGATTAACTCTGTCAGCATAGCAATATGTAAGTTTGCCTGGTGACAAATCATTCATCGTAACGGTAAAACCTAAGCGACGAGCATACTCATAAATATCTTCCACAGTCGTAGCTACTTGTCGCTCTGGCATTGGGTCTAAAAACTTTCCATATTCTTCACCAAAGATACGTTCACAAACAATATTGAGGTTTGATCTCACATCTTCAGGAAATAGGTGCAGTAAGTCAGGAATCGTGTTTATATTAGCATCGTTGTAATTGATTCGCAGCTTAACACTAACCTCTGGATGCGTTTTTGCCAAGGAACAGATATTTGACATTACACGATCAAATGAGTCCCCACCTCCGCGTAAAACCCTCATTTGATTGTGGATTTTAGGAGGGCCATCCATTGTTATTTGATAGCTGTACAAGCCTAATTCAGTCAATTTTTGAGATCGTTCAGGACTGAGGAGATAACCATTGGTTGTTATATGAGAGGAAAAACTCACATTCGATTCTTGACAAAGATTGCGAGCCTTCTCTTGCACTCTCGCAACAGTATCATAGCTAAGAAGGGGTTCACCCCCAAACCAACTAATTAGCACTACCTTGAAACGGGGTATCATTTTTTCAAGCCAAGTGACAAGACGTTCCTCAACTTCATCACTCATTGCTGATTTTTGATGATCTTCATAGCAATATGGACATGCAAAGTTACAGTTCATATTTGGCATAATAATGACATCTAGCCTATTACTATCTCTAATGCCAAGCCTGCTTCGTTCTAGAACAACTGCAACTTCATCAAATTCATCGGAAACAAGGAAACCCTGCTCAGTCAATTCTTGAATTAGTTGATCCTCATTGCAACTGTCACCTGTGTAAAAAATGCGATCAACTTTTGCAATCGTCTCTTCGTCTAGAGCAAAAAATGCGCCAGTTAACGTGTTAAACAACAATGTCTCATTGGTAGGTTTGTAGTGAGTACGAAAGTTTAACTTAGAGGGCTTCATCATCATTTTTTACCTATTTTGTAACTTAAGTAAATTCAAAAGATTGAAAAAGTTTTATAAATTTAAAACTTTACTATAAACATTAATAAGTTCTTGGACAGATTTTTGCCATTGAAACTCTAGGCTTCTTTGTTTTCCTTTAAGAATGCGCTCCTTTGGACTGCTAAAGACTAACTCTTCAATTGCTTGTACCAAAGAATTTACATCATGAGGATTAAAATAAATTGGGGAAACTCCACCAACTTCTCGCAAAACTGGTATATCAGAACACACTACTGGAATTTCACACGCCATTGCTTCAAGTAGCGGTAAGCCAAAGCCTTCAGCCATTGTTGGGAAAATAAAACCATAGGCTGATAAGTAGATCGATATCAATTCTTCCAATTTTACAAATCCTAATAATTTAATCTGGGTTGGCAATTTGAACTTGTCTATTATTTCCATTTCTTCATCAAAGAAACTCCGCTCACTTCCAACGACTACAAGAATGAAGTTTTGATTTATTTTCGATATAGCAAAAGCTTTTAGCAGTAAAACAAAATTTTTATAATACCTTCTCCCTCCAACAAAAAGCAAAAAAGGCTTATCAATAAAAAACTTGTTTATATCTTTTTGTATTTTTTCATTCGCCAGGAGTCTTGCATTGTGAAAAACACTTGAAATGCCATGATGAATTACTGTAATCTGAGCAGGGCTGATTTCATAATGTTGTAGGAGATTCGCCTTGGTTGTATTGCTAACAGCAACTATATGAGCGGCTAGATTGATACAAGATTTTTTTCGTTTCATGAACTTTTGGAAATTAGCTTCATGAATGAAGTATTCTGAAAAATCTTCGTAAATTGTATCGTGAACTGTTAAAATTTGTTTCAACTCAATATTTTGTGGCAACGTGTAGTATGTGGAATGAAATAAATCGTACTCTTGTCTAGATTCCTCAGTAACTAAGGTTAAATATTTACCTAGTTCAGAGCTAGGAAAGTAGTTATTGTTTGCCACAGTCATTTCTAAACTCAATTTGCGCTCGGTCGAAATACCTAGATGAAGAATTACATTATTCCAATATGTAACTAATCCACCAAACCATTGAAGCGAGTAGACAATGCCATCTATAAAAACTCTTATATTGCTCATGTGAATACCACCCATTTTGAGTAGCTTTTAATGACGGCATGACTTTTTTACCGACTCTGAAGCTGCTTAAATTTACGCTTTAATATTTATGCTATTTTCCTTATAAATTAAAGGTTTGTCTAGCTCAAAAATGTTCAATTTTGTTGGCAATTTTGTCTGCCATTCAAACTCGCTGATTGAAAAATGTTGGAAAATGCCATAAAATGTTGGAAAATGTTAGGTATAATACGGAAAATCACGACACTTACCATCAATACTGCATGAATCTTAAAGAAGTGTTAAAAATGGCTGACCACATAGTGTTTGCCAAGACGGGTCAGCATCTTGATGATTTGCAAGAGGCGATTCTGCGGGGAACTATGCAAGGTGAGAAATACACCAAAATTGCTGAGGAGAGTCACTGTAATGAGAGTTATGTCAGGGATGTTGGCTCAAAATTATGGCGCATACTTTCAGAAGAGTTAGGTGAAGAGGTTAGTAAATCAAATTTTCGCTCGGCAATGGAGAGATGGCAAGTTTCAAATGTCTCCAATTTTGCAAAAGACGTTGTAGGGATTGGTATCTTTAACACCTGTGGAGAAGCTAGACACCCGCCAGATATACCAAACTCACACCCACATAATGAGGAAACATTCAACCCAAAACAAACTAAAACTTTACATCAAGATTTAAGCGAGATGCCGGAGTTGGGTGCTTTCTACCATCGCACTCCGGAACTCGAAACCCTCACCACCTGGATTTTACAACAACGCTGTCGCTTAATAGCCCTCACTGGCATCAGCGGTATCGGCAAAACAACACTAGCTGTGCAACTCGTTCAACAAATAAAAGATGAGTTTGAATATGTCATTTGGTGCAGTCTAGAATCATCTCCCACCCTAACAGAATTTCAAGATAAACTGATACAGTTTTTATCCCAATCAGAAAACCCAGATTTATCCAAAAATTTATCACTAATTAAATATTTACAAAAGCATCGCTGTTTAGTCGTATTAGATGACGTTCACAATCTTTTCAGTAGCGGCGAATTGGCAGGAAAGTATAAGGCGGGATACGAAGAATATCGCTCTTTTTTCAAACAGATAGAAAAATTATCCCATCAAAGTTGCTTTCTTTTAATCGGTTGGGAACAACCGAGAGAAGTTCCTCAAAGAGAAAGCCAAAACACTCCCATTCGTACCTTACAACTCACTGGTTTAGACACCGCTGCTGGATGGGAAATTCTGAGAGATAAAGGGTTAGGAGAAATCGATAATTATTCAGCACTCATTCACCGCTACCAAGGCAATCCGTTATGGTTAAAAAGCGTGGCGACTCAGATTATTGAGTTGGGAGGATGCGTGACTGAGTTCTTACCAAATGATACCATATTGTTGCCAGAAGATTTGAAAGATGTTTTACAGGAGCAGTGCGATCGCTTATCCGAAATCGAGAAACAAGTCCTCTCGTTGTTGGCTAAAGAAAGCTCACCAGTCAACCTGGCAAAATTGCTAGAAAATGGCACAATGTCAGCGTCAGATTTACTCAACGCGCTGCAATCTTTATCGCGGCGCTGCTTGATAGAACAACAAGGAAGTTTTTACGATCTGCCACCTGTACTGAGGCAATATATCAAAGGGTTATAACCGATCTTTTTTTGGATTGTAGGTTAGAAATGGTTGTGCTTTCTACGCTAAATTAGTGTCTATCTTCAGATATTGCACCTGTGCTTTGCGCCCGCCGTGGACTCAAGTCCAAAGGCTTTTAGCTAAAGTCCACTCAAGTGGGCTGTTGATGGTATTCCAGTCCACTTAAGTGGACTTTCGCTATTAGCCAGAGAATTTATTCTCTGGCGGGTGAGTGTCTGGTGCAAGATTTGATCTGCCAACAACCGTTCAAAGCGTTCGCGCGAGCGTTGCGGAGGCATATCGCACTTAAGTCATAATCAGTATAAAGGACAAACTCAAGCAAGATTAGCTCTGACTGAAATAGTCTTTATAGTTGAAACCGATCCAGACGGCGGCTATACCGCTAGGGCGCTAGGTGAATCGATTTTTACTCAAGCTGATGATATAGAAACCTTACGGGAAATGGTTTGCGATGCCGTTCGATGCCATTTTTACGATGAACAAAACCGTCCTAAAGTAATTCGTTACAATAGAAAAACTTAAGAGGAACTAGCTATGAAATGGCGCGTAATTCTAGAAGCAGATCCAGAAACAGGTGAATACGCAGTTTGGTGTCCAGAGTTACCTGGCTGCACTTCAGCAGGAGAAACTCAACAGGAAGCTTTAGAAAATATTCGTGAAGCAATTGAACTTTATTTACAACGCGATCCAATTGAGTTACCGCCAGATGCGATCGCACTGGAGGTTAGTGTTTAATGAGTAGTCGTATCCGTCGGATGACAGCTAGGGAAGTTGAAAGCATTTTGAGCCAATATGGATTTCAACTGATTTCCCAGAAAGGTAGTCATCGCAAATGGAGGAATGAATTGCTTGGACTTCAAGTAATTGTACCCGAACATCGAGGCAAAACCTTGCCTATCGGCACATTACGCAGTATCTTTCAAGGTGCAGAAATTCCTGAATCTGAATGGAGAACTTGACTTACAGCGCATTCCTTTCCGAGTGAGGGAAAGCCTTATGGCTTGGTTTGTGTAGCGGCAGCATTAATGCTGCCGCTACACAAACGAAGGTGTACCATCACGGGCTGCAATCTGCTGTAAAATCAGAGCGATCGCACCTAAGTCACAATCAGTATAAAGCACAAGCATCGTAATACAACCAACGCTAAAATCAACAAGTTTCTTCTATTGGGAAAACATCTCCCCTCAAGTAGGAATCAAAATGTTTCTTAAAATACAGCGTACTCGTCATGTTTGGTTCATCGCTTTCTGAAGGGGCGAATTCATAAATCGGTAGTTTTTCCCTGACAAGATTGACCAACTTTGGATGCAACTGCTCGAATAACTCTACCCTCGATATGGTTGTTTCAAACCTCAATCGTGCTGGATGACCATATCCTAACTTCATCCAAGGCATCCAGGGACAATCTCTCGCCCATTTAGCAGGTGGAACATCCGCAACACCGGGGCGGCAAATATGGGATGTAAAATACTCAACTCCCTGGAATTTTTCTCCGGGGCAATAGTCCGAGTATTGAGGATTTCCGGCTAAAGGATGCGGATATTCCAAGGGAATTTCTAGCACCGAGGTGAGATATGCTTGACCCCCAGGAATAATAAACTTCTTTTCTTTAACAGCACCTTGTACAATTCGGTTAGCAATATGGACGACAGGTACGGCTTGACTTGCTTGGGGCGGCTGCCAATAATGCAGAATTTCTTGCGTCAAAGGGTCGCAAAATAAACCGATTTCCCGATTGATCCGATACCCCACTTCGCCGGATTCGGAATCGGGTTTGATGAATACTTTGGTCGCATTCATGCCAATAATGGAGAATAATTTCTCTTTGGTCTTGTCTGGTGATTCTTGCCACCAAACTTCGCCCGCCCAATTGTAATAAAGCTGTAACCCATGATTTTTTCTGTAAAAATCTAGGTTACTCAATTCATAATCTTCTGAGATGTCCATAAATTTTGCTAATTGCTAATTGCTAATTGCTAATATAGCATTTTTCCTGATTGAGCCATTAGCCGCTATGCATGAGATAACTGGCAATTTGAGTTACTACTTGCACCACAAACTGACTTGTAGGTTGGGTTGAGCAGGAGTTACGCAGTGACTCTATATATAGTGGTTGCGGTGCCGTACTCTCGTCTAACGCACCCTACTTTTAGATTCTTTGCGTCAGTGCTGTTGAGGTACGAAACCCAACTATCCAAGCTTACCATGTTGGGTTTCGCGACCCTCAATTCAAACTAGGTGAAATAGACCTCTCCAAAAAAGAAACTCTTTGACTGCTCGTGTCGCCTATCCCACAAGAGATATGGTCGAAGTCTATTGATTATAGCGGGAAAGCGACTTGATAGAATACACTTTATTTTGCATAATTTAATAGCCCTTGTCTTGCGTTGCTCTGTTTGTGTAGCGGCAGCATTAATGCTGCCGCTACACAAACAAAGCCCCAAGGGCTGTATTCCACTAAGTCGCAAACTGCTATAAAAATTATCGCACGTACGGGAGAGCAGCAACTACCGAGATAAATTTGGTTCTACGACTGTGGGAAAACTATTAAAATTCCGCCTTACCCAATCCATTCCCACTTCATTGTTCAATTTTATCCCCTGTGGTGTATTGGCGTAAATCTTACTCAAAATATTTGCGTCTTGCTCTACGACCACATCAATCAACTTCAGCAAATTGCCTTTGAGCAAGTGTGCGATCGCCGAATGAGCTTTCATATACATCAACACAAATACGCGAGATTGATTCTCGGCTTCTGGAAGGTAAAAATGGCATTCCTTCAGGCTTAATAATTTATCCTCACCATGCAGCAATCCCATGAACGGGAAAAAGTTTTCTAGGTGTGCTTCCAGCACCTTTGGCATCGCCAGTTGACCAGGGTTTTTCAGAATGTCACGCCACTTAGGTTGCTTCCTCGGTTGTGACAAGTAAGCATGAGAATGTAGCCCTTCGTCGATAAACTTTTTCAGCTGCACTTCTGCGATTTCAAATAATTCTCGATGAGTGCCGTTTTGATGGTTGTAATCGTGCATATTCAACAGTAAACTCAGAATGTCTGTTGGCAGACTGCGTTCTCCCGTCACTCCAATAAACTCGTACTCTGCCGCAATTTCATTCATAATCGAGGGAATAGGAATTTTCTGTTCATATCCACCATAAGACCAAATAAAATCTCCCTGAACGATCAACTCTAATGGTTGCAAAAGCGATTTGGTTTGTTTATTGGAACCGGGCAGAACTGTGCAACCCGAACGATCGAATTCTAATCCATGAAAAGGACAGGCGATCCCACTACTACCATCGGGTTTATTCACACACCAACCCTCTGACAGCATTGCGCCCATATGAGGACAAGCATTCGGCAAGGCGCTAATCGTGCCATGACTGTCTTGCCAAAGCACATAATCGTTACCCAATAGAGAAACTTTCATCGGTTGATTCGGCTTCAGCATAGAACGATGTGCCAAGAGCCACGGTGAGCCTTGCAATTGCTTCATAACCGCAAAAATAAACTTACTGATTAATCAGTAAGTTTATCAAATATTTGTCAAGTTGTCAAGTAAAAGATTGAAAATAGTCAGTTTAACTAGCTTTTTGATACGATAGAAAGGCAAACAATGAGCTAAAATGCCGTGGTTCGACCCAGTAAGCGAGGAGCGAAATCAGTCCGCCCATTCCGAGATGCCCAGATGACACAACAGCAAATTTTGGATGCCGCAGAGCAAGAATTTTCACGGCATGGGTTAAACGGTGCGCGAATGAGTGCGATCGCTACTCGTGCTAAGGTAACAACGGCGACGCTTCACTACTATTTTGAGAACAAAGAAAGCTTGTATCGCGCAGTTTTACAACGTCCGGTAGATGAAGTCCAAACGAAGCTTGAGCAGTTGAATTTAGATGGGTTGTCTCCCGAAGAAGCGCTGAAGCAGATCGTTCGCCTTGCGATCGCAAACGAAGCTCAGAATCCTCAACGTCAAATGTTGTGGTTTCAAGAAGCAAGCCAAAATCAAGGAATTTATTTCAAAGAGTGCAACGTTTTAAGCTTACACGAACATCTGCTCAAGGTTTTAGAACAAGGTATCGCAGAAGGATGTTTTCGTCAGATGAAACCATTTTTGGCGCTGACTCATATTTTAAGTGTTTGCCTGTTTTACTTCACGGTGCATGAAAATTGGCGACATTTAACGCCAGATATAGATAGGCTTAGCCCAGAAATGATTGAAGAACATACAGAAGAAGCGATCGCATTTATTTTGGCAGGTGTAAAGCGATCTGATTGAAGAACACCAACAGACAATCTTCAGGTTACTGTCCCAACGACTAGAACGAAAAGTTGCCTATGATGGACTGTTTGACTAACCGAGGAATGGAAATTATCGAACTGGTAGCTCAGGGATTAAGCAATCGAGAAATTGCGCTCAAAATCAACATCAGTCGTGATGGGGTAAAACAGGCACTCAAACGTATATTTCGGAAGTTGAATGTATCTGCTCGGAGTGAAATGATTGCAAAGTTGAATATTAGGTGAGCTATTTTTGTGAAAGCGATCGCAGCATTACTCCACTATGCCATTGAAGACCAAGGCGGGGCAAAAACTCGTGAAGAAATTCGCCAAGGTTTCGGGGGCAGTGTCATCGCTGCCCTTTACATCTAGAAAACCTTGAGGTTATGTTCGCTTTCGGCGGGATCGGTTGTGGGAAAGTAAGGAAACAAAACCTGTACCAATCAAGGCAAGAGTGCTAGGTTCAGGAACGGAAGTGGGTTGAGATGAAGGAACTCCCAAGATCCGAACGGCAGAAGTCCTTCGCTCGTCAACAAAGGCTCCAGAACCAACAAAGTTAAATCCCCCAATAGTGACCAATTCTCCCCTGTAAGGTGGATTGGATATGTTCTCCAACAAAAAGCCACTATCAGAACCTTGGGGAGCAAACAAAGCAAAATAAACCCCAGGTTCTAGCAATAAGTTGAGAGCAACAGACTCATACGAGATGACCAGAGGATCGTTATCATGGGACAGAGTAAAATTTTTAATTGTATTGGATAGGTCAGGGACTCCATTTAGAGATGAATGAATTTGAACAGTAAACGGAAGGGTGTTGGGACAATCAGGCTGACCAAGGATAATCGTCCCGCAATTGTTAACAAACCCTCCAATTTCAGTGAGAATCGTAGGTTGTGTGAGAACAAACTCAGGGCCAACAAATTGAGTGGGCGAAATTGCCAAACCAGCGGAACCAAAGACACTGAACCGCGTGCTAGGAGTTGCTTGTCCCAAAGAATCCACAATTGTAATAGCCTTAGCTTCTTGTGGGATCGTCAGTCCCACCAGCACGAACATCATAGCAAGAAAATTTTTCATCGGAATCTCCTTTTTCAATGAGTCAATCCACCAGGGTTTTATGCACAACAGACTATTAAGTTGTGTAAAATAAACCAGAAACATCCTGGTTGTTGAGGCTGAGTAACAATATTAAAGGTTATATAATTCTGCCATCAACGACAAGCATTTCTGTACAATCTTTACCAAAAAAACACGCAGTAAAACACTGAAAAATGACCTGATACTGGGTAATATGTGAAACTTTTATTGCTTAATTTGAGTTCTTCTATTGACTCAGGAAATTAATTATTATTAAATAATACAAAGCTATAATGAAGGTTCAGTATTTATATGTAGTCACAAGTGGGAGCATGTCAAGTTTGCACGCGATCGCTATCTTGCAGGATCGAGAGGGAGAGTGGTTAATCAATCCGATCTTTGCCCACGGCGGCTTGCCAGTTGTCAATATAAAAGCAGTAATCTGGCTCAATGCCTCCTGCTTCGGGAATGTCCATTGTAATTGGCGTAAAGGCTTCATAGTTACGGTTTTCACTATCAAGCAAAGCTTCAACAATATCTGCCAAAATATTGGCTTCCCGTCCATGTCTGGGTAGGGGACTCATGAGTAAAATTTCGCCATCGCGATACTTGATGCGGGGAATCGAGCCATCACCCCGGCTATCGCGCAAGGCACAGTAGTCTTGCCAGGTTCCAGGCATTCGGACTACGGTTCCGGGGGGGAGTTGAATTTTGTCTCGTGAAATTACGGCGTACATGGCTATGTCTGGGTTAAGAATACCAATCGACTGACGAATTTTTGTTGTAGCTATTGTCTTAAAAAATGGCGTACTGGGAGTGCTGCATCACTCCTGACCCTCAAATATAACCCCTTCGTACAGCAATTCAATCGTCAACTCAAATTCAATGCTATCTAAAGTAATAATATCGCCAGCAGTATAAGGATAGTATAACCACATTTTCCCTTCTCCCCGACAGTAGCGCTCAACTGCAATTTTTTCTGATTCAATCAGGACATATTCTTGCAAAGTGGGGATGGTTCGATAATAGGTGAATTTCTCACCGCGCTCTTTTGCTTCTGTACCTGGGGAAAGAACTTCGACAATCAGTTTGGGATGTTGGATGAATTTGCGCGAGTTGAGGTCTTGGGGGTCGCAGCTTACAATAACATCGGGATAAAAGTATGCCTTACTGCTGCTGAGTTGGAGTTTAACATCTGAAACGTTGACTCGACAGCCTCTCGGACGCAGATGGGGACGTAAGGCGGTGTACAAGTTAAGGGCGATATCATTGTGGGGAATCGAGCCTCCAGTCATGGCGAAGATTTCGCCGTTGACATATTCGTGACGAATTTCTTGTCTCGCTTCCCATTCCAGGTATTCGTCAACAGTCATTTTTTGTGGGGGTTGGGGGGTTGCAATCATCGCGGGTTCCTCTAGTTAATATGATTTTACTCTGGCATTTTGACGCAATCCTCTGTAATAAACTCACTGGCATTTTTCACGACAGGCGGCAAACCGGGAGCGACAACGGGTAACCCTTTAGCTTCTCGCGCTGCTACCTCAAAATTCAATTCCAGCAAAAACTTTAGTGGATCTTCCTTGGCTTTCATGCCGTAAGCTTCCCGCACTGCTGCATCCAGTTCTGCGTGTGCCTTGCGAAGCGGGTTATCTCCCGGTAATTCCAAGGTGCGATACAGTTCGCGCAAACTCCACTGGTTTTCGTTCATCACCTGGCGCCGTAACTGTCGCAATTTGACGGCTGCTGTTGCAACTTTTTTAGCTTGTGGCAGTGTGGGGGATTGCGGAAAGGGGAAGGAATCAAAAACTGTGTCGGAGGTGTAACGAAAATCTCGTTTTAGGGTTGAACATCGCCGATTAAACCATTCCCAATGAATTCCAGACTGCAAAATTCCAAACGAGTAATCGTCAGATAGCGGAAAGACTTGTAGAGCATCGCTGGGTCTGATTTTAGGATCGATAAACTCAAACACAGGTCGTTTTGTAACTCTGCTACAAGCGATATAACGAGATGATTTGGCAATTTTTTGCATTAATTCAGCACGAGGATATGAAAGCAACCACCATTTTGCCAGAAAATTTTGATGATGACGATTAACCTTGGCTTTTGGGTTATCCTTTAAAGCCTCGTTGTTGCGTTCTGCCTCTTCTTTAGCAGCATTTTGGCGAGTTGGTAATACAAGCTCTTGAATTCTATTGAAGGGTGCAGAATATTTACTAGAAGCAAGAACATCACGGGGATGCAAGTCAATAACATATCTTTGTGGTAATGGAGGTTTCTCTGAGAGTAAATCCTCTCCAATCAAGTAAGGAAAAATAACTTCCATATTGTTTTTCGAATGTCGAATCATGGAAGCCGCTTCATTTGGAGTCAGTAAAAATCCTTCATGTCCATGTGTTTGTCCTTGATAACAAGCGTCCGAGTTGGCATTGATTGGCAGTTTCTTGGCTTGAGTAACATCAAGTTTTGCAGACAGGGCTGAATTGATTGTATTTAGTTCTACAATTTCCCAAGGGCTGTCTTTATCATCACCTAGTTGGGTGAAGAGTTTCTTTTTGCCTGGTTGTTCGCCTTTGATCCAGTTAGCAATGGACACATGGACAACAGCGTTGCCTGACCAAACTTGGGTAGAAACTGCTTCGGTAATTGTGCCGCCATTACTCACAATGTAATCTAAGCTACCTTCGCGGGAATAGTTTTGGCGGATGGTGTTTGTACCAACCAGTCCGGCGCGTCCGTTTGGTTTCAATTCATCATGGGCACGGCGAAACCAATAGACACAGTAATCTGCCCGTCCAGGTACTCCGGGATATTTGGCTCGGACTCGGCGCACATAGGCGGATCCATACTCTTGTTGCATCTTGTTTTTTGATTGGTAAGGCGGATTACCAATAATTGCGTCTGCCTCTGTCCAATCACAAAACAGGGCATCATCACAGCGAATATTTTGCTCCAAGTTATCGAGAGGAAGGGCGCGATCGAGTTCTAGAGGTAAGCTCATTTGCGCTACGTTGAGCAACTGATTTTCCTCATCTAGTGCCAGCTTTTTCGCTAGCATGAGAGTTACTTTTGCCAGTTCTACCGCAAACGGTTTGATGTCAATACCGTAAAACTGAGTCGTTTTGACCAAAGACATCGTACCGATACTGCCTGCTTTGCGCCCGCCAAATTCTGCGTGAATTTTTGCCAGTAGTTGCGCTTCCAGTCGCTTAAGTTCTCGGTAAGTAATGTAGAGAAAGTTTCCGCTACCACAGGCAGGATCTAATACCTTAAAGTTGATTAATTCCTGTCGCAGTGCCAGTAAGTCTTTTAAGGTTTTAGCCGCGTCGATCCGCTCGCGCCAGGGGCGTACAATCGTTGGCAAAACTACTTTTTGAATGTCAGCTTCGCTGGTATAATGAGCGCCCAAGGCATGACGTTCTTCTTTACCCAAGCTGCCCTCAAATAACGTGCCAAAAATAGCAGGTTCCACCTTTGACCAGCGTTGCGATGCTGCGGTTGCTAGCAAATCGATTTCACTTCTAGTGAGGGAAATGGGTTCAACATTTGAGAAAATGCCACCATTGAAATAGGGAACATCTCGATAACGACTATCTTTGGGTGCAGGGCGATCGCTCCCCATTTGTCGAAATAACCCCCCAATCAAATCGTAGGAACTGAACTTGTTAGAGCGACAATCTTCTAAAAATTCGGTAAACAATCCCCTCGGTAACAAGTCAATATCTTCAGCAAACAAAGAGATAACGCACTGAAGCACAAACCGTTGCGCGCTCGCTGCATCTTCCCCTCGTTCTACTAACCGATTAAACACCTGTGCCACATCATCAGCGGCTTGGCGCGTCACATCAACTTGATTATTATTAAATAAGGGTTTGCGGTTTTCAGGAAACAGAAAATTGAATGCGGTAAAGCGGTTAGGTAACTCTTCTAAGCTAATGCGATCTACAGGTTCCCGTAGTTGGGTATCAAAGTCATAAATCCAAAACTCATCGAAGTTGCAAAGAACCGTGTATTTTGGACGCTGAGGAACCAACTCTAGCCAGTATTCAAATGCTTGTTGATAGTGCTTCTCTAACTTTTCGCCGCGCTTTTTCATCTCCAAAAGTAACCTTGGTCGCCACAACAGATCGGCAAATTTTGTAGATTTACCATTAGCTTTGACTCGAAATTCCAGTTCCGCTCCTGCTTCCTTGTACCCTGCGTGACTGAATGCTTGAAACAGGCGATCGCAAAATACTTGAGCCTCACCTTTTTCATCTCCCTTCAAAGAACGGGCATAGTCAACAAAAGCTTTGATTTTGCTCGATGTATCTGTCATGGGAATAGATAACCAGTGTAAAGAAGCTATAAAACAGTCGCCGTGCGGTTAACCGTCGTGCGTTGTCGATGCCAACGAAATGTTGTTCAACGCAATTTAAACACAGCTTACAATAACATCGGGATATAAAAACGCGATCGCTCAAAGAAACCGGGTTTCTAGACTCAACGAGTATTTAACGCAAGTTGCTAGTTATAAAATTCGCCGTTGCCAGCTTGCTAATTGCAAGCTTGCTAATCTTGGATTTTTACCAATCGATCCATTAACCATTAGCCATTAGCTGCTATGTATGAGATAACTAGCAACTTGAGTTATTTACTCGTTTCTTCTTTTAGGAATCACACATCTCATTCCACCTTTATTCCCATCAACATCACCTTGGTAACGAGGGATAATATGAATGCTAGCGTGCTTCCTAGTTTGACCTGCATCTTTATTGATATTTATTCCCACATTAAACCCATCAGGCTGAAATTCTTTTGTCAAAATCTCTTGCACTTTGTTCGCCATATACCAGCAGGCAGATTGTTCTTTAAATGGCAGTTCAAAATAATTGGCAACGTGACGCTTCGGTACGATCAACACATGCCCTTTACTCACAGGATAACCATCAAACATGGCATAAGCTGTTGCTGACTCTGTTAATATGGTTAGATTTTTATAAGGGTTACAAAATATGCAATTATTAGTTGAATTTCTTTGATGGTTATAATGCATGTATTCGTAAATTTCACACATTTCATTTAAATATATTGACTTAAAAGGAAGTTTTACGACACACTGATATGTAGGCTTTTTGTGAATATAATGTTCTCGGAAACCTTCTTTTTTTATATCCCTTCTGACTGCATAATACGCTTTGCCGCCCGGTTTCAACAGATGTGCAATTTGCATGATAACATTCGCTTGCTCTTCAGGAAACAAAACGTTTAAAACATAAAAACAAATGATGGTGTCGAATTTTTCATTTGGGTATTGCGGGAAATAATAAGGGTCATACCCTGTAATATCAAATCCTTTTTTTTGCAATAATTTAACATCATTACCAAATCCACAACCAAAGTCTAGAACCTTACCTTGAAGCAAGTTTTTATCTAACAAAAGCTGTGCTGGGAATGACAGATAAACTCTTTCTTTTGCAGTCAGGTAGCTGAATTTATTTTGTTGCTTTTTCATAGATACGGGGTTTCTGGTAAAATCGGACACAGCACGATGTTATTGGCGCTCGTTCGATAGAATTCCCCGTTTTAGTCAAAAACTAACCCTCTACCCCCTCATTCCTCGCTACAAGGGGATAGGGTAAGCTGTTGCTCCCAAATCACCGCCTCCCTTCCTTCCAATCTTCCCCGCCTGGTAATTGTGCTAAAAAATTAGGGACGATCTCAGCTAAATCTCTAGTTGAATAAACTCTTTCTACTTCCTTCTTCGTGTTCTTCGTGTCTTCGCGGTTTATTCAATAGTTATTCTTCCGCCGCAAAGGGAGTAAGCAAAAGTTGTGTATTGTAGGGGCGGGTTTTACCAACGATCTCTACTAAGCTGCTACGCACCTAATTTGGCAACCAACTTTTATCAGCTTCTTGTGGGATGGGCATCTTGCCCGTCAGTTTATTCGATTTAAATGCGTAGCAGCTTGATAATCGACAATTTATATCAACCCACCCCCTCCAAATAATAAAACCCGCTTGGCAAATAACCAAGCGGGAAACAGCGACGATATTTAATCGTCTGACTATTGCAGTATCGAAATCGTGCTAATTAGCGTATCCACATTCTGAGCGATGCTAGCTGTCATGCAGCGAGTCACTGGCAAACTATCAATCACAATTCCCAAACACAGCAGCATCATGTAGATAATCGAGTATTTAAACACCGACCGCGCTGACGTGTTATCAACTGGATTTTGTAACAGTTGCCAAGCTTTTTGGATAAATTTCCCACCCAAGGTAAGGGCAATCAATCCATAAACAACACCTGCCGTACCCAAAGGATAAATTAGCAATAGGGTTGATGGCACCAAAATTAAGGTGTAAATCCAGATTTGGCGGGTTGTTTCTACTTCACCTTCTACCACTGGTAACATCGGGATGCCGACTTTGGCGTAGTCGTCTTTAATCATCAACGCCAGTCCCCAAAAATGGGGCGGCGTCCAAATAAATACAATCGCAAACAGCATCCACGCTGACCAACTTAAACTACCCGTTACTGCTGCCCATCCTACCAAAGCAGGAATTGCACCCGCCGCACCGCCAATGACGATATTTTGGGGCGTGTGGCGTTTGAGCATGTGGGTGTAGATGAGCATGTAAAATACGATACCGGACATTGTTAACAACGCCGCTAGCAAGTTGGCAAAGACAGTTAGTAAGGTGAAAGAAAGGGTAGCGAGTGCGATCGCAAACAACAATGCATCCCGCGTCTGCACCCTACCAGAAGGAATCGGGCGATGGCGGGTGCGCTCCATTGTATAGTCGATATCGCGATCGTAGATACAATTGAGCGTCTGCGCCGAGGCAGCTGCTAAGGTTCCACCCAAAAGAGTTACGATTAGCAATACCGGGTCTACTCGCCCATCCGACGCCATCCACATGCTGGCAGCAGTTGTAATTAACAGTAAGGGAATAATCCTCGGTTTGGTTAGCTGGTAATAGCTTTGAATGACTTGTAGAAAGTTTTCATGTTGGCGGGCAACGCTAGTCCCTATCATTACGGTTACATCCTTCTCGTGTGAAACAAAACTTGGTAATTGGTAATGGGTAATTGGTAATGGGTAATTGGGGATGGGGCGGGTTTAATTTAGCTGTTTGTTTTACCCATAATTCCTCTGTAAAACCTGCCCCTACATCGCTTACCTGACCTAATTAGGCGGCTTTTCCGACAGATGCCCCTAAAACATTGGCAGCGATATTTTCTGGTTTAGAATCTCGCAGTCCTAGTACGGTAAATGCCACCAAGGAACCCAATAATGCTGCACCTACTGCTTGATGAGAAACTGTTAGCACTTCTACTTGCAGGTGTAAGCGGAAAGTCGCAATTCCCAAAACTATTTGTGCAATTAGCAACAGGGCGGTAAGTCTAGACAAGTTACGCAGCATGGGATGAAGTGCGTATTTTCGCCATGCTAAAATCACGACTGCCAAAGTTGCTATAGTTGCTGGAAAAACGCCAATAATATGGCTATTCATTACCGCACATAACTCCGATGCGCCGAAGCATTGGTGCAGCGCCCAGCGGGAACCTACGAGCGCCCCTAGTAAGCTTTGCAAGTAAACTAAAATTGCGGCGGTTAAACCGATCCAGGGCAACTTACCAACGCTTCGGGTGCCTTTGTAGGGAAGTAGCACCGTGCCTATTACTAGGAGGGTGATGAAGAATAATAGCGCACATCCCAAGTGGGCGGTGACGATGTCAAATCGCAGCAATTGGGTAACCGTGAGTCCGCCTAACACGCCTTGGAACACAATCAATCCCAGGGCAAATATTGATGCAGCGGGCATCCAGCGGGGTAGCTGACGGCGATACCACCAGGATACGGCAACTAACGCGATCGCGCTCACCCCAATCAACGCCGCATCGAGTCTATGAAACCATTCCAGGAATACCTGGAGGTTCATCAGTTGTTGCGAGGGTACTAACTGACCATAGCACAAAGGCCAATCCGGACAAGCCAACCCGGCATTCATCACCCGCGTAGCGCTGCCGACTGCCATCAATAGTAGCGTCGCGATCGCTATCTTCCACACAAAGCGACGAATCCAATCTTTTGGGGTGGTACTCGATTCGGTGCGTATGTCTTGATGCAAGGCAGATTCAGTCATTAGCTATACCAAGGATGTTATTTGCAAACACTATTAAGCGAGTCATGAGCATTTACTCATTCCCAGCCAAGCATCGCGCTTGGTTGACCATTGGCTCCTAATAATCAATTTAGTCAGACTAAGCGGTTTTCCCGAAAAGCTTTCCGTATTTTTTTAGTTTTAAACTTTTACATATCTTTACACCACCCCTCCCACCCCAGCCGCCACCAGTCCCATCCGTATCTCTGGGAATTCTGCCATAATTGATACAAATTCGGTTTGTTTTAATTACCTAGAGGTGCGAGGGGTTCTTGTTCGGAGAAACTTTGCGAACGCATCTCTATTTTTGTAGTTAAAGACGGACGCCAGCAAAGATAAACCAATGGTCCAAACAGCGGAATTAGCGCCACTGTCCAAAAAATGCGACTATCTTGAATACCCCGACGCGCCATATCATCATCGAATAGCGATGTTAGGGGAAATATCAGACTCATCAAACAAAAATCTAGACTTATCAAATGAACAAATGCCGTAGTTTGAAACTGGTGGACATAATCTTCCCAATCTCCAGCAACGATCGCGTAGGCAATTAAACCAATGGTAATTAAAAGCAGAGTGACTCCAGTTGAACGTCTATCTAAAATTTCGAGCCACTTATCTTTTGTGCCAGAGAATTCTTGATGGCGTTGACGTAAAATCAAATAAGGCATTAGACAGATAACTCCGGTTCCATTCGCTCCGATAAAATAAGGCCACGCGCGCAACTTTTGCATTCTGCCATCAAAAAACATCAGGCAAGCATATATTGTAGGCCAAACGCCCATCAACCAAAATATTGCCACCAGAATTGCATTAACTTTTTCCATCTGAAATGTTAGCAAATTCTTGACAATAGGCCATGTATCTGGTTGGTCGAGGGGTGCTAACCAGATTGTATAACCTACGAAGGTTATCCAGATGAAAAACAATGCAAATTTCCTGAACATAATTACACGCTTTTACTAACTTGTACTTGCGAAAGCTTCTGGCGCAGTTTTAGCACTGGTTTCTTCTAGAGGAGGACGCAAACAAAGATAAGCCACCGACCCAATTAAAGGCAGCAGTGAGAATACCCAAAAAATTAGCGAATTCTTGAAACCTCGCCGCGCCATATCATCGCCCAGCAGCGTTGGAAATAACAAACACAACAGACAAAATGCCAAACTCATACCATTAATAAATCGACTGGTTTGGCACTGATAAATAAACCCTCCCCAGTCTCCAAACAGCAAAGCATAACCTAGTAAAACAACTGTACTTAAACCGATGCCAACACCCGTCCACCGCGAATCTAGCAGCTTTAGGAAAGCATCTTTTTCCCCAGAAAATTCTTGATTCGATTCGCGCCAAGCTAAATAAGGGATTAAGCCAATGACTCCCGTTGCAGTGGACGCCAAAACAAAAGGCCATGCCGGAATTTTTTGCATCCTGCCATCAGCGAAAATCAGACAACTGTATATTTGTATCCAGATGCCGATGAGGGAGAATAATGATAAAATAATTGGATTAATTTCTAACCAATTCCCTGTAAATAAGTTTTTAAGCAACTCAATCGTACTTGGTTGAGTAGGCGGAGCCAAAAACAGAATATAGGCAATAAATCCTATCCATAGCAACCAGCAATTTTTCTATTCATATTGGTAATGGCAAAGCAATTAATTATAATTATAGTCTGGATTTTTGGCTGGCTAATAGCTAATAGTAAAAATCCCATTAACAATTAGCTATTAGCCAGCATTTTAAGGGATATGAACCATGTTATTAAGTAGGAGCCTGCGACTGGCGATCGCAGGCTGGAGAACGGATATATGCAAGGTTATGAATTAATTCTAAACGTAACCTATAAAAGGTTAAATCTATCTTTAGTTAAATCTAAAAAATAGGCCAAAAGAGAGAGGAAAACCCTCTCCCTCTGGTTTTACCGCTTAGCGCGTGGTGCTAGCAACAGTTTCCGCTTCTACCTTTAGTGAAGATTCTGGAAGCGAAGGACGCAAGCAAAGATAGGCAAGCGGTCCAAATAAAGGAATCAGGGATACTCCCCAAAAAACTAGCGGATTTTTTATACCTCGCCGCGCCATATCATCGCCCAACAACGCGGGAAATATGAGAGATAGCAGACAAAAATCCAAACTCATCACGTGGATAAAGCGATCGCTAGTCCACTGTTGGATAAAATCTGCCCAATTACCATCGCGTAAACCATAGTAAACGAGTCCAACCGTAACCAGAGTTAGAATCAAACCCGTAAAACGCGAGTCGAGTATCTTCAGAGTAATATTCTTACTACCGACAAACCCCCGATTGGGTTCGCGCAACCCTAAATAAGGTAATATCGCAAAAGCACCAACCGCAAACGACAAACCAGTAAACAACCATGCCGGTAATTTTTGTCCCCTACCATCCGCCAACAGCAGACAAGCATAAATCATAGGCCAAACGCCCATAATATTAAACAGGGAGACAATTAAAGAATTAATCCCTTGCCAATTTCCCGTAGAAAGATTTTGAATCAAATCAGGAGTATCTGGTTGATTGGGAGGCGCTAGCAAAAAAGCGTAGCCCACAAAACCAACCCACAATAACCAAAATGCAACTTTTCTAACCACACTCCTCCTTCTTCGCGTTCTTTGCGTCTACCCTACGGGAAGACACTTCGTGTCTATCGCGGTTCAAAAAATTAACTTAACGCTTCAGAGAGATAATCTGCCGCAGCTTCTACTACAGCGATCGCATTCTCATAAACCATCCGCGTTGGTCCCAAAACCCCCACACTCCCCACCGGCATCGCACCTTGCCGATAAGTAGCACTAATCAGCGTACAAGTGCGGATCGGTTCTAGAGTATTTTCCGCTCCAATTCGCACCGTTACGCGCTTTCCTAGCTGTTTGCTTGCAGGTGATTCAAATATTAAAGGCCACAACTGCTCTTGCTCTTCTTCCAATAGGTGGATTAGCGTTTGCACTTGCTGCAATTCGGAAAATTCTGGTTGACGCAACACCTCCGACACGCCGCGAATCAGAATTTGCGTCCCAGCACTTGGTTGAAACCTTAATATGACTTCTGCTAGTAAATTTTTCAGAAATTCGGCATATTGTTGAAATTCCCGATCCACTTGAGTCCAGTCTAGGGAAGCAATTTCAGAAAGACTTCGCCCCCTTAACTGACTATTCAAAAAGTTAGAGAGAATCTGCAACTCTCTCGCTAAAATCTCCTCATCAAGTTGGGCGTTATTCTCGGTCTGGGGTAATTGCATCAACACCGATTGGGTTTCATAATGCTCGGTTACCACAATCAGCATCACCCGTCCCGTCTCAATTTGTAACAGTTGCAAATGTCGCAATTTGTTAGTCCGAGTCTGAGGCATCGTAATCAGGGTAATATAACCGCTGATTGTCGCTAGGATTTGAGCAGCGCCCTGCAACAGCGCCTCCAAACTCCAATTTTTTTGCTGCAACCGATCTTGTAACAACTGTTCCACCTGACGTGCTAGGGGTTCTGAAGGCGTAATCAGTTGGTCAACATAAATGCGGTAACCAGAGTCCGAGGGAACCCGTCCCGCTGACGTATGGGGTTGATACAACAAACCCGCTTTTTCTAAAACGCCCATTGCGTTGCGAATCGTCGCTGGACTGACGCTAAGGTTATATTCGTCTACCAACGCCTTCGATCCCACGGGTTCTGCCGTTGCGATGTAGTGACGTACTGTTGCCCAAAGAACTTGTTGTTGTCTGTCTGTCAGATGGATTTGCATAGATTTGTCAAGCGGCAGTCGAGCTTTATGGAATTATTAAAAAATTGCTGCGAGAAAGCCATATGTTTTCTCAAATTTGATCAAGGATAATAACAAAATTCCCACTGTTTCGTATACATCGCGGTACAGATTAAAGTTTTTCTATCGAAGTCTGACATTTTTTGATACAATATTATGCTGCGCAACAATCGCCGCTAAACTCGCATCCAAATTGAGGCAAGTTTATCCTCACGTCACTTATCATATTTTCCGCGCTGATTGGGACGGCAATGGTAGCAAGCAATACAAAGATTTTAAGATATGGCTGCTATGTTCCGCGCCAGAAGGGGAAAATGGTGGTATGCGATCGCTCGCGCGTGCCGGAGGCGAGGCATATCGCCGATGCACCCGTAGTAACATAGATGGCTTCACTTCTACGATAGCAAAGCCGAGACTGATGTCGCTTGACGGTACAACCAGGGTTATAAGTTGTGTTTTTGTCAAAAATATCGTTGATGTCCGGGTGGGAAATCTTGGAGAATGCCAAATATTTGATAGCCGAGTTTCTGGTAAAAACCCAGCGCTTGAAAGCTAAACTTATCGAGATAACAATGATGACAACCGCGCTTTTTGGCTTCTGATTCTGCTTTTAGCATTAATTCCCGTCCATATCCTTGACCTCGAAGCGCTTCGCTAACCCAAAGTTGGGAAACTCACATCCATTCCCAATAAGTTTCGCCGACCAAACCACCGACTATTTTGCCTTCACTATCTCGAATAAAAATGGCTATTGGATAGGAAACATTTTTACCTACCTGCGAGGCGTTGTAATCAACCAGGTTTTTGATAAAAGTACGAATATCTTCTTTGGTTGGATTATCCTCAACCTTTATTGTTAAGTCTCTCATTTGAATTTCTTTTCATTGTATAGAGGCGGGTTTTACCAACAATTTGGCTCAACCCGCCCCCAAGCATCTGTATCAATAGACCTCTGGCAAAAATATTTGATGCGCGCAGGATGCCCACCCCACAAAACCAGAAAAATTCTTGTGGGGTGGGCGTCGGTGCCCGCTCTTGAAATCTTCTGAAAAGGACTTTTCCCAGAGGTCTAATTTAATAGCGCGGAACTGAAGGATCGACCAAGATAGAATAAGCATCTATCCCGCCAACTACATTTTTAACGTTGGTGAACCCCTGAGTCATTAACCATTGGCACATTTGAGCCGATCTAACGCCGTGGTGACACATGACGAGAGTTTCTGCATTAGGATCGAAACGAGTCTGAATCTGCTCAGACCAAGAGTTGAATTCGCTTAAGGGAAGGACTTCAAAGCCATCCACATGAGCGATCGCTACCTCAGACATTTCTCGCACATCAATTAACTGTATCCCATCAGTGGCAGATGCTAGACGGCTAGCCAATTCCTCAACGCCGATCTCAGGTATGGGCTGACTAAAAAATTGAGCAGACATGAACCAAGGGAGAAACCTACCTTCAAACTATATCAATCTTGGGAACGATGAGCTTGCCTTTTCTCCTGCATAAACTGCTTACAAGCAATCCGACGATTCTCCATAAACTGATGCCAAAAACCGGGATATATATCGTCCATCGTTTTTGCGATCGCCCAGACTTCCATCCCCATCAGATTGTACAGCGACCGATCCGCCCGTTGCAGCTCTTCCACCCGCTGTTGCAAATCCGCCTCTGATGCTTCTGTTGCCGTTTCTTCCTCTGATTGATCGAGTTGACGCGATTTTAGTTCCAGCATTGCGATCGCCCCCTGGTTAATTCCTCTTGATAATATCCTAATAAACCCTAGCCACTTAGTCAAAAATGCTACACCACATTTCGCGAAGCTGAAAGTAAAACTGTTATTTTACTTTGAGATTGTGATGCTGCCACCTGACCGTTCATGCGTAGCTTACGATACTAATCAAGTGTAAGCATTCCAACTGGGAATCGATCCCTCAAAAAATATAACTTGATAAAAGCTTTAATATCTTGTTATATGCTTGACAATCGGCAGCGATAATGGTATGGGTAACGCTCAGAACCCCGACTTGTTTAAGAAGTCGGGGTTCTAGCCAGATCTAGCTGGAACAGGACTTACGCAAAGAAACCGGGTTTCTATGAAAAATCGTCGCTTTGGAACTAGAGATCGCAGCTGGAAACCCGGTTTCTAGGATCGTCGTGGGTAAGTCCTGTAGAACTACACGTAGACAAAGTAGCTAGCGCTCAGATTTAAACCCGTCACGCCCGCCACGCGAGCAATCAGTTCATCATTAGCACTGAACCCAGGCGTGCCATCGTTATCGCGGAAGATATCGGTATTGCCGACGCTGGAAGACAGAATGTAGTTAGCAGCAACTCCTGCTAGCTGGATGAAATCCTGGGTGGTACTAAAGTCAGTTATCAGAGCGAAATCGCTCGTGCCGCTATTGCTGGCATTGCCATCGTTATAGTAGGCTCCCTTGCTAGCATCCCCCAGAACGAAACGATCTGAGCCTAGCCCACCAATCAGAGTATCTAACTCGCCTTTTCCGGGGGCGCTATTGGAGGAGTCAACGCCACTGAGGGTGTCGTTGCCATTGCCGCCGGAGAGGGAGTCATTTCCAGCACCGCCGACTAAATTGTCGTTGCCATCATCACCGGAGAGGGAGTCATTTCCAGCACTGCCAACGAGGGTGTCATCATCTGCCCCGCCAGCGAGAGAATCATTGCCAGCGCCACCAACAAGCGAGTCTTTCCCATTGCCACCATTGAGGATATCGTTACCCGCCTCGCCAGAGAGGGAGTCGTTACCTTCGCCGCCGAAGAGCGAATCATTGCCAGTACCGCCGTAGATTAAATCGCTACCTGCTAACCCATCAATCGAATCATTGCCGAAAGTGCCGTAAATCGTGTCCTTGCCGAGAGTCGCTTTGGTGTCGTTGTTGCGGATAGTACCCGTAGCTTTGGCATCGGCGATGATGGCAAAGCTAGGGTTACTCAGGTTGACGAAGAAAATCTCGTCTGGTTCAGATATGGTATCGCCAATCACCGATACCGATAGGGTTTTAGTAGTATCCCCCGGATTAAACGTCAGGGTACCGCTAGCAGCGATATAGTCTTCCCCAGCTTTAGCCGTACTGTTCGCCGTGGCATACTGCACCGTCACTGTCTTGGTTGCAGGCTGAGATAGACTAACGGTGAAAGTAGCATTGGCAGTTCCTACATCCCCTTCGGTAACAGTTGCGTTACTGATAGACAGTTGAGGAACCTGTTGGTTGCCAAAATTAATGTCATTGACCGGAAATCGGAGGGCGCAAGCCCCTAGCTTCTAGCTATGGGGATAAGCCCGATGGGGAATTTATTCCCCGTCCTAGTCTCCGCACTGCATCACGAATCACATCGTTGTAGTCAATACCTTCAGACTCCGACACCTTCTGGACTATCTCCCACTCCTGCTCACTTAGTCGAACAGTTAATTTTTTAGCTGCGTATTTCTTTGGCATAACAAAGTTTTATATGTTATTATGGGTCTATAAGCCATACACTAACAAAAAACAGGAGGTGATTCAAGAGTGTTGGTACTAGAGTACAAAGCAGTTCTCAAAAAGTCTCAATCCACAGCGATAGACGAAGCTATCCGTACAAGTCAGTTTGTACGGAACAAAGTATTACGTTATTGGATGGATAACCGTGGAGTGGGCAAGAAACAGCTATATCAGTACAACACTCAATTGCGAGCAGAGTTTGATTTTGTCAAAAACTTGAACAGCCACGCATGTCAAGCATCCGTTGAAAACGTGGAACGCGCAATCAACAGGTTTTTTGATAATTGCAAGAAGAACAAACCAGGCAAGAAAGGTTATCCTCAATTTAAAAAAGATAGCCGTTCTGTTGAGTACAAAACGTCAGGATGGAAGCTACACCAAACAAAGCGCCGAATCACTTTCTCAGACAAGAAAGGTATTGGTGAAGTTAAGTTGTTGGGTAAATGGGATATCCACACATACCCAATCGAGTTAATCAAGCGAGTCCGGATTGTACGCAAGGCAGATGGTTATTATGTTCAGTTTTGCGTCAAAGTTGATGCTCAACTTGAGCCTAGAAACGGAAACAGCGAGATTGGATTGGATGTGGGATTAGAGTATTTTTACTCCGATTCTAATGGGCATCACGAAGAAAATCCTCGTTTTCTCCGCCAAGCCGAAAAAGCCATCAAACACGCTCAACGTAGAATTTATAAAAAGGAAAAAGGGAAAAACAACAGACGAAAAGCTAGAGGGCGATATGCTCGGAAACATTTAAGAGTAAGTAGGCAACGGGAAGAACACGCCAAGAGAATGGCGCGTAACGTATGCAAGGCTAACGCTTTTGTCGCCTATGAAGACTTAAATGTGAGAGGACTGGTAAAGAATCGTCGTTTATCCAAGTCAATTAGCGATGTGGCTTGGAGCGCTTTTCGTCGTTGGCTGGAATACAATGCTAGGAAGTTCAGCACTCAAGTTGTGGCTGTTCCACCTCACTACACAAGCCAAAAGTGCAGTAGGTGTGGAAGTATCGTGAAAAAGACGTTGTCAACCCGAACACACGTCTGCAAATGTGGATGTGTTCTACAACGTGATGTGAATGCAGCCATCAACATTTTGTCAAAAGCAAAGTCTACCGGAGGGCATCCGGGAAGTAACGCTTGGGGAGTCGGAACCTCTACTCTGCTTGGGGCAACCCTGGTCGAGCAAGTTGCGACGTTGAGCCAAGAATCCCCTTGCCTTTAGGCATGGGGAGTGTCAAAATATCACCAGCACTGAGAGTGACCTTCTGGGAAGCTGGGACAGGCAAACCATTGCTATCGGTCAGCTGGAAGTTATCAACTAGCAAACCGGAATCAATCCCAGTATCTCCCACATCCGCAACCCCGACAGCCACATCGTAAGTTCCACCCTTGGTGAAGGTGTAGCTGTAAGTCCCAAACTTAGTTTCTTTCGGGAAAGAAGTAGCAGAAGTTACGAAAGAACTCTTGGTGTTTGCCAGCGTCGTCAAAGCGCCACCCCCAACGGAGAAGAAGGCAAAATCGTTGTAAGAACTCGGCGTTCCCTCTTTGGTAAAGAAGTTCCAATCGCAGCTCAACTTTGTGCCAGCGGACACTGTTATTGTCTTCTTGAGAACCGAACCTTCCGTAGCGTTGCCATTGCCCAAGCTGTCCAACTTGCCTGGGGTCAAACCCAGGTAGGTTTCCAGGTTCGTATCGCTGAAGGAACCAGTGCCGTTGGTGACAAAAGCGTCATAAATGCCATCTGTCGGGCCAGATTTAAACGCATCGGTTTGGATGGTAGTGTTGCCTTTGGTTTCCCAACTGGTGAAGTCACCCGTTTCAAAACTCTTATTGGTGGGGTTTACTGGAGTTGTCTGCTGCCAACCGTTTTGCATGACTTCGGCGACGGTGTAAGTACCCGGTTCCAAGTCGGTGAAAGCATAATTACCATTAGCATCGGTGACGACCGCGATTTCCCCTTGGTCAAGCTTGCTATTCTGGTTCGCGTCTAAATAAATTGTCCAGTTTGCCAGTCCCGGTTCATCGGGGTCTTGCACCCCATCCCCATTTTGGTCGTTCCACTTGATGCCTTTGATTTCTCCGGATAGTGCCTTGTTGCCAAAGTCAACGCCTTTGACCGTTTGTCCTGGATTAATCGTTATTGTGTGGGAACCTGGCAAGGGGTTGCCTGCGTCATCTGTAAGAGAGAAGTTATCTACTAGCAGACCGGAATCGAAACCAGTATCTCCTACATCCACCATCCCGACAGCTACCGTATAGGTTCCAGCTGTCGTGAAGGTTTGGGAGAAGGTGCCGAATCCGGTCTCTTCCTCAAAAATCGTAGG
This sequence comes from Microseira wollei NIES-4236, assembly GCF_020521235.1. GTDB lineage: Bacteria > Cyanobacteriota > Cyanobacteriia > Cyanobacteriales > Aerosakkonemataceae > Microseira > Microseira wollei. The sequence goes on along the minus strand of NZ_BLAY01000001.1, from coordinate 96,414 downwards.
AGAAGTGACGAAAGAACTCTTGGTGTTAGCCAGTGTGTTCGAGGGATTTGACCCGATGGCAACGAAGGCAAAATCGTTGAAGAAACTGGGCGTTCCTTCGTTGGTGAGGAAGTTCCAATCGAAGGTTAATTTAGCCCCTTTAGGCACGGAGATTGTTTGTGTGATAACCGACCCTTCGGTGGCGTTGCCGTTGCCCAAGGCGTCTAAGCTACCGGCAGCCAATCCCGCGAAGCTTTCCAATGCTGTATCGCTGACCGAACCAACGCCGTTGGTAATCAAAGCGTCATAAGTACCATCGGTCGGAGTAGCACCATAGGCAGCTGTTTGGATGCTGGTGTTGCCCAAGGTTTGCCAACTGGTGAAGTTACCCGTTTCAAAACTCTTGTTACCAGGGGCGCCAGGAGAGGTTTGTGTCCAACCCTGTTTCACCACTTCAGCTACCGTGTAGGTGTCCGGTGCTAGGTTTTTGAAGCTGTATTCGCCGTTGACGCCAGTGGTGGTGAAAGTCTCCCCAGGGTCGAGAATACCGTCAAAGTCAGCGTCCAGGAAGATAGTCCAGCCCGCAAGTCCGGTTTCGCTGGCATCTTTAGCACCGTCGCCGTCCGTGTCTTTCCACTTGATGCCTTGGATTTCTCCGGGTAGCGCTTTGTTACCAAAGTCGATTTTGGTTTCAATCTCGCCCTTGCTGAGAGTGACCGTTTGCACCCCGCCTGACGGGAAGGTCGGCTGCCAGCCAGTCTGCGGCACTGCGCCAACTTGATAAGTTCCTGTTGCCAAGTCGGTAAAGGTATAGTTGCCATTAGCATCGGTTTGAGCGGACAGTTCGCCCGGATCGAACACACCGTTTTTGTTTTGGTCTATATAAGTTGTCCGGTTGCTGAGTCCCGGTTCGCCGATATCTTTGATGCCGTCGCCGTCTAAGTCGTTCCACTGAGTGCCTTTGATGACACCAAAATTAGTATCGCGGTTGCCGAAGTTAATGTTGTCAACAATCTGGTTGGCTGCTACGTTTACCGCGTGCGTACCTCCTGTTGGGAAGGTTTGTTCCCAATCCGGTTGCGGTACTTCAGCGACGGTGTAAGTACCTGGTTGCAGATTAATCAGGCTATAAGCACCAGAGGCGTCGGTGGTGGTAGAGGTTTCTCCTGGGTCTAGCTTACCGTTGTTGTTCTGGTCTAGATAAATCTTCCAGCCTGCTAAACCAGACTCGTTGTTGTCTTTGATACCATCAACGTCTTTGTCATTCCACTTGATGCCGCTAATCGCACCTTTACCCGGTTGCAGCAGGAGTGAGTTAAAAGCGTTGAGTCGTCCTCCAGTAACGGTTTTTCCGTTTAAGGCAGCAATGGGATCGGCGAAGTTCAGAATCCGATCCTTAACCTGCGGTGCTGTCAGGTTCGGGTATTGCGACCAAATCAAACTGGCTACCCCAGCTACGTGGGGGGTTGCCATCGAGGTGCCGCTGTAGGTGCCGTAGCTGTTATTCGGTAGGGTGCTGTAGATATTATCTCCAGGTGCACCCAAGTCTACGGATGTGGCACCGTAGTTGGAAAAATAGGCTAGGGCATCGTTGTGGTCTGTGGCAGCAACCGAGATAATGTTATCCAGGTTGAAGCCGGAAGGATAGTGGGGAAATATATCGGTATTTGTTGCATCATTCCCGGCGGCGGCAATAAATAACTGTCCTTTGCTCCCAGCATATTGAATCGCATCTTTGAGTGCCGCAGAACCGGGACCACCTCCCCAGCTATTGTTGGTGACTTTCACCCCCATGTTGGCGCTATACTCTATCGCCTTGACAATGTTGAAGTCTGTGGCGTTAGGGAAAATCTTGATCGGCATGATTTTGGCTGACCAGTTGACGCCAGCAACGCCGGTGCTGTTATTACCAACTGCGCCTATTGTGCCTGCGACATGGGTACCGTGTCCCTGATAATCCAACGGGTTCGAGTCTCCATCGGAAAAGTCATAGCCGTGAATATCATCCACGTACCCGTTGCCGTCATTATCGATTCCATCTCCGGCAATTTCTCCCGGATTTGTCCAAATGTTGGCAGCTAGATCCGGGTGATTGTAATCTACCCCTGTATCAATCACCCCAACCACAACATTATTGCCGGTTTGAATATTCCAGGCTTCTGGGGCGTCGATGTCGGCATCCAGCTTTCCACCTGTCTGTCCGGTATTGTTTAGCCCCCAAAGTTGGTTAAAACTGGGGTCGTTGGGGGTTGCATCCAAACTGCGGATATAGTTGCGTTCGATATATTCGATCCTGGAATCGTTACCAAAGGTGGCAATCGCTTGATCCGCAGTCAGACTTCTGAGTTCCCACAGTTGAATACCCAGATTTGTCGTTGTGCCGAGAACTGTAGCACCTAGACTTTGTTGCAAAGACTCGATGTCTGCTGTCTGAACTCCTGAGTTGAACTTGACAATCACCTGGTTGGGGACGTATTCCGCATCAGGAACCCGGTTGGGGCGATCTCGCAAGTTCTCGTCACGTCGCTCGACAGTTTGATTTTCCAGCTGCTGTTGTTGCTGACCAAACGCCATTATGTCGTCGATCGGTTGATTGTTTTGCATACTTTGCTTCTAGTGAGCATTAGTGTTGGTTTGAACTAGCGGTAGTTGCACCAAGCTTGCCCTTGTCTCATGCTTCCTGCTAAAACTTGCTCAGAACTGATGCAGGGTTTACTGACTTTCACGTTTTTGCCCCATGAAAATCCCCCAACCCCCTTTTTTTAACTGGGCTTGGCATCGGTTCCGTCGGTATTGCAACGCCGCGATAACGAGCAAAAAGAATTACTTCTCTTCGCCGTAAAAATACTTAAACAACGCTTTTGTAGCTTGTTTGTATTTTATTTACTACTAAGTCAGCTTAGCTAAAGCTTCACAAAAGCGTCAAGGAATTCCGGCAACACTTTACAAAGTTTTGTAACTTGTCGTGCTAAAATATACCGAAATTAAGCAACGCTGTTGACTCAGCCGGATATGAGTGGCTAACTTCTGGGTCACTTTGACTTTAGAAAAATATCAGATCGGGTAGTTGAGTGGCCCAGGCATTAGGAATGGCATGGGATGATTTCTCCTCTAGGATGAATAAGGCGATATGCCTCCCTTCCGCTGCGCGATCGCTGCGATAATATTGATTAAAAACAACGGCTGCTTGAGAGTCAGCTTGAGAAATAGTTGAGATTGCCTGACTTATGCTTGACTATGGCGCGACATGCACTTGAGCAAATGCAAATCCAAAGAACATGTGTCAGGCAATACTAAGTAATACGCTCTTTCCCTGAGAACGCGATCGCGCGGATTTGTGGCGAAAAGTCAGGGATTTGGCTAGGGAACCCATCTGGGGCATCTATCTAAATAGGTATTTTAAAGCTTTTATAAAGATTTTGTAATTTTTAGGTAAAACTCTTTCTGTAGCCCATAATACCCGAAACTCGCCTGTATAGTGGAAGTACGATCCCTAAGGGGGTTATTTATGCTATTCGACAATGCAGGGCAATCATCCGGTACGTATAGGGTTCTAAATATCACTTCCAGTCCCCAGAGGTTTACCGATGCTATCGACGCCGTTGACCCCTACGATCTTTATCAGTTCACTCTTAGCAGTCGCAGCGGCTGCCACATGTCCCTCAGCGGCATGAGCGCGAATGCTGACATGCAGCTGCTATCTGATAGCCGTCAGGTGTTGCACAGTTCGACCAATGTCAGCACAAGCAACGAAACCGTCGATACAATCTTAGATCCAGGCACTTACTACATCAAGATTTATCCATTTGGTGCTGCCAGCAACGCTGACAATCTTACGGTGTCTGCCATCCCATCGAGTAACCCGCCAAAGACTTCTAGCGACAGCATCAACAACGACATTTTAACCAATTTTACCAACATTTCCATTCCCAATCCAGGCAACACATCTAGCCAACAAGACTTGACAAATTGGACAGGTTTGGCAGCTAATCCAATCCCTCCGAGTGTCAGCCCCAATCCACCTGCGATCGTACCTATTAATACTGTTCCAAATTTTACTAATTTTAGCGTAATTGATGCTTCCGGCGATAACACTCTCGATACTGTGTTTAAAGGCGGAGCGCTCCGGGTTAGCTATGACTTAGCCAACGGAGCATCTGTGTCAAAGGTTGAGCTGGAACTTGTGCAATTTGATCGTATTGTAGATAGTTTAGGAAATTGGACTGAGAATAAATTATCTAATAATCTGATTAATCTAGCGAACTTTTCAAATCTATCTGAGGGCGAATATCTAGTTCGTGCAATTGGAACTACAACCAGCGGTCAAAAGATTTTCTCCCCCTTCCAAAGCTTAGAAATTTTACCTTGGAATAAAAGCATTGGCACATTTACTGCCGACACCCTGAATTACTCGAACGTACCGGGAGAAGGAGCAGTATTTCTGGGACGCGGCGGCACAGATACGCTCAATCTTGCCGGAATTTCTCGCAATGATGTGACGAGCATCAATGGCATGAAGCTCAGTGGGTTCAATCCATTGTCCAACTCGACAGCGAATCAAGCAATTTTTAAAGGGACAGCCTTTGATTATTTAACCCTGGCTAATGGAGGAGAAATCTATTTTCAAGGAATTGAAAACCTCAAGTTTGCAGACGGGACAAATTTAGAACTGCAAGTTCGGCCCAAGGATGGGTATTTTGATTATCAGTGGAATCTGCACGTATCCGATGTAGATAGCGCTTGGCGCTTTACTCAAGGAGCGAATAACGTATTATTGGCTTCTTTAGATACGGGAATATTGACAGCAGCGGGAGCAAGCGGCAGCATCGTTGATATAGCACAGGGGCGTTTGATAACCGATCCAACCGACGATGATAACGAAGACGATGACAATAACCCGAATAACGGCAAGAATACTTACGGACACGGGCATTCGTCGATTAGTATTATGTCGTCAACAGCTAACAACAATTCTGGGATTGCTGGCATCAATTGGAACAGCCAAGTATACGTGAACGACGTGTATCGAGGTGTCTCTTTACTGCAAGGGATTGGTGACACAATTAATTACGCACGCGCCAATAATATGCGAGTTGTATTCCAAGGAGGAATTCAAGAGGATGGTTGGCTAAATTATTGGGGGGCTACGCGGGAGCAACTCGAACAGCTAATCGAAAATAACTCGGATATTGCCCTGTTTGCAGTTGCTGCGGGGAATGGCGGTCCAGGCGGTAATTTCGCCGATCCAAACTATCTAACCAGCGTTAATGGTCTGGCAAGGCTGGAAACAACGCACAGCAACGTCATGTCAGTTGGCGCATTGCAAACCATAGGGGATGTTAATGGGGTACGTCAGTGGCAATACGAGTGGGTGAATGGTTTATTAAACGCCAAGGTGGCAAATATTGCACCATATTCTAATCGCGGGTCTAATTTGACCTTAATGGCGGCAACAGATTCGCCCGCGATGGATAAATATGGCAGTGTGAATTATTTTCCCGGAACTTCTGCTTCCAATCCCAATTTAGCTGGCATTGCCTCGCTAGTTTGGAGTGTCAATCCCAACTTAAATGCAGGGCAGGTGCGTCAAATTTTGACCAATACGGCAATGGACTTGGGTGTCCCAGGGCGGGATAATACCTTTGGTCATGGGTTAGTCAATGCTGATGCTGCGGTGCGTCGGGCTTGGGCGCTACAAAGAAGTTCCGATTTGGCTAATCTTTACGGGGGTAGTTCGTTGCTGGTTTAGCTAATAGCTAATGGCTAATGGCAAAAAACAATTAGCCATTAGCCATTAGCCATTACCCATTACCTATTTGCGTTGATTGAAATAAGTTCTGAAGACCTCGCGGGCGATGGGAACCGCAGTCACGCCGCCGTAGCCACCATTTTCGACGACGACCGCGATCGCTATGGTCGGTTTGTTTACCGGGGCATAACCCACAAACACGGCATTGCTTCGGCGACCGTGGGGTACTTCCGCCGTCCCCGTCTTACCTGCTGTTGGAGGAAGAGAACCATCGTTGAGCTTTTTAGCAGTTCCTTGTGTTACCGCAGCTCTGAGTCCAGAACGAATCGCATCAACTGCGTCTGGGGATAGACCTGTGGGTTCTGGTTTATATTCGGCGGTTTTAGTTTGATCGGCAAGCAAATGGGGTTTAACGCGCATCCCGCCGTTAGCGATCGCACTTACCACCACCGCCATCTCTAAGGGAGTCACCAGCACTAAGCCTTGACCGATGGACATGCTAATGGTATCCCCTGGATACCAGGGTTCTTTATAAAGCTTCTGTTTTTCCTCCGGCGTCGGGAGACTGCCGTGAGTGCCTCCCGGCAACTTCAGATCGGTTACGTTGCCAATTCCCAGCTTATGACCCCACTTAGAAATTTCTTCTGGCCCTACTTTTAGCCCCATGCGGTAAAAGAAGGTATTGCTGCTAACCGCTAGCGCCTGACGAAAGCCAATTACGCCATAACCGCTGCCTGAGTGTTCCCCGAAAAAGAATCCACCCAGACTGATACCAGCCGAGGTAGCAATCCTTGAGCCTGGGGAATATTTTCCAGAACCCATCCCCGCCGCCGAGGTGACAATTTTGAACGTACTGCCGGGTGGATAGCCTTGCAAAGCGCGATTGAGAAACGGCTTGTTGCGTGCCTGAAGGCTCTGCCACTCAGCCCTAGACACCTTGCGCGTAAAGAAATTGGGGTCAAACGTCGGGGTGCTAGCCAGCGCCAAAACTGCCCCCGTTCTGGGGTCGATAACCGCAACTGCACCCCGCCGACGGCCTAGAGCTTGTTCAGCTGTTTTTTGCAGGTCGAGATCCAAGGTGAGGGTGACTTGAGCGCCCGCCTGGGGCTGACGGATGCCCATTTCGCGCAATTCTTTGCCTCTGGCATCCACTTCGATCAAGCGGCTGCCCCAGATGCCTCTGATCTGTTTATCGGCGAGGCGTTCGACTCCCATTTTGCCGACAATCATCCCTACAGGAAAGTCGGGGTTTGCTTTCATATCTGCGCTCGTCGCTTCGCCGATGTATCCCAAAACGTGGGAAGCTATTTCCCCGTTGGGATAGTAACGGCTCGACTCGGCGCGGATTTCCAAACCCTGAAATTGAGTCGCCAGTTCTTCCAGGGCGACGAAGGCTTCCGGGGAGAGATTTTGCGCCACCCTTACTGGCAAAGCCGATACATAGCCTGCCTGGTCTAATTTTTCCAGGATTTCCTCGCTGGGAATATCCAGGATGGCGCTCAGTTTATTCGCCGTGACTTGCCATTGGGCGGGGGTTTGTTGCAAGGGCCACACAAACACCGAGCGAGCTACCCGACTGGCTGCCATCACTTTGCCTTTACGGTCTACAATATTGCCCCTCGCCGATGCCATCGGGATCAAGCGCACGCGGTTTTGTTCGGCTTGCTTCCGGTAGTACTGTCCTTGCAGCAGTTGCAGTTGCACCAAACGAGCCGTGCAAACGCTCATAAACGAAGTGACCATCAGCATCAACACGACGGCTCGGTATTTGGCGCTAGTAGGGCGCGCCGCAGTTTGAGGTCTAACTGGGTTTGCCTCGCGCGAGAGGTTTGCGACACGACGCTTAGAACGAAAAGGAATTGGAATTCTGCCAGCCATTTTGATCGGATTTGCTCTGCTAGGGAGATGTCTTTTGTATTAAAAGTTAATTCCCAATCAATTGTAAGTTGATCGACCTGGTCTACTCGCCGAAGCACCAAGAAAGCACTAGGGCGATCGCAACTAAACTCAGCCACCCTGGGATGCTAAACGTCCGGAGCAATTCTAAAGGGTAAAGCACGATCGCGTTAGTCAAGCATAAAACGCTCAATACCAATAGGGGCAGCAAGATAATGGGGGGCATAATAACAGGGTAAGATGAGGAAGCCTTGGATGTATTATGCACGGATTCTCGCTCATCTGCCCCATTGCAGCAGTTAGATGTAATTAAAGTAACTGCTTGACAAACTCAAATCCGTAGCGTCTTTGACGATTGCAATCAGTTCATCCTCAGCAACGGTTCTCTGGTAAATTGCCGTCCCGCTGGGTAAACCCTTGGGAGAGGCAACCAGCCGATAGCCGGATGCGGAACCTGAGAGCAGGATAAAATCTTCCTTGCTGTTGAAGTCGGTAATGATAGCGTAATCGCTCAAACCCTTGTCTTTGGTGTTGCCGTCGTTGTAGTAGGCGCCAATCTTACTTCCCAGGATGAACGTATCTGATTCGGAACCACCCGTGAGACGATCGATCTCGCCCATTCCAGGTCTGGCAGCTTTGGGAGCGACACCAATGACGGTGTCTTTACCTTTATCTCCATAAACTTCATCGTTGCCGCTGTCGCCGCAGACCATGTCATCGCCTTGACCGCCGTAGATCGTGCTGTCGCCTTCTCCACCATAGATCGAGTCGTTGTCTTGGTTGCCGTAGAGTTGATCTTTGCCTTTACCGTAGATGCGATCGCTACCTATATTGCCGTAAAGGACATCGTCGTCCCCATCGCCGTAGACATCGTCATCCCCTTTACCACCGTAGAGGGTGTTATTGCCTTTACCTCCATACAGGGTATCGTTGCCTTGGTTGCCGTTGATGTCGTCGTTACCGCCGTCACCGTAGAAGAAGTCCTTGCCTTTGCCGCCAAAGACTTGGTCGTCTCCATCCCCGGCATAAAAGAAATCATCCCCATCGCCGCCAGAGATGGTGTTGTTGCCGCTGTCGCCGGAAAGGGTATCGTTGCCTTTACCACCCGTCTGGGGTGTTTCGGGTAGACCCACACCACCGCCACCGTCATTATCCAGAATCTTAGCAAGACCTTGGGCGTCGGCGATCGCAGCGCCTTTGGGGTTGCTCAAAAAGAGCGGCGCTGTTTCGTCAAACTCCGGCAGCCTATCATCGATAACGTTTAAAGTAATAACTTGTTTGGTTTGGCCTGGGCTGAACGTTATCTGACCCTTAGAGGCAATCGCACTAACGTCGGGACGTCCGCCGGTAATTTGACCGCGAATTTCTCCCCCTGGCAACCTTTTGGTATGAACGTTTAGGTACAGCTTGGTATCGTCTCCGGGAGTTGCCGACTTGAGACTGGCGGTAAACTCGCTAATGGATTTAGTGGCTTTATCGGTTGTTTCCCAAACCCCGGTAATGATGGTAGAACCATCTGGGTTAATCGTAGCCTTCCAGTCGTCTGCGTCTTGACCTTTGGAAATATCTAAAACAACCGGGCCGTTGACGTTTGATGACCCGACGTGAAAGTGAACGCCAGTAACATCATCCCCTGTATCAGAGGTTTGAGGCGCTAGGCCCAACAACGGCCCAAAATCTAAGCCGGAAATTTTTGTTGCATAAGTCAGAGCATCGCCTTTGCCGTTAAGTTGGAAAAAGCCGAAGCCGGTGGCTTTGGAATTGACGGGCGGGACTTCTTGGTTGCCGGATAAAACTGTTTCGTAGGCGGTATTGCCTTCTATGTTGGCAAATGTCAAAGCATAGTTTACCGTCACAGTCTGCAAGCTTGGCTCCGACAAGCTGATGGTAAAGTTTAATTCCCCGCTACCTTCCCCTACCGATGGGTCGTTAACGGAGATTTGGGGTAGGGATGGATCGATACCGGGTTCGGGGCTTGGGGGATTGGGGCTTGGGGGATTGGGGCTTGGGGGATTGGGGCTTGGGGGATTGGGGTTTTGGGGGTCGGGGGTTTGGGTGGGTTGGCGATCGCTTGTATCGTATGTGTAACCCAGAGGTTCGGTAGCCAGCAGTTGCTCTGGAGAGACATCCCCGAAATTAAATAAAGGGTCGTTGATGTCAAGTCCAGCACTTCCCGGCGCGCCGTCTAGGGGAAGATACGGACGAAAGTTGGGATTATTTTGGTTGCGTTCGATCCACTCATCCCAGAGGCGGTCAATGTTGGCGTGGTGCAGGAAAAAGACCGCATCGTTAGGAGAAGTCGCCAAACCCATCGCGCCACCCACCCAGACATGGGGGCGTCCGTGGGGCGTTGCTTCCACAGTGGATCGAAAGGTATCGTAGGTGGGTTGGCTGAGGGCTTCTTCTACATCCGCTTGTGTCGGTAAGTTGGCACTGCCGAAAAATACTGAGGACGGATCGAAGATGGAACCAAAGGTGCGCTGTAAAAATCGCGCCTGTCCGGTCGGGTTTACTTGCGATCGCGAATTAAACGTCAGCGTCCACACGTTCTGCTGGTTTAGCTGTTCCGTCGGTTGATTCCGCCGCGAGACATCGGGTGCTTTAAACGGCCCGGTTCGCACAAAATAATTATCTTGCGCTTCGCCGGAACCTCCCATAAAATCGTCGCTGAAAACGGCTCTGGTACTGTCTGACCTGGTGGGGTCCCAGTAAGGTAGGCTGACGCCTGGGTCTACCAACTGTAGTTCTTGCTCGAACCTGCGGATAAATTCGCGATGCCACGGCAGGAATGGTGGCCCACCGTGGACGGGTGGCATTTCAAACGCCATTTCTCCCCTCGCGTCTACTTGCCCAAAAGCTAGTTGGTGCAACCTGACGAAGTAATCATAGGCATTGGGAGCAGTTTCAGTCGTATTGGTTGCGGGATTAAAAATTGTGTAGGAGGAAGGTCTATTTTTTAACGCTAAAACCGCGTTGACAAACCGCTGTTTTTCTTGGGGGGTGAGATCCTTAGCGTCCTTGCGAACTAGGAGATTATCGTCAGTGTGGTTCATCGGTTGATTGTTTCCTTAAAACAAAGTTGCTCGTCAAACTACGCACCCTGACCTGTAGCTTAGGAGCGAATTGCGGCAAAAAGGTTCCCTAAACTAGGAAAAGTTGATTTTTCCCACGACAGCTGTCTGGATCGAACCCGCACAGCGATTTTTCGCGCCAAAACTGCGCGATCGCCTGCCGGGAAAGCGCATCCCACCCAGCTAAACCAAGGCTCAGGTCAGATAATGGTTATATGAACTCCTGCCAACTTTCTAGGGTTTTTACTGAGTACTGCATGTTAATTTATACTTTTTTTCCACTTAAATGCCAAACTTAATACATTGTTAAACTGCTGAGCCTGGGGTTTGCTTAAAACGAGTTCAGCCATAAGTTACACGTTCGCGAAGGAATATTCATATTACTCAAAAAGATAGACCAATACAAGCTGTACATTCCTTGCGAACGAGGAGATATATTTAGGTCCTACCCATGCACAGGATAATTTAAAAAATATTTATTATATCACCCAAAAGTAGTTTTGTCAAGATTGAAGATGAAAGTCAAGAAAAATATCCCCAATTGGGGACATTTTGGTCAAAAAACGCTTGATGAGGGAATCTAAAGAATGTAAAGCAGGAAAAAGAGAATCACCCAAATAATATCTACAAAGTGCCAGTAGAGTTCGGCTGCTTCGATGCCAAAGTAGTGTTGACTGGAATAGTGATTCGGTTTAAGCGATCGCCACAACACTGCCAGAATTGCCAACACGCCCACGCAAACGTGCAAACCGTGGAAACCCGTTAAAACGTAAAACGTACTGGCAAATAGATTGCTTTTCAGACCAAACTCCAGATGGCTGTATTCGTAACCTTGTCCGGCGAGGAAAAGTACGCCCATAACAGCGGTGGCGATAAACCAATTCCGCATTGCGGCGACGTTGTTATTTTTAATCGCCGTATCGGCTTGGTGAATCACAAAACTGCTAGAAATTAGCACCAAAGTATTAATTCCAGGCAGCAATAATTCTAACTCAGGCGTACCTGCGGGAGGCCAAACGGGTGCAACGGCGCGGAAGGTGAGATAGGCGCTAAATAGCCCCATAAAAATCATCCCTTCTGCCACTAGGAATACTAGCAACCCAAATATACGGTGATCGGGATGGGCTTCACCATGAGCTGCTTCAGCTTTATGGTGATAGTTTAGAGCAGTTTTAGATGGCTCGATAGTTGAACTTTGCATGAATTGTTAATTGCTAATGGCTAATGGGTAATTGGTCAATTTGATTGCACAGGACTTACGCAGAGTCTCCATATGTAGGGTGCTCTCTTCGGTAGCGTAACGCACCGTTCCACCATATTTATTGCCCCAGCTTTATTCCTGTTGCAGATTTTAGATTTAATTTCAATCTGAAATCTGCAATCTAAAATCTAAAATTATCCTTGACGGTCGTCGGGATGCGCCGCTTTTGCGGGGTCGGGATCGGCACGTAGTGCAGAATTTGGTCCGGCGGATAAAGCTGGATCTTCTGCTTCCGAGAAGGGGACATCGACTTCGGTGTTGCGGTTTCCCATACCATAGTCATAAGGACCAATGGCTAAAACCGGCGTGGTAGCAAAATTTTCTGCTGGTGGCGGCGAGGGGGTTGTCCACTCCAAAGTTAGTGCTTGCCAAGGATTATCACCCGCTAAGGGGCCATATAGCCAACTCCAAGCGGCGTTGACGAGGAAGGGAATAGTAGAAACCGCAAGCAGATAAGCACCAATCGTACATAACAAATTCAGCGGTGCGAGTGCAGGGTCATATTCTGCCACGCGGCGGTTCATTCCCAATAAACCGAGTTCGTGCATCGGTAAAAAGGTCAAATTAAAACCAGCAAACGTGAGGGCAAAGTGAACGATACCCCAAGTTTCATTCATCATCCGTCCCGTCATTTTGGGGAACCAATGATAAAGCGAGGCATAAATACCAAAAACCGAACCGCCAAACAAAACGTAGTGCAGGTGGGCGACGATAAAGTAAGTATCGTGAACGTGAATATCAAAGGGTACGGAAGCCACCATAACGCCGCTGATTCCGCCGATCACGAACATGGAAACAAACCCCATTGCAAATAGCATGGCGCTGTTTAAACGTAACTTACCGCCCCAAATTGTTGCCAACCAGCTAAATACTTTAATTCCGGTTGGCACGGCAATCACCATCGTGGCGATCATAAAAAACATCCGCAACCAAGCGGGAGTGCCGCTGGTAAACATGTGGTGCGCCCAAACAAGTAAACCCAAGAAAGCAATGGCGATACTTGAGTATGCGATCGCGCGATATCCAAAAATTGGTTTGCGGGAATGAACCGGAATAATTTCCGAAATTGCCCCAAATAAAGGCACAATCATGATATAAACCGCTGGGTGCGAATAAAACCAGAATAAGTGCTGATACACGACTGGATCGCCCCCGCCAGTCGGGTTAAAAAATGCCGTCCCGGCGATTAAATCAAACGCCAGTAAAATCAAAGCACCGGCTAACACTGGCGTTCCAATTAAAATTAGTGCGGAAGTCGCCATCATTGACCAGCAGAACAAAGGCATTTGATTGATTCCCATGCCGGGAATTCGCATTTTTAAGATTGTGACCAGAAAGTTAATTGCCCCCAAAATTGAGGAAGTACCGAGTAAAAGGACGCTAGTAATCCAAATTGCCTGACCGACTTTGGCGTTAAGAATGCTCAAAGGTGGATAGGATGTCCAACCTGCTTGGGGTGCTTCTAAAAAGAAACTGCTAATCAGCAATAAACCGCCAAACGGGATAATCCAAAAAGCAACGGCATTGAGTTTAGGAAACGCCATATCCCGCGCCCCAATCATTAGCGGGATTAAAAAGTTAGCTATCCCCGCGCCTGCCGGTACAATCCACAAGAAAATCATCACCGTCCCGTGAACCGTCAACAAGCCGTTATAAAGTTCGCGGCTGACAAAATCCACATCTGGCGTTGCCAGTTCGGTTCGCATCGCCGTCGCTAAGGAACCGCCGATTAAGTAGAAGCAAAAGGACGTGACCAGGTATTGAATTGCAATAACTTTGTGGTCGGTATTAAACGTAAAGTAGTCGCGCCAATTTCTAAACAGCGGTTCTTCGTTATGAACGACTCTATTGGCTTGGGCTTGAAGCTCTATATTGCTTGTCATGGCTAATTGCTAATGGCTAATGGCTAATGGCTAATGGCTAATGGCTAATTGGCGTTTTTGTTGATTTAGAATTACCAATTACCCATTACCAATGACCTATTACCAATTTAATGGTGTAATTGGGCTAGGGTTTCTGGATTAACTCCCATTTTTTCTGAGTAGGGGGCTAAATATTCTTCTGCCGACATTTCTTGCGGGTTAATGGCTACGGCTTGATTCAAATTGTTATTGCTTGCGGCTTGGGTTTGACTTTGTAACCAAGCATCGAATTCTTCTGGTGTTTGAACGATAACCCGCGTTTTCATGCCACCGTGATAAGCGCCGCAGAGTTCGGCACAAATAACCGGGTATTCGCCTAGTTTGCTGGGTGTAAATCTTAGCTGGGTTTCTTGACCTGGAATTGCGTCTTGTTTGAGGCGGAATTGGGGAACCCAAAATGAATGAATAACATCGCTGGCGCTAATGTTTAGTTGAACTTCCCGCCCTTGGGGAACGTGTAATTCTCCAGAGACAACACCGCTATCTGGGTAGTTAAAAATCCAGGCAAATTGCAGCCCTGTTACGTTAATGTCTAATTCAGGGGTAACACCTTTTTCTGGGGAAGCACCCACGCCTACGGCAACTTGGTTGGAGGGGGGTGTATTGTTGTGAGATAATGTGCCTGCGATCGCAGCCCCCCGCGTTATCTTCGCTTCCATTTTATGCCCGTGGGCCGCCATCGGATCTAAGCCCCCCATCGAGTTGTAAACTTCAAAGCTGTAGATCCCGATAATGAAGACAATTACCGCTGGAATTGCCGTCCAGAGAATTTCTAAAGGAATGTTCCCGTGAACGGGTGCGGCATCTGTCGTATCGCCAGGGCGGCGGCGAAACCGGAAGATCGAAATAATTAATGCCCCCTCAACTATCAGAAATAACCCGGTAGAAATGGTCATCATTGTATCGAATAACCCGTCTACCAAGGGTGCTTCTTCTGAAGCAGCAACTGGCAGTAAGCCGTGATTGTGACCGTACCAGAGGCTGACCAGGGTTATGACGATACCGGCAATTAAAGTGACAATAGAACTAGGAATTTTCACGGCATTTCTCAAGCTGGACTATGCTTGTAAAACTGCTTGGTTCATAGTTCGTAGTTCCTGGTTAACGATCAGAATTATTACCCATGACCCACGAGCCATGACCCATTCCCAAAGTAAAGCGATATCCCTGGAAAAGAAAGCTTACTTTAGAGGGATTTTTGCGAAATTTTTTTAGGATAGCCCCCACAAAGCGGCTACCTCAGCTTTTAAGCAAGTCCATATTGTTTGGGGTTATACCATTTTTATTTTTTCTACTTTTTTTACCAAAGGTAATGCACAATTAGGCATACGCCGTTAGGCGTATATACCAAGAAAGATGACAAAAGTGAACTGGTATGAATGGGGGAAATAAGATCGGGACTGACGCAAAGAAACCGGGTTTCTATGTTCAGATATTGCACCAATCTCATAGCCCGCCCTGCAAATTGCAGGGCTAATAGCGAAAGTCGGTTCAAACCGACTCAATGCCATCAAATCAGTTTGTTTTAACGGACTTGCGCTGTCAGCTTTGGAATTTATTCCCTGGCGGGCTATGAAATTGGTGCAAGATCTCAATATGAAAAATCGTCGGGGCACGGCAATCATAAAATGTTTTCTTGTACGGAATATTTCTCCCGCCGTGCCCCTACACCTAAAAATACCGGGAGCGTGGTAGCCCCGCATTTTTAAATCGGGGCGGAAACGCGATGCGAGCAGATTTATCTGCCGTCAATATTAGGTGAATTTAATTAATATTAACACTCAGGTTAAAAGGAGTAAATTATAATTTAACTTACAGCAACAAGAGGTGATAGCAATTGGCTAAAAGCAAGACTTCATCATTCATCACAGAAATTCCACTGATTGTAGATAGCAAGCAGCAGAAAGAACTACTGTCTCGTTTTCAAGCAGCGAGACAACTATACAATGCTTGCCTGAACGAAGCAATGGTAAGAATGAATCTTGTGAAAAGCTCAGAAGCCTTCCAGCAAGCCAAACAAATAAACAGAGAAACTAAGAAAAAAAGAAGTGACGCATTCAACGCTGCAAGAAGAGCATACAGATATTCTGACTACGACATGCAGGCATATGCAACAATCGTTAGTAATCGCTCAAAATGGATAGCTCAACTGCTTGACTCAAATACCCAACAAGTTTTAGCCACTCGCGCTTTTAGAGCCAGCGAAAAAGTAATGTTTGGGCGAGCCAAAAAGGTTCGCTATAAAGTACCTTCCAGATTTAGAAGCGTAGAAGGCAAAACTAACAAGCAAGGAATTAGGTGGAAAAACGACCAGCTAGTTTGGGGTAAGTTAACCCTAACCTCTGATATTGATGCTCAAAACCCTGTTATCCAACATGGCTTAAATCATCCGGTAAAATACGTTCGCCTTCTGTGGCACGCCAGATGCTCCACTTGGGGGAACCCCAAGACCGCACTGGCTCGAGAACTCAATGGTAAGCAGCGCTGGTATGTTCAGTTAATTAACGAGGGACAGCCCTATCAAAAAGAGAAAAATTATGTAACTGATGGCGTTATTGGACTAGATATTAACATCTCCAACATTGCTTTCGTAAGTGACAACGCCGGACTGCTCGCATTTGCAGAACAAGTACCAACATACTCCCGTGAAATCAAAGCATTACAGCGTCAGATGCAGCGCTCTCAAAGAGCCAGCAATCCTGACAACTACTCAAGAGATTTTTCTGGTCAAGTAGGGCGTAAGATTGTCCTGAAGAAAGGTAAAACAAAACCGGGTAAGCGTCAATGGAAGAAATCCAAAACCTATCAAAAGTTAGCTCGCAAAAAGCAAGAAATAGATCGACGCAAGAGCGCTTATGCTAAGTCTCAAAACCGGAGAATCGTCAATGAGATTTTGAGGCATGGTAATCAGATCAAAACTGAAAATGTATCGGTGAAGGCATGGCAGAGGCGATATGGTAAAGCCATTTCTGCTAAGTCTCCCGGTTTTGTGCAATCTGAATTAGCTCGCTCTTGCTGTAAGTGCTGGCGGGCAATTCGTTAAGTTTTCTACTTCACGTACTGCACTGTCGCAAACCCATTTGACTGGTGAACGGATTAAGAAAAAACTTTCAGAGCGCGTTCACTATGACCAAACAGGAGTGGTGATGCATCGCGATCTTTTTAGTGCATACCTGAGTAGATTTGTTAATGACGAAGACAACCTTCTATTGCATCTTGCTCAAAATGAGTGGGAAAGGTCGGAGCCTTACTTAATGCAGGCATGGAAGGACTTTCAAATCAACTGCGAACGATTAGGCGCGTCCAAAAGTAGGTTGAGTCATTCACCCTCAGAGCAGTTCTGCATGAAGCCAGAAACGGTTAGCCAGATAGCTATTGATGAGCGAAAAGCTAACTTTAATTCCTGGCCTGAATCCCCGTCTCTTTAGAGCGGGGTGTGGCTCAAATAAACTGTGAAAAATCGTCGGCAATCATCAAATGTTTTGTTGTACCGAATATTTCGCGCGCCGTGCCCCTACACAGAAACCCTGAAAAATCGTCGGGGCAGGGCAATCATCAAATGTTTTGTTGTACCGAATGTTTCGCGCGGCGTGCCCCTACACAGAAAACCGGAAAAATCCTCGGGGCACGGCAATCATCAAATGTTTTGTTGTACCGAATGTTTCTCCCGCCGTGCCCCTACATATAAACTGTGAAAAATCGTCGGCAATCATAAAATGTTTTGTTGTACCGCATATTTCGCGCGCCGTGCCCCTACACAGAAAACCGGAAAAATCCTCGGGGCACGGCAATCATCAAATGTTTTGTTGTACCGAATGTTTCTCCCGCCGTGCCCCTACACAGAAAACCGGAAAAATCCTCGGGGCAGGGCAATCATCAAATGTTTTGTTGTACCGAATATTTCGCGCGCCGTGCCCCTACACAGAAACCCTGAAAAATCGTCGGGGCACGGCAATCATCAAATGTTTTGTTGTACCGAATGTTTCTCCCGCCGTGCCCCTACATATAAACAAGGTTTCTCGGCAATAATTTACCTAAAAAAATGCCCATATAATAACATCTTCTGTTGTCGTTTATATTAGGTTCTCAAGGAGAAGTTGAAAAGAAACCCGGTTTCTTTAAGAAACCGGGTTTCTAGCAATTATGGCAGAATTCGCAAGGTGATGCGAACAGTACCCGTAGCAGCTTGGGGAGGACGCCAGGTGGTGAGTGCGCGCTTAATTATTTCCACCACTTCCGCATCTTTCAGCGTTGAAGCATCCTCATCTAACATAATCTGCTTCACGCGACCTTTTCCTACTTTGAACTCGAAGACAATTTCGCCACTCTTACCAGAAGGCAATTGCAACAGTTGTAGATGTTGGGTGAGAGCATCAATCGCGCCTTGCTCCAATCCTGTTATGCTGATAACTTGCAACTTGGGATTGGGTGCTTTTGGTGTTGCACGACGCATCCCTTTTGCTGTTGTAAGACCCATCGATGCAAAAAGACGCATGTTCAGCAAATTAGGTTCTTCGTCAACGATACTAGAACTGAGACATTGAATGTCTTCAGCTCCGTAACTGTAATGCGATCGCCCTGTTGCGTACATTGGCGCTGACGGAGGTGAAGCAGCACCTATTTCTCCAAAAATACCTTCGTAACTAACACCTTCAGGCATTTCAACTGGCACTTGCACGGTAATTTTCTCACCTTCCGGATCGACTCGCACTTCTTCGCTGACGGCGACAAATGCAGTATATTGCGATAACAATTGATAAGTTAACGCTGTTTCGGTAACTGCTTCTACTCCCGCTTTGGTTTCGTAACTAACCATTTGTTTCGTTAGGTCTTTAATGCGCGCCCGTCCCCAAAGCTGTGCGATCGCTGGATTACCCGTTTCGTCAAAATTGAGGTCAAACGTCTTTTGATAGCGTTTACCGCCCGCAGCGATGCCGCTGATGTGCAATTTTCCAGCAATACCATCCTGTTTGCGTCCAAACAAAACTAACGGCTGTTCGGCAAATAAATCGGGTGCGACGGCAGGATAAATCGCTGGATTTTCTCCCGTAGGTTCCCAAGTTATTTGAATATTTATCAGTACGGGATTGTTGATTTGCCGGAAGAACTTTTCAGCTACTTCTTCAGTCGGTTCATCGTAACGAATAATGCGAGAAATTCCCCGTCCAATTTCGGCAACGCGATTTAAGAAAAAGCGATTCACCGAACTGCCAGCACCAAAACTATAAAGGCGATTTCCCGATTGCAGGTGCTTTTGGACTTCTGCCAAAATTTCATTTTCGTTGCCAATGTAACCATCGCTTAGCAATACAACGCTCCGCAAGCGTCCTGGTGGTGTTGGGACATTAATCGCGGCGCGAATACCGCTGAGCATTTCCGTCCCACCCGCAGCGTGTAGGTTGTTGATGTAGTTAATTGCTTTAGCACGATTTTCGGGAGTATTTGGTAACGGTGTGGGAGATAATTGTCTGACACTATTAGAAAAATCGAGAATCGAAAAAGTGTCGTAAGCGTTCAATCCATTGATGAATCGCCGCATCAATTCCTGACATTTCATCAGCGGATCGCCGTGTTGAGAACCGGAAGTATCGACTAGGAATACAACATCTTTTGGCACTATTTCATTGGTTTGCTGCTATATTCCAAAGCGGGAATCAGATAAATGGCGAAGTGTCCGCCGCGAGAATCTGACTGAGTTAGTACGGTAGCTTGCGTATTGTTACCGGCAACTTGATAGCGCAGAATTAAATCTTTGTTAGGAATTGTGTCTTCGCCGCCTAATTTTACCCGCACAATTTGACCTTCATGTTCGATGTTAATTTGATGGGAAGGCGATCGCACTTCTCTTATTTGCACTCCTGCATCAATTTCTACCGTTACGTTAATGTCATGTCCAGAGCGAGTTCCAGGGGGTAAAATTGGTGCGTTCAGACGCTCAGCATCGGGTACGCGATCGCTATCTTCGTTTAATGTCATCGGTGCTATTGCGGTGGCGCTAGTCGCATTTGGATCGATCGGCGTTCCGGGAATATAGCGAGGCCCAACAACCATTGGAAAGACGAATTCGTAATCGCCACCCTCGAATTTCAAGCTATCGGTATAGCGAATTGTGACATCAATTTCTTCCCCTGGTTTGATGTTAGCAAGAGATTGGGTAAAGATATTGTCTCGTTCTTGTTCTAATAACCCAGCGGTGCGACCTTGTTGTTTAGCTTGTTCGTAAATTGCTACGGCTTCCTCGCGCTTTTTGATGTTACCTTTGATGATGCGATCGCCTATTTTTATCTCCATATCATCCACCGCCGCTTCATCAGGCAGCGGGAAGACATACACCGCTTCCAAAGTCGCCGTGAAGGGGTTTTGAAATTTTTGCGTCACCTCGACTCGCGACAAGTTTCCAGCAACTTTAGCCTGAACTTCGGTATGTTTCAAAGGAAAAACCAACTGCTGTCCTTCGCGGGATTGGACATATAACCCGCCTAACTGATGGTTTTTGCTGCCAACGGTATTCATAAACTTTTCTCCTTTTTATTGAATCAATGAGAGCGAATCAATTCTCGCGATTCCTGCCTCACGCGACCTGTCATAGCTGCTTCCTGCAACTTGACAAACCCATTTAGCTCGTCTTCGTCGTACTCGGTTTTTAGCAGCTGTCGCAGTTGATTTTCTGCTGCGACAGTCAGAAAACCAATCGTTAAAGCACCGACGAACCTATCACCAAAGTTTCTTGCTGCGAACGCGAGTGCGGAAGCGAGGCATATCTCCCCTTCCAAAGCGACGATTTTTCAGAGAAACCCGGTTTCTGAATCCAGCCAAAACAAGGGAAAATAAGCAGTAATTGCTCTAAGATCGTTGCCTTGGGAAGCAGCGTGGAGTTTGCTAGTTGCTGCTTGTATGAAACCAAGCTAACTGCCGCAGCTCTAGGTCATCACCTAACCAGTGTTAGGAATTTTGTTAGCATGTTGGGAAGCAAGTGAGGAGAAATTTTCACGATGGCACCTACCCCAGAACCCTTTGCACAAGCTAAAAACGACTGGAATCTAGAAAAGCTTTACCAAGATCTCGCCGCTGCCAAAACGCAATTTACTGGTAAACCCAAACAACTAACTCCCGTAGAAATGTCTTGCTTGCGGGGGTTGCTTTGCAGTTATGGTTCTACTGAAATCGCCGCCCAACTGAATCGGGAACCCAGGGGACTGCGAGTGGACTTATCCAGGGGATTGTATCGTTACGTAGAAATACTCACCCTACGACCCCTCAACACGCTAAAAGACTGGAGAGATGTTGCTATCTGGCTGGAAGAAGCAGGTTATAAAATTCGTTTGGCTAGTCATTCTGAGTTAGTCAATGATTCGCTAATCAAAATCGTTGATGTTTCCCTAGAAGGCGATCGCAAGTCTCCAATCGTTGACCTTAAAGTTCGCAATATTGGCAGTCAAGTGGCTTTTCTCAAAAGCACTAAGTTTCTGTTTAGCAATGCTTGGGTTCTCAAAAGCTGGATCGTTCATAAACCTGAACCCGATGCAGTATATTCTTTAGTTCCTTATTCACCATCTGAACAAAGGTCAACCAGTAGAGCCGTTACACCTAGTTATAATTATGAATTAAATTTGCCAGCATTTTTACATTTCAATGTTGATATACCCTGCTTGTTTGAGGAAGATGCTTTAGATAATAACCATCAATTTTTGATCGATCAATCTGCCTATACCCAAGAGTTTAAGATTTCCCAGTGCGTTGCTTGTAATGATGTGGATCGATTTACTTTTACTTTGTCTATGCCTAAAACGTCCCAGCAATTGATAAGCGATCGCCAGCTTTCTTACCTAATTTATACCTCTTATATTTATCATTTCAATCTAGAACTTGTTTATGATGAAGATGATAAAACCGTTCAAAGCTCCCCGCTAATCCTTTGGCTAGATCCTCATTGGCCTCAAACTGGAGAAATCCGCTACTTTTTTGAGGATTTTGCTTTGAAATTACGCCTAGTGAATTTACCTGAAGAAATTAAAGAATACAGTCGGCGTAATAAAAAAGTTATTTCAGAAATTAGTAAAATAGAATGCCAAAAAAGTTTAGCACTGAATCGAATGATTCAGCAATCTTATAGGCTGACAGAACAAAACAAACATCATGGCGATGAAAAGCAAAAGAATCCATCGTTATTACGTCGTTTATTTGGAGAAAAATTGTAGTTTGGTTTAATTATGACTGATGTGCGAAGATGCTATCACCTTTGTTTCTGCGTAGATTTCTCGTTGCCTTTCCCATCGTTGGGAATATTGCAGGGGCACGGCAATCATAAAATGTTCTCTTGTACGGAATGTTTCTCCCGCCGTGCCCCTACACAGAAACAAAGGTGATAGGCAATAATTTACCTAAAAAAACACCCAGATGATGACATCTGGGTATAACTTTAAAAATCTCTAGGAGAAACACGTTTAAAACTCTAAAAAGCTGTCAATTTAACCTTCAAGTCCAGTTCCTTCTTGCCATTGCAAAATTCGTTCGCTGAGGATGGTGCGAGAACCTTGAGTTACGACTAACCGAGAAGGGGTGACAATATAACGGGTATTCCCATTAGCAGCAACATATCTTTCCCCAGAATAGCTGCGAATGCGGAGAGTAATACCGCCTCGGTTTAAATTTTTGGCTTGAGCTGTATAATAAAGAGTTCCGCCTTCAGTCGCGCAGATCCACACGTAATAATTGCTCGTTTCTGCATAACGCAACATATAAGTATTGCGCGGACAAGCATCGTCACCATAAGCGACTACATGGGGATAGTTAAACGGATTATTAACCCCATAAATGCTCCTCATTAATTGACCAGCTTGAGCAGCAGGAGTCAAGCATAATGAAATCCCAGCACCGATTAATGTCATTTTCAGCGCTTGTTTTAAATTAAATTTATAAAACATAAGTTAGCCGTCCTTAGCTGTTAGATAATTTGTTCAATTGCTCTGTAATTACTACTTCTAATTTAGTCAATAATATTCCGGAAAGTTTTTAAGTATTTGGGATTTTGAATTAGATCGGATTGCAGCTGTATGAGGTACACCTGAGTTTGTCAAGCGCGCTGCCATTTTTGCTGCCGCTATTGCATTCAAAGCCAAAAGGCTTTCCCTCACTCGAAAAGCAATCCGCTGTAAAGTGTCAGCGCAACTGCAAACTGAAATAGGTCATAGCAGGGAAAAACCTATGACCTATTACCCAAAAATAAACTACACTTCTCTAAGACTAAATTCCGAAAAACTATTTCTCGCACTCGCGTTTTGTGACTTCGTGGCGGTAGCGGAACATTTCATCGAGGCGCGAGTTTACCCACCAACCCAAGACGAACTCAGCAAGATAACCGCCGGGGAGGGAATATGCGATCGCATCCGTCAGTCTAGTTTTCCCATCAACAGTGGTAAACTGATGGCGATGCACCCACGACTGCATCGGCCCTGTAACCTGTTCGTCGGTAAACAACCGATATTGTTCGCATTCCGTATGGCGCGCCACCCACTGCACCGGAATTGGTCCCAAAAAAATGCGAAACTCTGTAATCGCACCCACATCCAAACCCCCCTCGCGGCGCACAATTTGCACGGGTTGCCAAGGCGGTGTCAGAATTTGCAGGATATCTTGTCTTTCGTGGAAGCGCCAAACAACTTCTACCGGCGCATCAATTAAGGTGGAACGTTTGAAATGCAGCATGATAATAAAAACGTGAGGAAATTAGGGAACATCAACAGGCGCAAGTAGGGGCACGACATTAGACAATCTTTTGATATAAACCAAAAATTGTTATACGCCGTGCCCCTACATAATTGTAAATGACTTAGAAACCCGGTTTTTTGAAAAAACCGGGTTTCTAGTGGGTTTCTACCATTTCCAAGTAGCTCTTTCTCTGACAATTACTCGCCCATTTTGAGTCACAATCAGTTCGCTGCGGGTGAGAGTATAGCGCACATTCCGGTTAACTGCAACAAATCGGTCATTACTAGAGCTTTGCAGCGGCAGAATAATACCCCCCGTTCGGCGATTTTTAGCAACACCAACATAAGTATTGGGCAAATCGCCCCCGCAAATATAGATGTAAAAGCTTGTGGTTTCCGCCGTCACAAACTGACTCCCACCGCTATTGGGCGGACAAACAGAATCTGCTTGAGCTACTAGCATCGGACGATCGTCTGCCACATGTCCCAAGGTTGTGCGATTATGGATAGAGGAAATGCTGGAGTCTGCGATCGCTGCTTTAACCGATGGAGTTAAAAATAAAAGTGACCCAACTGCTGCTAGAGTCAGTTTCAATGCCGGGTTGTGATTGAATCTATGCATTAATGTCATAATTTCTGCCTGTTTTTGTCCTAATTTTGAGCCAAGCGCGATTTGTTAGTTTATTCTTCAACCCCAAGTTAGGCTTTTCCCGAAAAAATTTTGTAAACTTTTGCTAAATTTATTTTCATCGCACAAGCTTAGAATATTAATCAAAAAATCACCCGACTGGGTGAAACGCACTTAAAAGTTTGTAGTAGGGACTTGAGTCCCTACCAGCCTACAAAAAACGACTAAAGTCGTTACTACGAACAGTTAAAAGTTTGGGGTTTTTTATCTGGCTTTGTAACGATTTGAGTTAATTCAGTACAATCTATACAAATCAACCGCTTGGTTAAACATGGTTGATGGCAGCAGTATTTCATAATAAACCTGGGTATATCTAAAACAATTGCCCAACATGCGACCAGGGTTATTGAGCAGTCCCAGGTGGAGATTGTGCCTGGACAAAGCCATCTGGGGATGGCTTTGTGAATGCCCCATCCCTCATCGGCCTCTGGATTACACATATGACCTCGCATACCCCGTAGCATCATCGGTCACGGCTTCTATCCGCGTAAGCCTAAAAGCCCAAAGATTAGACCCTGGTCTACCTTATTTGGATCAAACGCTGTGGCAGTTGGTGGAGTGTCGAAAATGCTTGGGCAATGTTAGCACGGAGAGTGCTGCGGGCAAATCAAGATTGGCAATGTTATTGGCTGGATCTCGCTGAGAATGCTGCTTGACTTAAAATGCCACTTTTAATTGCACCCTGACCCCACAATTTTGCATTGCTCCCTACTATTCATTCTTTTTGCAACAGAACCGCCATGCAAGAATCACCATCAGATAAAAAGCTTCTATTAAAAAGTTTATCTCAAGGGAAGCGCACTGCCTTTTGGCAACTGTGGATGCCATACCAAGACTATCTTTATCATTGCTGTTTAACTTGGATGGATGGAAATGTTACAGATGCCCAAGATGCCCTCTCTCAAGCGACTCTCAAAGCCTGGGATAAATTACCCCACCATGCTGACAAAATCACCAATCTTAAAGCTTGGCTGACGCGCTTTACTCATAATCTTTGTATAGACATACACCGAGAGCATGGCAGAAGGGCAATAGGGATAGATAATTTTGAAGAAATAGCTGGGCAAGTAGAAGTTGTAACATTTCCAGTTGAGTCATCTGAATCAGCCCTTTTCGGCAGTGAGATAGGAATAACCATCCGCCGTGCTATTAATGCTCTGTCTCCCCGACTGAAATCGCCTTTTATCATGCGTTTTGAGCAAGATATGTCTTACCTAGATATTGCCCAAAAACTCGGGATTTCCATAGATAACGTCTATAAACGGATTTCACAGGCGCGAGCAATTCTGAAACCCCAGATGAACAAGTATCTTTCAGTTTCAGAAGAGGATGATTCTGCCTTCTTAGAAATTCCCCTCCCATCGATAAAAAAGGAGAACCCAACGGAGGCGAATCTAAACAAAGAGATACAACAAGGGTTGCCGCCAACTTTGTTAACTCAATCGGAGGCTGGTGGTGAAGCTTTGCACAATCGAGGGATGCAATGTCCTTATTGTCAGTCTACGCATATATGCAAAAACGGTCACAGAAAAGGGAAGCAAAATTACCTCTGCCAAAAATGCGATCGCCAGTTTGTCGATTCCTG
The DNA here is from genome assembly GCF_020521235.1 of Microseira wollei NIES-4236. Classification (GTDB taxonomy): domain Bacteria; phylum Cyanobacteriota; class Cyanobacteriia; order Cyanobacteriales; family Aerosakkonemataceae; genus Microseira; species Microseira wollei. Next base: position 70,556 of record NZ_BLAY01000001.1, on the reverse strand, counting down.
TTCTCCCAAAGGCTATCCCCCAGAGGTGCGGGAGCATTGCCTCAAGCTGTATGCCGATGGGATGGGGTGCCGAGCGATCGGGCGGGAAACTGGGGTTAGCCCCAACACTGTCATCAATTGGGTAAGACAGAACGCTACCTCATAACCAAAATCATCCCTTAATTGTGCAGCACAGTTGAGACGATTGGGAAAACCCAGGGGCGGTAGAAGAGGCGGTGCAAGGGTTATCGTGCTTGAGGCTGGTTTGATGGGGGGTATCGATTTAGGAAAAAAAAGCCTCTAACGCGATCAAAAAATTCAGAAATTGATTACTGGAATCGTCTTACAAACAGAAGGAAGGCAAACGAGCAATTACCTTCTAGTACCAACCATTTATTTAAACAAGGAATAATTATGGCAACTAAACATGAAGCTCTCCTTAAAGTAGAAGATAATGCTGCTGCGAAAGGCATTAAAGCTGGGGAGACAGTAACTTTAATCGGTTCTATGGGTAGGGCTGACGGAAAAGTAGTATTGAACGAAGTAGTTTCAGATAAGTGGAAAGAAGGAGCGGGAAGATATATTCATGTGACTTTTGTTAATAAGCCAAGTTGGCAGCTACAAGCAGGAGAAAACTTACAAACTCAAGCGATGCAAAAAATAAACATTGTGGGTGGTGAGTGGCTGAGCTGACTTTTCACGGTATTAAACTTCCATATCATCTCTTAATTGGACAGCGCAGTTGAGACAACTGGAAAAAGCCAGGGGTAGGGAGAACAGACGGTGAAAGAGTTTTCGCATTTGATACTGGTTTGATGGGAGACATCGAGTTAGGAAAAGAAAGCCTCTAACGCGATCAAAAAATTCAGAAATCGACCACTGGAATCGTCTTTAGGTGTACAAGAATCAAAAGGAGAGGCATTAAATATGTCGTTCAACATTGACTTTACATTAGATGGAGTATTAGAAGTAGGCTCATGGCGCACTGCGGATGAACTAAAGAACATGTCAGCCGATGACAAAAGGAATAGCCTGATTGTGGCAATGACCCATAACAGCAATGAAAGTGTGGGGTATTACCAGGGGTTAAATAACAATGATTTGATCGGGGAGGCTGCCATTACGGTGTTTCTACTGAAAGCAGGAATTCGTGATACCCATGCGTTACAGAGCATGAGCCATGATGATCAACGAAACACTTTGATCGTGGAAGACCAAGGTCATAGCCCCTCCACACCAAATTTACAAGGTTTGAACAATCAACAACTTGTAACAGCAGGATTGGCATGGGCAAGATAGATTAACGACTCTACCAAGATACAAGGTTGGGTTTTGTTACCTCAACCCAACTTACATATTACACTTGTGTCCGTATTACAAAATGAAGTGCGGAATGTGGGATAAAGAAAACGTTTGAAATTTTGGAGCATTAATTATGTCAATCGAAATTTTTATAGATTCCAACTTCTCTGGAGCCACATCAGGCCGTCTCGATAAGGACTCTTCTTATGTTGGAGATTTTTGGAACGACAAAATATCCTCGGTAAAAATCTACTCTGGAACCTGGGAGTTTTTTGAGGATGTGAACTATCAAGGTCGGAGTTTTCGGCTCAACGCTGGTAATTATCCTGTTTTCAGTAATGACTGGAATGATGTGATCTCATCCTTCAAACAAGTTGGTGCTTCTCCTGCTCCGTCCAACGGAGGTATAGCTCAGAGAATTCTTGACCTTACAAACGTGGAGCGCAGTCGAGTCGGTAGTTCACCACTGAGTCTAAATTCTCAGTTGATGACTGCTGCCCAAACTCATACTGATCTGATGATAAAGGACAACCAATTGAGTCATCAACTTCCAGGAGAACCTTCGTTAGGGGGTCGCATTTCACAGACCGGCTATAAGTGGTCAGCAATTGCAGAGAACATTGCTCAAGGATATCATACTCCTGAAAGTGTTGTGTCTGGTTGGGTGAATCATCCTGGACATCGAGAAAACCTCCTCAGTCCCCAATATCAGCACCTTGGTGTTGGTTATGGCAATGATTTATGGACGCAGGATTTTGGTAAGTCTTAATAGTGCGATCGCCGCTCTTGTAGGTTGGGTTGAGGTAACGAAACCCAACTTACATAATGTCTTAAAATAAGAGATTAATTTTAATTAAAACTGTCATCAGTTGGGTAAAAAGCGATCCGTAACCCTGTATCCACCCTTGGTATTTGAATTACTGGACACCTTACATCTTGCACCTGAAGGGTAAGAGCAATTCCTCTCATCAAACTGAACAGTGTGATCGCTGTTTAAGCTTTCATTTTGCAGGTGATAAGTCGGTTATGGGTTTAATGGGACTTAGATATTTTTTCGCCACTAAAGGGGCTGAAAACCTCTCTGGGTCAGCGAAAGAGGTCGATGCCCTAAAAATGCCTGAAACCCTTGTCAGTACTAAATTTATGCCAATTCGAGCTAAAAGTCTTTCTCTGTCTAGGTTTGAAGCCATTTTGACCTCATTTTTTGTCTAAGTCCCGTTAAGTGCGATCGCCAGTTTGTCGATTCCTATTCTGCCTTGGGCTATCCCCCAGAGGTGCGGGAACGTTGCCTCAAGCTGTATGCCGATGGGATGGGGTGTCGAGCGATCGGGCGGGAAACTGGGGTTAGCCACAACACTGTCATCAATTGGGTAAGACAGGAGAAGGGTTAACTATCTCATATCTTGCACCAATTACTTAGTTAATGGTTATGTTGGGGGAAAGGTTAAAGGGGAAAGGAATGTACCCCAAAATCATATAATAGAGTGTAAGCCCAAAAATCTCAGAGAGAACTATGAATGTACAGCTTGTTAATTCTCTTGTAGAAGTGGTATTAAACCTCTCACCTGAAGACCAAAAACTATTTCAAGAAATGCTCTCTAATAGGCAAATAGAGGTAACCACTCACAAAAATGTAACCTCAACCGAAAAAGCGGAGCAATTTCGTCAATGGGTCGCTCAATTTCCTAAAAGTAATGCTAATCTATCTGATGAAGCTCTACGCCGAGAAAATATTTATGATGAGCGAGGCAGATGACCAACTATTTGCTAGATACGAATATTATTCTCAGGTTTACTGATACTGACTCCGTTGAGTATAACCTGATAAACAATGCTATTTCACAAATCTTAGTAGAAGGTGGTCAGTGCTTTATTACCTCTCAAGTTATCACTGAATTTTGGGTTGTAGCCACTCGTCCTATGACTGTCAATGGACTAGGATGGACAGTAGAAAAAACTGAACAAGCAGTACAAATGTTGATTAATCAATTCGACTTGCTAGAAGAAACACCTGCAATATTTCCCCAATGGTTGAGTCTTGTTACCTCTGGTCAAAATTTCAGGTAAACGCGCCCACGATCTCCGCATACAAGCAGTAATGTTAACTCATAATATCTCTCATATCCTCACCTTAAATCCCCAAGATTTCGTCGCAATTGAAGGACTGATAATAATTCACCCTAATAGCCTAAACAGCTAGACTATAAAAATAGCGCGATCGCTTTTGAGTCTTTCATTGTGTGGTACTACGCAAGCCTCCTTCAGAGGAGCTTCGCGATCGCCAGTTTATCGACTCCTATTCTGCCTTGGGCTATCCCCCAGAGGTGCGGGAACGTTGCCTCAAGCTGTATGCCGATGGGATGGGGTGCCGAGCGATCGGGCGGGAAACTGGGGTTAGCCACAACACTGTCATCAATTGGGTAAGACAGAACGCTACCTCATAACCAAAATCATCCCTTGATTGGACAGCAGAATTGAGACGATTGGGAAAACCCAGGGGCGGTAGAAGAGGCGGTGCAAGGGTTCTCGTGCTTGAGGCTGGTTTGATGGGAGGCAGCGATTTAGGAAAAAAAAAGCCTCTAACGCGAGCGAAAAATTCAGAAATTGACTACTGGAATCGTCTACTTCTTGTAATGACGTAAAAAGGAACAAAATCATGAGTATGAATCCCACAGTTGCCAAAGAAACCACCACGCTTTCCGAAGACATGGACAAAGCAACCACCACGTTTGACGAAGCCATGAACATAGAGCCGACAGCGACTGCCCTCACGTTTGACGAAGCCATGAACATAGAGCCGACAGCAACTGCCGTGGCAGCAGCAGGCCAATTCTACAGGGTGAGTCTGTCTCAAAATGGAACTCACCTGGGTTGGCTCGGGCAAGACTCCAAGCAATGGGCGAAGCTCGTGAGTCAAGCTGAGGCATTGACTCTGGAGTGGTACCCGTATAACGGGGTCAACTATTATCGAATCAGGGGGACAAATCGGTACATGTCCGTGAGCGATCGTGCCTACGTTGGCTTCTATAGCTGGAGTGGGGCTACGGGTTTTACGGTGGTTGGATCTCATCTCAGATCCGACTACAACCACCAAGAGATGTCGTACGATAAGAAAGAAAAAGGGTATCTGACCTGCTGGAATACATACGCGCGCCTGGATGTCGGTTTCCAACGGGTCTAGACAGTGCGATCGCCACTTTCGTAGGGTGCGTTACACTCGTTAGCACCATCTAATTTCCCTCTGAATGACTTAATAGTTGATTAGGCAAGCACTAATTCACCTTCAGAAGAAAAGTAAGCTCAGCCACGGTACTCGACGGAGGTATATTTCCGAGTCAAGATTGTGAGACGGTGTGTTTCCGCAAGTGTTTACCAATAGCATCAAATTGTGCGGTGATCGAAGGAGATTGTGGCTTTTCTGAATGTTTAATAAACTGCAAGAGAATTAAATGCCCTTGACATACTCCCCACGCCTAAAGGTGTGGGGAGTATGTCAAAGGTATCTAGAATAAAGGCGATCGCCCCTTTGCCCAAACCCCATTGCCGTCTCAATATCTATTTCGGCGACTCCCGAAATAACAAATGCGATCGCCGAAATAGCAATTGCAGTCTACGCACATATGCAAGAACGGTCACAGAAGAGGGAAGCAAAATTACCTCTGCCAAAAATGCGATCGCCAGTTTCTCGATTCCTGTTCTCCCAAAGGCTATCCCCCAGAGGTGCGGGAACGTTGCCTCAAGCTGTATGCCGATGGTATGGGGTGTCGAGCGATCGGGCGGGAAACTGGGGTTAGCCACAACACTGTCATCAATTGGGTAAAACAGGAGACTACCTCATAACCAAAATCATCCCTTAATCGCTGTCAAGGACGGAATACTCTTTGAAATGGGTGTTGGCGATAGCGTTTTCTGACTTAGAATTTCAACTAAATAAGGATATTCAAAATAAATGCTAATTTTACTTATATCAACAGCCTTCAATGGCTTAAGCCAACGGTTTTATACCGAATTAATGGATGCTAATTACAAAGTGTCTGTAGAGCTTCATCACGGTGATAATGAAAAATTATTAGCAGGAATAAAACTTTTTAATCCTGATTTAATTCTTTGTCCCTTTTTAACGCGACACCTTTCTAAGGACATTTATACAAATTATCCCTGTATTATTGTTCATCCAGGCATTAAAGGCGATAGAGGTGCATCCTCTTTAGATTGGGCAATTCAAAATAATGTGGCTGAATGGGGTGTAACCTTATTGCAAGCCGATGAAGAGATGGATGCGGGCGATATATGGTCTAGCAAAACTTTTCCTATGCGTACTGCTTCAAAAAGCAGTATTTATAATCGAGAAGTGACTGAAACTGCGGTTAAATGTTTATGGGAGGTTTTAACCTATTTTGAATCGCCAGATTTTAAGCCTGAAGCTTTAAATTGTGAACAGGCCGATGTTATTGGAAAATTTCAACCGTTCATGAAACAAGCTGATAGAAGTATTAATTGGCAAACTCAGACAAGCGATGATATTGCCAGGCATATACATGCAGCGGATGGCTCACCAGGGGTTTTAGATGAGATTTATGGACAAGCCGTATTTTTACATAATGTCCATAAAGAGGAAACATTAACAGGTAAGCCAGGAGAAGTTATCGCTACGGCTAATCAGGCAATTTGTCGAGCAACAATAGACGGAGCAGTTTGGATAGGGCATTTAAAACAGAAACTGGAAAAAGGTAAAAAAGGTGTAAAATTACCCTCAACTCAGATATTAGGTAGTTTGCTTCCTAAAGAAGTTAAAAACATTGAAATTGATTATAGCAAAGAAGGGAAACAGCTTGCTTGTCAGGAGGTATGGTATTCACTAGAAGATGGTGTTGCTTACCTACATTTTGAGTTTCATAACGGTGCAATGAATACTCAACAATGCCAACTACTGTTAAAAGTTTACCAGCACATAGCGGCTTTACCCATTAAAGCAATTGTTTTATTAGGTGGCAGAAATTATTGGTCAAATGGTATTCATTTAAATACCATCGAAGTAGCGAAAAGTCCAGCTAATGAATCATGGTTTAACATTAATGCAATAGATGACTTTATTCACCAGATCATTACTACAACTGATAAATTAACCATTTCTGCTATGGCAGGTAATTCAGCTGCTGGTGGGGTGATGTTAGCCTTATGTGCTGATTTTGTATTTGCAAGAAATGGCGTTATTATGAACCCTCACTACAAAAGTATGGGAGATTTATTTGGTTCTGAATATTGGACGTATTGTTTACCCAAGCGAGTTGGCAATGAAAAAGCGATAGAGCTAACTGAACAGTGTTTACCTATCAGTGCTAATTATGCTTTACAACTTGGCTTGGTAGATAAAGTACTTGACAATAATCATGCACTTTTTTATGCACAGGTAAAAAATCTTACCCAGCTACTTATTTCAGATAATGTATCGTTGCAGCAGATATTAAATAAAAAATCAGAACAACGTGGCATTGATGAATCAAGCAAGTCTTTGAATTTATATAGAAAAGATGAGCTAAAAAATATGTATGTAAATTTTTATGGTGACGATAAATACCATAAAGCACGGCATCGCTTTGTTTTTAAAATTTCATGCAATGAAACACCCTGTAATTGTAACGACCTGCAATGAATGGCACTAAGAAAAGCTCTAAGCTATGCTCCGTAAACATTAAAGGCATTTATGCCATTACATAAAAGTCAAGCGATCGCCGAAATAGCAAATGCGTAGGCGTAGCCCAACCTAGGCATCTCACCCTACTGGATTGACTACGGTACAATGAGAAAGACACTTAAAGTGTTTTAAACATGGTCATCAATCTAAATGTACCGCAATCCCAGCCATCGGCAAACCTGAAGGTGACACTCCTAGTAGAAACCCTCAAAAATGGTCAATTTGTCGCATCTATCTTTGAGTTTCCCAACTTTCGCGTCGAAGCACAAACACGAGAAGAAGCGATGTCTGACGACAAGCCGCTTCGCGTCTACGCCCAACTGCAAGCCACCTTTTTAGAAAGACTCAGCCACATCGAAGCTATTTCCACCGAATGTGCCACTTGACGCTTCACCACCTACCTGGATGCAATTTGCTGGTGTCTTTCAAGACGATCCAGATTTTCAGGAAATCATGGATGAAATTCGAGCCGAGCGAACCTCAGATGATGACACTGAAGTTGACTCCTCATACTACTTGTAGAGGTTGCTTAGTGTGTCTCGATATATTCTCGATACTGACCATGTTTCACTAATTCTTTGCAATCATCCCCAAGTTACCGCCAACGCTTCTCTACATCAAATTGCTGTGACGGTAATTACGGTTCAAGAACTTTTCAACGGCTGGATTGGCAGAATTAACGATCCCTCAGCAGTGCATAATCTCCCCGCACTCTACTCAAAACTTTGGACAACCGTCAAATATCTCCAAACAGTTGAGATTCTAGACTTCACACCCCTAGCTGATGACTGTCTCAAACACCTGCTGAAAGAGAATCCTCCCCTGCGAAAAAATCGCCTCCAAAAAGATATGCGAATAGCTGCGATGCCCTTGGCAACCATCGAAGATGGTATCGCATTATCTCTTAATGCCACAGTCGTTACCCGTAACCAACGAGATTTTGGTCTAGTACCCAGAAAGCGCGATCGCAGATTGGACGCTGTAACCAATGGAATCTCATCAGATCTTGTAGTGCGATCGCTGCTTTAACCGATGGAGTTAAAAATAACAGTGACCCAACTGCGGCTAGAGTCAGTTTCAATGCCGGGTTGTGATTGAATTTATGCATTAATGTCATAATTTTGAGCCAAGCGCGATCTGTTAGTTTATTCTTTAAACCCAAGTTAGGCTTTTTCCGCAAAAAAGTTTGTAAACTTTTGCTAAATTTATTTTCATCGCACCAGCTTAGAATATTAATCAAAAAATCACCCGACTGGGTGAAGCGCACTTAAAAGTTTGTAGTAGGGACTTCAGTCCCTACCATTATAGCGACCGGGCGCTAGACGCAAACGCCAAGTGCATTGATTGGCGCTTCAGCACTGAAGATGTACGAGTTAAGGTTCATCGACTTTACTCGTCCGATGCTCACCAAACTTCTGCTCATAATTTGGGTCTTGAGTGCCAAGAAGTTTGTCCCAAAACGTAAAATATAGCCCATAATGCACGGTGTATTTGAGATGATGAATCGAATGATGGGCAGGCCCAATAAACCACCTACCCAACCAATGGTGGGGAAATGAAGAGGGCAAGCGATCGATCCCGAGGTGGTTTAAAACCGCCCAAACTGTCATGGTAGTGAGTACCGCAATCAAAGTGATGAAATGCAGCGGTATCACAAAGACGATACCAACCAGGAAAAGTGATTGAACGATCGCTTCTAATGGGTCAAAGGCAAACGAGGTCCACGGGGTAGGATAGCGCGATCGGTGATGCCCCTGGTGTAACCAGGGAAAGAGTGACGGATGGTGAAACAATCGATGTGTGAAATAAAAATAGGCATCCTGGAGAACCAACACCCCGCCATAACTAACACCTAAATACCACAGCCCATACTGTTGAGCGTGGCTGTATAAGCGGGTAATACCCCAACTGTATCCTGACAGGATGAATGCCGCCGCCAGTGCAAACACCCCCGCCGAGAGAATAGAAAGTTGAATATCGCGTTGAATCGATCGCCAGGAGGGAGACTGATGCCGCAGATTATCGTTAATAAAAGACTGACTAAATGGTGCATAAAAGAACAAATAGGTTCCCCCCGCCACCAGAAAATACCGTAACAGAATAATTCCAAAAAAAGCGATGCCGTAAAACCCAAATGAGCGATCTAACAATTTAATCTCCTTGCCATCCCCGATCTTCCAGTTCCTTTTGAGGTAACAGCAACGTAGCTTCAATTTCTTGCCGAATTGCCGTTGTGAATTCCCAGTTAGATCAAGTCCGGTTGATTGCTTATAATTTTGAAGTGCGAGCGAGACGCTCGCTTGCACTCCCCCACTCGCGAGCCAGACGCTCGCACTCCAATGATGACTAATTAACCAGACATGATATTACTAGTGAACTACCTACGCTGACTCAGAGAGTACAGCGTAGGCTTCTGATTTCGCGGGGGACCCTTGTCAGCTTAGACTTGCATCCAAGCTTCGGACTCACATCCCCTCCATCAGCAGCAGTCCTGGTTCCCAAGACCTTAAGCATTCTGATCCCTTCTGCTCTGATATTGATGGCGGCGTTGCCATCTCTGTCATGGTGAGTGCCGCAACTTGGACAAATCCAAGCCCTAACATCTAGCGGCATCTCATCCACTTGATAGTGGCAATTCGAGCCGAGTTTTGAGCTAGGGAACCATCGGTCAATCTCTACCAATACCTTGCCTTTGCGGCCTAATTTGTATGAGAGAAAATTGACAAATATTCCCCAGCCGACATCAGAAATTGCTTTGGCTAGTTTATGATTCCGAACCATGCCCTTAGTATTGAGACTTTCGACTACGATGACTTGGTTATCGTCAACCAGCTTCAAGGACAGCTTATGTAAGTAGTCTTGACGGACATTTGATACTCGTTCGTGAACCCTAGCGACTAATTTTCGTGCCTTATCTCTTGACTTGCTACCTTTCTCCTTTCTGGCTAATTTTTGCTGTTTCCGCTGAAGATTACGTTCGTGTTTTGCTAAATGCTTAGGATTCGCGTATTTAGAGGTCTTGCTGCCATCGTTAACAATGGCAAAATCCTTAAGCCCTAAATCAATTCCTGCTACTTTTCCTTCTGCGTTGGTTATTGGATTGTCGCCCTCTGACTCCATCAGCACAGAAGCATAATACTTCCCTGATGGGGTCATGCTGATGGTTACAGTCTTGATTGTTCCCTGAATTGGTCGATGTAGTCTGGCTTTAATAATGCCGACACGACCGGGCAGCTTCAGGCAGCCATCAACAACTTTGACTGACTGGGGATACTGAATTGACTGCTTATTTTTCTTGGCTTTGAATCTAGGGTATTTGGCCCTACCCTCAAAGAAGTTTTTGTAAGCCGTCACCAAATTGAGCGTAGTAGCTTGCAAAACCTGAGAATAGCACTCAGAAAGCCATTCAGTTTCCTTCTCTTGTTTGAGCTTTGGTAAAAACTTATTTAATCCAGCTTGAGTCAAGCCTTTGCCCGTTGCCTTGCAGGTTTCAATGCACAGGTTAAGTGCATAATTCCACCACCAACGAGAACAGCCAAAGTGTTGAACTAGTATCTCTTTTTGTTCAGTTGTCGGATACAGTCTGACTTTGACGGCTTGATGTTGCATTGCTTTTACCTCCTCTTATTATTATATTCACTTTTTGATCAGGGTGTTCTGGATAGTTGCAAATTTTACCGGGCTTGACCGGATAAAATTTGCTTGGGGGATGTCCATGTATCCCACGCGCTCATCGGAGATTACAGCGTCGGACTTATAGCCTCCCCCAAACCCCCACCAATAGTTAAAGCAGTCGATGAGTTGATTAGCATCATACTAGAGTTGTAGCACTTGCTGTTGCTTGGAGATAAACTGCCAATAAATGGTGAATCTTGCGGTAATTATAATGAGAGATTATCAATCAGTATTGACTACCCCTTAATAAATAAATACCATATGTTCTTCACCCCAAAGGCAGATATTTAAATCAGGTATTTTCAGGTTTTGTCTGGTTTTGTAACGATTTAAATCTATTCAGTACAACCTATACAACTTATACGCCAATCAAACGCTTAGTCAAACATCATTTCTAAGAGCAAGATGTCATACTAAACGTTGTGAACAGATTCCACAAAACTAGGGAAATACATGGCTGATATTGTTGATACTGCTGTTAAAGCTGGTTCCTTCAGCACCCTGGTTGCTGCAATCAAGGCTGCCAAACTGGTAGATACTCTCAAAGGTGCTGGGCCATTCACCGTCTTTGCGCCCACTGATGAGGCATTTGCTAAGCTTCCAGAAGGCACCGTAGACGCATTGCTTAAGGATATTCCAAAACTCAAAAAAATCCTGACGTATCATGTCGTCTCAGGCAAGGTGATGGCATCTGACGTAGTTAAGCTGAAGTCAGCCAAAACAGTTGAAGGTTCAGATGTGAAAATTGACGCTGAAAATGGTGGTGTCAAAGTGAATGATGCTACCGTTTCAACACCAGATGTTGGTGCTGATAACGGTGTCATCCACATCATTGACACAGTGTTGATTCCTGCGTAAGGAAACCCATAGATAACGCAAGTTGCTAGTTATCTTTTTAAGGCTGCTAATAGCTAATTGCTAATAGCTAATGGCTGGTATTACCACGAGCAATTAGCAATTAGCGATTAGCAATGCGAGCAACCCATGATAGTTATAACTAGCAACTTGGGTTAACGTTTTTTCCCATTCGTTACAGGTGGAATCCCGATAGGAGCTGCCATGAGTATAAATAATGGATTTCCTACTAATCTTCCATCTCTCCAAGGGCTGCGAATACTTGTTGTAGATAACAGTATCGATTGCGGCGATTTGATGACGGTGATGCTGCAACCCTATGATGTAGAGATTAAAGTGGCATTTTTAGTCCAGCAAGCTGTGGAAATATTTGTGCAATGGCAACCGGATGTTCTCGTGAGTGAGATTGCCTTGCCAAAGGAAGATGGCTATGCCCTGATTCGTCAAGTGAGAACACTCACGGGAGAGCGAGGGAAAGAAGTGCTAGCCATTGCTGTGACAGCCCAGGGAACTAAAGAGATGTCACAACGTGTGCTTTCGGCTGGGTTTGACTTGTGGTTTACCAAACCCCTGAATTTTGATGACTTCCTTGCTGTGCTTGGCTGTTTAGCAATTTGCCAACAATCCTCATATGCGATCGCTCAACATATTTTGGGTGTCCCTAGACATGACGCTCTAAGTCTCGAAAAGCAGTTAGAGCTGACATTTCTCAATTAGATCGCCATTTTTGAAACACTAAGCTGCTACGCATTTAAATCCAATAAAGAGACGGGCAGGATGCCCATCCCACAAGAAAAAGGCTTTAATTGACTGTCAAGTTAGATGCGTAGCAGCTTACCAACAAATTAATGTAATTTCGTTCTGGAGATTTTGATCGTGTCATTTACCATCGAGTCTGCACGCTCCATTTTCCCTAACACTCAAGTTGCTGATAGAGTTCCAGCTACAGTTGAATCATTCAATCAACTCAGTGCTGAGGATCAGTTAGCTTTACTGTGGTTTGCCTACACCGAAATGGGAGTTACAATCACTCCCGCTGCTATGCAAGCAGTTAACATGGTGTTCGCAGAAAACACCCTGACTCAAATCAAGCAGATGTCTACAAGCGAGCAAACGCAAGTAATGTGCGATCTCGTTAACCATACTGATACTCCCATCTGCCGTACCTATTCGTCTTTTGGCACGAATATCAAGTTGGGTTTTTGGTATCAGTTAAGCGAGTGGATGAAACTCTTAATTGTTGCTCCCATTCCAAAAGGCTATAAACTGTCTGCGAAAGCATCCGATGTCCTCCAAGCCATCCGTCAACTTGAAGGGGGTCAGCAACTCACCGTGCTACAGAATATTGTTGTCAGCATGGGGTATGCCCCAACTTGCGGTACTCCAAAAGTCAAAGAACCTGTTGTTCCACCTAAAAACCTCGCACCCCGAACCAAGGTCACAATTAAAGGCATCGACAACTTGACAGTCTTGAGCTACATGGAGAATATGAACGCCTTTGACTTTCAGGCGGCTGTAGCTTTATTTGCCCAAGACGGTGCGCTGAAACCTCCTTTTGAGGAACCGATTGTGGGTCAGGAGAACATCCTCGCGTATATGCGCGAAGAATGCTATGGACTTAAGCTGATGCCACAGCGGGGTGTATCTGAGGCAGCAGAAGGAGAGTTTACCCAGATTAAAGTGACGGGTAAAGTGCAAACTCCCTGGTTTGGTGAGAGTGTTGGCATCAACCTAGCATGGCGGTTCTTGCTCAATCCTCAAGGCAAGATTTTCTTGGTGGCAATTGATTTGCTGGCATCTCCCAAGGAACTGATGAACTTGGGCTTGGTTCGGTAGATAGCTCAAGGATCGAGTGTTTTAAACAACAGATCTAGAACATTGATTTTATTTTTTTGAAGGAGTCTTTTAATGAGTATTCTGATGAAGTTGATTGTGAACGCGGACGCGGAGGTTCGCTATCTCACCCTTGGGGAGTTAGAGCAGATTAAGCAACTCTGCATGAATGGCGATCGCCGTTTGCGCCTTGCTCAATCTCTAACCCAAAATCGGGAACGCATTGTTAAACAATCTAGTTTGCAACTGTTCCAAAAGCGCCGAGATCTTGTCTCTCCTGGTGGCAACGCCTACGGTGAGGAAATGACTGCAACTTGCCTGCGTGACATGGATTACTACCTGCGCTTAATCACCTACAGCGTTGTGGCTGGTGATACTACACCAATTCAACAGATTGGGGTAATTGGTGTTCGCCAAATGTACAGATCTCTTGGCACTCCGATTGAGGCTGTTGCCGAAAGCGTCCGTGGGATGAAGAATCTCACCACATCGATAATGTCCGCAGAAGACGCCAGCGAAGTTGGCGCTTACTTCGACTATCTAATTGATGCCATGCAGTAGAACCATAACCTTTCCGGATGAGTTGAAATCCTCAACTCATCCGGAAAGGAGAGTGTTTCAATTAGTCTCTAATGGAGAATCGTTCATAGGTTATATGATGTCCGGTCAATAGCCCGCAATAAAATTGTTTGTAGTAGGGACTTCAGTCCTTCCAAGGATCGCGGCTCAGGACTTTAGTCCTTACTACGAACATATAATGTGCGATCAGCCTGCCATGATATTATTCATCTTTGTTCAATATCATGAGAGATACTTCATGTTCTGCTCATTTTTGAAGATGAAGTATATGAAATGACAACAAGTGAAAAATTAGGGATTATCTACCTCTCAATATATTCACCTCTTAAACCTAAGATAGATGGCAACAACTCTCGCTCATGTAACAATAATGTAGTTAAAATAAAATATATTTTGCATCCATATGTTTAGTAAAGTTGCTTTTAAAAAATGTTAAAAAGAACAGATGAAAATTAAGTCGATCGAGTTATTAAAGTCTCACCAATAAGGAGCAAACTATGACAGATATCATCAGCCGCGAAATTCAGTTAGTCTCCCGCCCCAAAGGGATTCCAACCGCAGATAATTTTACGATCGCCCAAACCCAACTAAAGCCAATTCAAGATGGGCAGGTGCTGGTTCGCAATCGCTACATATCAGTCGATCCATATATGCGCGGACGCATGAACGAAGGGAAATCCTATGTTCCACCCTTCGAGTTAGGCAAACCGCTCGAAGGAGGCGCAGTCGGCGAGGTCATTGAGTCGCGCGCCGAGGAATTCAAGCCCGGTGATGTTGTCACCTCCAACTTTGGCTGGCGGGAATACTTCACCGCTGCGCCCAAAGAGCTGCATCCCTTTAGCACCGAAATTCAACCGCTCTCGGTTTACCTCGGTGCCCTCGGCATGACGGGCATGACGGCTTGGGTTGGGTTGAATTTGGTAGAGGTTAAAGCTGGCGATGTCATTTTTATTTCGGGTGCGGCTGGTGCGGTGGGAAGTGTGGCTGGACAATTGGCGAAATTGCGCGGATGTCGTGTCATCGGGTCAGCCGGATCGCAGGAAAAGGTCAAGTTTCTGCTGGAAGAATGCGGATTTGATCGCGCTTTCAATTACAATTCCGGCCCTATCCTCGAACAATTGAACTTCGCTGCACCGGATGGGATTGATGTTTATTTCGACAATGTAGGTGGCGAAACCCTTGAAGCAGCGCTCTCGGCGTTACGGGTACACGGTCGGATTATCGCTTGTGGTAGCATCTCCGGTTATAACACCCAAAAGCCGCAACCGGCCCCTTCCAATCTGTTTAATATGATTGGCAAACGGTTGACGATGAAAGGGCTGCTCGTTGGCGATTGGCTCGATCGTCAGAACGAATTTGAACAGGAAGTGGGCGGTTATTTCCGAGCTGGAAAACTGAAGAACAAGGAAACAGTGGTGGAAGGAATCGATGGGGCTGTGGGCGCGTTCATCGGCCTTTTTGAAGGCAAAAATTTTGGCAAAATGGTGGTGAAGTTGGACTAGGTGGCGATTAATTGAGTGGGCACTGGTTCTAGAGCATTGTTTTACGTTATTGTTTTTCACAAACTATGGATCTCAAACTATCAGACAAGGTGGCATTGGTCAGCGGTTCAACGGGTGGAATTGGATTGGCAATCGCTACTACACTTGCTCAAGAAGGAGCGACGGTCATTGTCAATGGCAGAACGCAAGAGCGCGTAAACAATGCGATTGACCACATTCAGCAAAGCGTCCCCAATGCCAAACTTCAGGGAATTGCTGCGGATTTGGGAACGCAAGTAGGAGTTGAATTATTGGTTCAACAGGTGCTAGAAGTCAACATTCTGGTGAACAACTTAGGAATTTATGGCTCCAAAGCATTTGAAAATATCTCCGATGAAGAGTGGATGAACATTCTGGAAGTAAACGTTATGAGTGGTGTACGGCTCTCGCGTCATTACTTACCACTAATGTTAAAGAAAGATTGGGGACGCATTATTTTTATATCTAGTGAATCTGCCTTGAATATTCCCGCTGAAATGATTCACTATGGCGTTACTAAGACTGCACAAGTAGCGTTGAGTCGTGGTTTAGCTGAAACAACCGCAGGCAGCCGTGTCACGGTGAATACAGTATTGCCAGGGCCAACTCGTTCTGAAGGAGTGGAAACTTTGATTGAGGGACTTGCCAAGGATCAAAATATTTCAGCCGCACAAGTTGAGAAAGATTTTTTTACCAAGACTCGTCCATCTTCGCTGATTCAGCGATTTGCTTCCACGTCTGAAGTTGCTGCGTTAGTTGCATTTGTTGCTAGTCCTTTAGCCTCTGCAATTAATGGGGCCGCTCTGCGAGTAGAGGGTGGATTGGTGCGATCGATTGTTTAGCGATCAACCTCAGATCTACTGCCATTCCCTCTCCTCAAGTTCCTTCTGAGGCAACAACAAAGCGGCTTCAATCTCCTGTCGCACACCAGCCGTCACTTCACAGTTGCTATTAAGACAATCAATTAGCAACTGATTGGCATCATAATAGCGTTGCAGAACTTGCTGCTGCTCGGTGGTGAAGTGCCACTGATGCTGAATATTTCGATGAAGTGCGATCGCTTCCCTTAACCGCTCACTCCAAGCTACATGGTTTGTTTGCCACCATTCCTGAAACCTTTCTCTGTCTCGTTTTGAGTCAGGAAGTTGGTCTTGGAGTTGTTGCAAGGACTGCTGTAACCCCAGATCCAGAACAATGGTTAAAGCATTGCTCAGGGCATCGGCACAAGCATAGGCATGGGCAAAATCAGAGCTGGAGTCAATAGCACTGTGCAACACCAAATCATCCAGTGCCGCATCCAGAAAAATATTCTGGTCAAGGGTGCAGGCAAGGGCAAATTGAGGGGCAAGGTGAGGAGTCCGGGCAAGGGCAAAGTAAAAAGCGCGAGTTGCAGATGGTTGGGGAGGAACAGCTTGGGACTTTTGACTCGCCCAGGTTAAAAACTCTTGGAGATAGGGGTCTTGGGCGACTAGCCCATCAATGTGTTGCTTCATCAACTGTACCAGGGAGTCTGCACTCCGCAGCATGGCAGCCGTCAACAAAAAGATTTCGCGCCAACGGGGTTCAGTGATGTGACTAACCAGACGTTCCAGGGGTTTCTCTAATGCTTGTAAATTATGAGAAGCAACGATTTTCCGGGCAGTGAAGTATTCTTGAAACGCCAAATAAGAGAAGGAAAAAATTCCCCGCACTCGTTCTGTCAATAAACCATGTTGCAACTCGATCGCCTTTAGCACCACTTCACTATCCAGTTGCAATTCCTCCGGCTCAGTGGGAGCATTTGGTAAATCGCGGATATAGTCGCTAATGTGTTCTTCGATCGCACGTTGCTCAAAGAAGTACTGTCCCTGCTCAAACGACAGGGCTGCAATCTGACTCAGCAGCTTGAGCTTTTGAGGTAATAGAAACCCCCGGTAAACTTCATCCCTTTGAATCCCCCTAGTTTCATCCCATTTGACGAGGAGAAGGTCTAGACATTGCTTATAAAACTCGCTTTTTTTGGTTGGGAATTTTTCCTGGCGACGGAACACCCAGCAGGCGAGATGCAGAAACAAGGGTGTGATTGCGAGTCTGCGGAATTGAAAGTTTTCGGGCAAGTCCAATTTTTCAATGAACTTAACGGCTGGTTCCTTTTCATCCTGGGCATTCGTTTTCGTCAATGTGGCAAACCACTTCTGAGCAAAGGCGACAATTTGCTCTTGGGTAAAGGTTGCGATTTCTACATCGGTGAAGCCCCTGAGTTTTAGGGTTTTAGCTGCTGTTCGACAGGTGACGATAAACAGGTTCTTTTCATAGTTCTCGGAGAATCTGCGAATTTCCTTAACTATGGGGTTACTATCTGAACCTCGTACTTCATCCAGCCCATCTAGCAACAGCAATATTCTACCCTCACGCAGCAGGGTTTCAATTACCGAGGGGTCTGTAATTCCAGAGGTGAGAAATTCGGCTCGGATGTAGTTTAATAAGCTGCTACGATCTGCCTCTCTAGACTCATCGGCAAAATCCCTCAAGGTAATAAAAATGGGAACCCGGTTTGCCGCAAATTTGCCTTGGTTACACTCAATGGCAAGATGTTGCAAAAAGGTGGTTTTACCAGACCCAGGTTTACCTAACACTCTGAGCTTAGAGTAGGTTTCAACTGCCCTCATGCCTGATATTTGTTTCTGGGAAACTTCACCCAATCCAAAGCGGTCAAATTCTTCTGGGGTAAGGCTTTTTAGATCCGAGATCTCTAACCACTGTTGGCTTGCGATTTCCTCTAAAATATTGACATCAATGTAAATGTCGTCTATCCCAACGGGACGGCTGATATCCAATAGCTGTAAGGTGCTGCACTGGTTTTGAATTTTGTCAAAGCGTTGCGATCGCACCTGTTGTACCAAGATATCAATACCTGGGACTCCCTGTTCTCCGGCTTCAGACTCCTCCTCTGGCGGATTTTCTGCAATCTCCCGCCAATTCAGCCCTAAGATAGAGCAAATTTCTTTAAATGTATGGTTTTCAATCGGACGACCTGTGAAAAATCTCCAAACGGGTTGGCGAGTCTTTAAGTTTACTTCAAAAGCCAGGTTTTCTTGAGTCCAACCTTTGCGAGAAAATGCTCTCTTAGCCTGTTGAATCCCTGCTTGTGATGCCTTTTGCGATCGCTTGACCATAATGTAAAAAAATATTTTCCAAAAAATTGGACATTAAACTTTTATAAATACCAGGTACTGTGATGATTATGCTGATGGTAGCACTAAACAAATTACCATCGGTTATGAAACAGCAGCTACCCCCAGCACAAAAGTCAACGATCCGCTTGTCAGTTGGACAGAACGACTGTTACTTATCGGTTCTTTTGCGCTAGCTGCTACCATATTGACTGCGATTAAAATCGCTTTTCAAACTTCCGCTAGCCCCATGTCTAAAGCCCTTGTCGTTACCCAGATTTTCTCACGAGTCCGATTGACGCTTTCGTTGTCAGCCCGCCCGGAGATTAAAATCCCTGGCTAATAGCGAAAGTCCACTTAAGTGGACTAAAGAAATATGCGCGAGTCCACTTAAGTGGACTTTGGCTATTAGCCCTGCACTTAAGTGCAGGGCGGGTTTTAAACGTAGCGTGAGATGTGGGTAACGACAAGGTCTAAAGCCAGGGGATAAGAGCGCGCGTTTTCGGTGAGGTGAACTTCCGTTTAAAAGTTTGTAGTAGGGACTTGAGTCCCTACCTACCTACAAACGACTAAAGTCGTTACTACGAACTAATAAAATGCGCTGTAGCTGAAGTTAAATGCTTTTGCAGAGTCGATTGAGAAAGTGGCCCTTGTAAATGACTCCAAGGCAAAACTTGCTCTTGACTCCAATTAGCATGAACGTAGAAATCTAGTTCGGGCAATTGTCCGCGCAGTTCTTTAAATGCACGACGATAACTGCCCAAAGAATCGCCATAATGCCGCGTTAATTCTAATAACTTGGAGAGGCGGCGATCGCCTCGCGATATCAACGCCTGAATCACCGACCAATTGTAACTTTCTGGTCGAAAATCTATCCCGATTTTCCTTAGTTCTTTTTCCAAGTATTTCAAGCGCTTTTCTGCTTGGGAATTGACGCCAAACCATTGAAATGGCGTGTGTGCTTTGGGAACAAAAGTACTGCATCCGAAGGTTAAACGCAAACCGGGGGCAGCTTTTTTAATCTCCCGCATCATCGTTACGGTTGCATCTAAGTCAGCGGGTTCTTCGCCGGGAATTCCTACCATGCCGTATAATTTAAGGCCGGATAATCCACCTGCTTTGGCGTTTACTGCCGCTTGGATAATTTCGTCGTTATTGAGTTTTTTGTTGATAATTTGGCGGACTTTTTCCGAACCGCTTTCTACTGCGATGGTGAGCGATCGCGTATCCCGTTTCGCCAATGTTTCCGCCAGCTTCACCGTCACTGTATTCGTCCGCACTGACGCGATGCTGAGTCGCACGCTATCGTATTTTGGCTGACTCAAATATTCCAATAAACTTTCAAATTCTGGATGCTGGGTCACCGACGCCCCCAAC
Source organism: Microseira wollei NIES-4236 (assembly GCF_020521235.1). Classification (GTDB taxonomy): domain Bacteria; phylum Cyanobacteriota; class Cyanobacteriia; order Cyanobacteriales; family Aerosakkonemataceae; genus Microseira; species Microseira wollei. The sequence continues at coordinate 50,589 of NZ_BLAY01000001.1, read as the reverse complement.
AAACCCAATCTATCTGTAACTTCCAACCCTTTTTCGATTGCCGGAATTAGCGAAGTTTCTAAACTTGCGGTCCGAAACGGTAATGTTAAATAACTTGCCAAACAGAAGCGGCACATTTCCGGACAGCTGCGTACCACTTCCACCATGTAAATATTTTCCCAAGCGGCTTTTTCTGTCACAACTGTCGATGCAGAAAGCACGTTTCCCCGATAAGTTTGCTTTTCGACTAGGTTGGGAATTTCTGGATCTATTGGTTTAATCGATTCAATTGCACCCGTTGGGCTATGATAATTTACTTCGTATAAGCTGGGAACGTAAATTCCTGGAACTTGTGCTAAATGTTTTAACTGAGTTTGCCTATCTGCGGTGCGGACTTGTTTATACGCTTCAATAAAATTACCCAACAAGTTTTCGCCATCGCCCAGCAATATAATGTCGAAAAAGTCTGCAAACGGTTCTGGGTTTGCTGTTAGAACGGGACCACCCCCAAATATTAGCGGATGGCGATCCCCCCCTGCCCCCAATGCCTTGGGGGGTTCCTCCTTAGCCCCCCTTAATAAGGGGGGTTGGGGGGATCGCTCGCCTATAGCCCCCCTTAGCAAGGGGGGTTGGGGGGATCCGCCTATAGCCCCCCTGATTAAGGGGGGTTGGGGGGAGCCGCTTTTAACCCCCCTTAATAAGGGGGGTTGGGGGGATCTCTCCCTGCTGCGAATAGGAATTTCTAGGAATTCTATTAAGTTGAGAATATTAACGTAATCTAATTCCCAAGATACGGAAAATCCGACTAATTCTGGATGCCTTGGTAGGGGTTCGTGGGTATCGGTAAATAAGCGACTGACTTCAACATCAGAACGCATTGCCAACGTTGCCCACACCACTTGATAGCCTAAGCTGGTGATGCCGACGCTGTACTCGTTTGGGAAAGCAAAAATAGTCGGGATGGCGTCGGCGTTAGGTTTCGCGGGGGTAAATAAAAGGCGTTCGGATGTAAAGACAGATGCTGTCACAAATAGATGAGGTAATGGGTAATTGGTAATGGGTAATTGGTAATTGGGATGAATTTATTTATTACCCGCTTGCTCCAATTGTAACTAGCAATTTGAGTTATTTAGTCGCCGCATTCACCCTAATGCGATAAATTTGTTGATCTGGTGTCAGCTGACAAGCTGAAATCGGCTGATTTTGGGGACAGCTAGCACCTGGGGCGGGTTCCCATTCCACGTTGAATACGGCTAAACTGTTGCCTTGACGAAATCCTCTGGCAACTTCGGTTGGGCCATCGGCTGTGTAATCGGATACTTCTGACCAGCCTTGCTTCGCCAGCAGATCGCTTAAATTGCGGACAATATCAGAAAGCTTGTTAAAGTTGCGCCCGTCACCCGTTGCAATCAACTGGCAGCCAATGCCTTGCTCTCGGTTGATGTAGTCTACAAAAGATCCCCTTGTCATTCTCACCCTGACTTTGAGGGCGTTCGTCATTGCCTGGGCTAATTCGTTGCACGCGGCGGGGGGTAAAGGTTGATACCTGGGTGCCGGGGTTTGTGCCAAGGTCGCCGCAGATGCTCCGAGTTGGGGGAGAGTGGGGGAGGAAATGGCGGTAATGCTTGCCAAGAACAATAGATATCTCCAAAAACTCTTGTGGGGTAGGCGTCTCGCCTGCCCTGAGCCTGATTTTCTGGACTCTAATAAACTGGGTATTGCGATCGCGCGCTCGATCAATCTAGCCATAGTAAGTTCCGTTCGCTTCCTATCAGGCTATCATCCGGCGGCAGCGCGATCGCGCTTTGATTTGATAGCTCTCCGCAAAATCGGCAAGGCATGGTATAATCGCTCTCGCTTGCCCAAACGAACAATTGCGGGTGCGTATTGCTTCCCATGGCAATAGCAGCACGGTTGCAAATAATCGTCGTTGAACTTACCCTAAAAAAGCAAAGTTAGCTCGAATCCAAGAGCGAACAACGCCAATCAATTTCAATCCTCTCCAGGAGTCATAGCCTAATAAACCGACAAAAACAGCCAGTATGACTTCAAGCAAATTCAAAATATTCAAAACTTAGGTGAATTTCACTCCAAAACAAAGCTTGGCTTGGTCTGTGTTGCGTGTGAGGGTCTAAGGTGACAAAATTTATCCCCGAACTCAATGATATTTCAACCCAGTTCAGCAACTCCAAAGTGGCTGAATCAGCAACAACGTCGGAAACTAAATCCCAGTCAGCGAACGGGGTAAAAACCTTGCTCCCACTGGAATCTGCCGTCAGAGAAACCGACGCGGCGCCAGATGATGCATCCACCGCAACCACAAAGCCAAAAAGCAAGCTGATGGCGGCGATGTCGCGGGTAATTCCCCAGCAGGTACTGGATTCGCCTTTGCTGGATCTGAAAAACCCGATGTATCGCAGTCGGAAATTTTGGATTTTGACCGGAATTGGGGTGAGTGTCAGCGGGGGAGCGATCGCAGTCGGCGTCGTCTGGTGGAAGTTAGACCGCAGTTTGCCCGATCCAGCAGAAGCTCTCACCTTCGTGCGCGACGGCACGCTGACGATTAAAGCCGAAGACGGCACAATTTTACAACAGCGGGGCGAAGCAACGCGGGAAAAATACTCGCTCGAAGAAATGCCGCCCCATTTGGTACAAGCTTTCGTTGCCTCGGAAGACCGCCGCTTCTACCAGCATAAGGGCGTAGACTATCAAGGCATCCTCCGCGCCGTTGTCTCTAACCTAACCGCGCGAGACGTGGTAGAAGGAGGCAGTACGATCACCCAACAGCTGGCAAGGATTGTTTTCCTCTCCCAAGAGCGCAGCGTCTGGCGCAAAATTCGGGAAGTCATGCTGGCTCAAAAAATTGAGCAAAAATTAACCAAACAGCAGATACTCGAACGCTATCTGAATTTGGTTTATCTGGGAGAAGGCGCTTACGGAGTCGCCGATGCAGCTTGGGTCTACTTCAGCAAAGACCTGGAAGAACTGACGCTGTCAGAAATGGCGACCCTGGTAGCAATGGCACCCGCCCCCGGTAAATTCTCGCCCCTGGTGGATGAAAAAGCCGCCGTAGCACGTCGCAATCTCGTGTTGCAGCGGATGCAAGAAGCTAAAATTATTACACCCCAACTGGCGCAAGCAACGATTGCCGAACCTCTGGAAATTGAGCCAGCACCCCCCAAACGACTGGCAACCGAAGCGCCTTATTTTACCTCCTACGTAGAGCAAGAATTGCCGCGCTTGATCCCGCCAGAAGCTGTGGAAGCAGGCGGTTTAATTGTCGAAACAAGTTTAAACCGCCAATGGCAACAGCAAGCCGAAGAAGTGGTGGAAAAAGCCATCGCTCGCTATGGTCGGAGTGAGCGATTTAAGCAAGCGGCGTTAGTCGCGATCGATCCGCGCAACGGCGAAGTCAAGGCGATGGTGGGGGGGACGGACTTTGACGATACCCAATTTAATCGCGTCACCCAAGCGATGCGGCAACCCGGATCTACGTTTAAAGGGTTTGTTTATACGACTGCGATCGCAGCTGGGTTCTCCCCCTTCCGGGGTTACTTAGACGCCCCGTTTAAGGTGGATGGCTATACCCCTAAAAACTACAGCGAAACTCACAGCGGTTGGATTTCCATGCGCGACGCCCTAGTCCAATCCGTCAACACGGTCGCAGTCCGGGCGTTAATTGATGTCGGATTTGAACCCACGATCGAAACCGCCCACAAAATGGGGATTAAATCCGAACTCAAGCCGGTTTATTCATTAGCACTAGGAGGCGTAGAAGTCAACCTGCTAGAGTTAACCGGCGGCTACGGCACCCTGGCAACCAAAGGGAAGCATACCGAAGTTCACGGCATTCGTCGCGTCCTCGACCAGCGCGGAGAAGTCCTCTACGAAGCGAAATACCAGCCCGAAGAAGCCGTAGACGAAGAAACCGCAGCCATTATGACTTGGATGTTGCGGGGCGTCGTCAATTCGGGAACGGGAAGCGCCGCAGCTTTACCAGGCAGACAAGTTGCCGGAAAAACCGGCACCTCCGACGACGCTCGCGACCTCTGGTTCATTGGCTACATCCCCCAACTCGTGACCGGCGTTTGGCTGGGTAACGACGATAACACGCCGACTTGGGGCGCCAGCAGCACCGCAGCCCTCACCTGGCGCAACTTTATGGTCAAAGCAGTCGATGGGATGGAGGTGGAGAAATTCCCGCCGCGACCGGATAAGGTAGAAGGTCGTAAAGGGATTATTAAAGCTGAACCCGTCAGACCCGGACAGCTCTACACGATGCGCATCAAAAGAGCATCGAATGATGATGATGACGACAATTCGAGGAGATCCCGTCGCTGGCGTGGTTCGGATAACGATTCTTCTCCATCCCAAGGGGTGAGACGCCGCTTTAGGGTGAGGTCAGAAAACCAAACTGCCAGCAATGACGATCAACAAACAGTAGTGCGGCGTCGCCGGCGGGTTTTTGTCGCCTCATCATCGGATAGCAGCTCGTCGGATAGCTCCAGACAGTGGCGGCGGCGACGCTCATATACGGCTTCGTCATCGGATAACAGCTCGTCGGATAACTCCAGACAGTGGCGGCGGCGACGCTCATATACGGCTTCGTCATCGGATAACAGCTCGTCGGATAACTCCAGACAATGGCGGCGGCGACGCTCATATACGGCTTCGTCATCGGATAACAGCTCGTCGGATAACTCCAGACAGTGGCGGCGACGCTCATATACGGCTTCGTCATCCAATACCAGGGCATCGGAACAACCCAGAGTTAGTCGGCGACGCTCATATACGGCTGCCTCATCCAATACCAGGGCATCGGAACAACCCAGAGTTAGTCGGCGACGCTCATATACGGCTTCGTCATCGGATAACAGCGCCTCGCAACAACCCAGAGTTAGTCGGCGACGCTCATATACGGCTTCGTCATCCAATACCAGGGCATCGGAACAACCCAGAGTTAGTCGGCGACGCTCATATACGGCTGCCTCATCCAATACCAGGTCGTCTGATACCTCGAGCTACACCCGTCGTCGCTCTTCGTCGGGTGGGTCGCGCCGTAGTGGTTCTGGTGGGGAGTCAACTGCCAGCAGGCGATCGTTTAGAAGCTCGACAAGGGTAACTTCGAGGCGATCTCGCCCAGCTGCTGCCCGCTCTGCCGCACCTGCACCCGCAGCAAGTGCCCCAACGATCGATTTCAAGAGTCACCACTAAATTGGGTCATTGGTAATAGGTCATCGGTCATTTATCACCCATGACCTATTACCAACGCAGCACCTAGGATCAAACTAGGGGAAGATGCATAATTTTAATAAGTCTTTATACTCTAGAGACAGCGATTGATTTAGGAGTTGATAACCAATGTTTGTACTAATGGAAGCTGCTGCGAACGCGCCTCATTTTCCCGTCTATTTTACTGCGGTGTATATCGTTGGTTTTATCGCAGCTGTATCTTTAGGCTCGTTAGCCTGGTATAATTCCAAGCGCCCCCCAGGTTGGGAAGACAAAGAACGCCCCAGCATCGTGCCTGAGATTAAAAAGCAAGAAACACCAGGTTTGGGCGAGCCTAAAAGCTAATCGGGAATTTTAGATTTTAGATTGCAGATTTCAGATGCAATAAATCTAAAATCTACAATCTAAAATCTGCAATTACCAATTACCAAACTTGCTAAGCTTGACGTTTAACCCAGCGGTGGTAAAGCTTTTGAATCGCTTTAAGTACAGTCTGCTCAACTGGCAGGGGTGACTCTTTTGCCTCTTCGAGTTGCTGTAACTTCATTAAAAGTTTGGCTTCTTCGTTGGCAACATTGCCATCGCTGTAAATTAAGCCACTGATGGCTTCGATCAGGTGCTGGCAATCTTCAGAACTTGGGCGCGAACCTAAATATTCTTCCACCCACCGATAGCACTCATCCGGTGACACTGACCGTAATTCATACAGCCAAGGTCGAATTTCCGGATCGTTGGTTAATCCCTTTTCTTTAGCCACCCGGTGGAGATATTCCCTTTCCTCCGGCTGAATTTTTCCATCAAGCCAAGCTGCACCAATCAGAATCTTAACGAGATTTTTAACATTTGAGTTAGATGCCATTGATTTTTTCCTAACTCTTCCCTAACAGCTTAAGCGATCAAAAAGAAGAAAAATTGAGAATAAAAAAAGAATTAATTTTTTGTAACTTTCACAAACGCGCATATTCCCGGTTTCTGGGATCTTCTTGCGTAAGTCCTGTTTCAATTGCATCTCAGTAGCACCATAAAGAAACCATCCATTTGATGCCGATGAGGCCAAACTTTCAGCCACCCATCTGGGGTCGTAAAGGATGCTAAGTTTGAATTGGGCATTGGCGATGCGATTTGCCAGTCAGGGTGGCGTTCTAGAAATGCTTGAATAATATTTTCATTTTCTAGGGGGTGCAGCGTGCAGGTAGAGTACGCTAAACTACCACCGGGTTTAACCCAAGTTGCCACTTGTTCTAAAAGTTCCCCCTGTAGCGTCGCCAGTTCTGTTACTGTTTCTTTAGTATGACGCCAGCGGGCATCGGCGCGGCGGTGTAAAGTTCCCAATCCCGAACAAGGGGCATCGAGTAAAACTCGGTCGGCGATGTTGGTAAACTGGGATTGATTGCGGCTATCTCCGGTGCAAATTTGAATCGATTTTAAGCCGAGTCGTTGGGTATTTTCTTGCAGTTTTTTGAGTCGGGAGGGAGTGCGATCGCATCCCCACACCGTCCCATTATCCCCGATCAATTCCGCGATATGGGTTGTCTTCCCTCCCGGTGCCGCACAAGCATCAATTATTACTTCCCCTGGTTGCGGATTGAGTAAATACCCCACCAATTGAGCGCTACTATCTTGAATTGTCCACCAACCTTGACTAAATCCAGGCAAGTTCGCAATTGTACCGAGAGTTCCAGTTAATCTTAATCCTTGGGGAAGATAAGGAATGCGACTAACAGAAATTCCCGCCGACTGCATCGCCGCTTCTACTTCCTCGATCGAAGTTCGCAAAATATTAACGCGCAAGTCAATAGTAGGGGAAGTATTCATCCATTCGCAAAGTTGTTCTGTTTCTGCATAGCCTAATTGTTCCAGCCAAACTTGTACAATCCAATCGGGAAAACTGTGTAAAATTCCCAACCTAACAACAGGGTTTTCTGGCAACTTAAGCGGGTCTTGATTTGTGGGTTGGGCATCCTGTTTGCCTTGTTTGAGCAATGGATTTGTGGGGTGGGCATCCTGTTTGCCTTGTTTGAGCAATTGATTTATGGAGTGGGCATCCTGCCCGCCCTGTGTAATTAATTGATTTGTGGAGTGGGCATCCTGCCCGCCCTGTGCGATCAATTGATTTGTGGAGTGGGCATCCTGTTTGCCTTGTTTTACCAATTGATTTGTGGAGTGGGCATCCTGTTTGCCTTGTTTGAGCAATGGATTTGTGGAGTGGGCATCCTGTTTGCCCTCCACCAATGGCAGGCAAGATGCCTGCCCCACAAGAGATAGGCGGATATACTGGCGCAACAAACCATTAACAAAACCAGTCAATCCGGAAAAGTTATTTTCTTTAGCAAGTTCAACGGTAGAATTAACCGCAGCAGAAGGGGGAATTTGACTGAGATAGCGCAGTTGATATAAACCCAAATGTAAAATTGTGCGGAGATCGTCTGGTTGTTTGCTGGCAGGTTTTTTAGCCAATTGGTCGATTAGTGCATCTAGGGTCCGTTGTCTTCTAACGCTGCCATAAACTAATTCTGTTACCAATCCTCTGTCTAAATTGCTCAAATTGGCATTTTGCAGTACTTTATCAAGGGCAACATCGGCAAACGCCCCCCGGTGAACTGACCGGAGGGCAATAAATGCTAATTGCCGAGGATTTTGCTTACTCATGATTTGAGCGATATGCCTCAGGCACGCTACGCGAACGCATTTTTTGCTCTGCCCCTCTCCTTACAGGGGAGGGGTTTGGGTAGGGGTCTATTTATCCCCGCCCTGCTATCATTGCCTCTGGTTGCAGAAGCCATTTCGGCGGTTGTTTTAAATCCCACACAATGCCGAATGCAGATAGCAACAACAGCACATAGTAGGCGATGTCAATTTCCCACCAGAAGAAACCTTGACGTGCCGAAAGCTGATAGCGGTGATGGTTATTGTGCCATCCTTCCCCCAGGGTAATTAGTGCCAACCACAAAGAATTTTTGCTCGACTCACCCGTGTCGTAGCGCTGCGTACCGAATACGTGACACAGGGAATTGATCGCGAATGTAGTGTGATAAAGAATCGTCGTGCTGATAAAATATCCCCAAACTAATCCCATCCACCCGTGAACCAAATAGCATCCAACGGCAAGGATGATTGTTGGAATAACATTGTATCTTTCCAACCACAGTAATTCCGGGTATTTTGTCAAGTCCTTGACTAATTTTGGTTCATAGTCATCGTAATCAAACGAGACAATCCAGCCCACATGCGACCAGTAAAAGCCTTGTTTTTTGGCAGAATGAATATCTTCGTCTGTATCTGAATACTTGTGGTGATGCCGATGGTGCGATGCCCACCAAAGCGGGCCTCGTTGCGCGGCTGATGCTCCTAACAATCCGAGTATAAATTGAAACCAGCGGCTTGTTTCGTAGGAACGGTGCGAGAAGTAACGATGATAGCCGCCAGTAATACCAAATTTGCGGATCAGGAATAAAGCGACACACATCCAAATTGCTAATGGATCTACACCTGTCCAAAATGCAGCAAGGCAAGCAAGGTGAACGCCAACAAACGGCAAGGCACCAAAATTAATGGTCCAGCTTTTATACATGCGAGTAGTCTTGAAACCGAGAACGATGGCTTTTCGGCGATTTGATATATCAACAATATCCTGCCCAAGTCAAGTTTTTGTTGCATATCTTAGAGTTCACCGCTCTACCATCTTACAGTTCCTTGGTGTCGCTGTGTTAGGGTAAATGCACTTTCTCGCCGGAAAGTTTGCGATCGCGATTGCAAAACCCTTCTCCCACCTTGCAAAACTGCGAATCTTTAAACTTATTTTGTTTTATAACTCTCAAGCGCTCTATTAAATAAATCTTTTCATTTTTATTTTTTAATTTAAAATACTTATAAATTGGATGTGTATTTTACCATAGAAATACAGTTTTGGCGCAGATGAAGGGAGAAAATCTCAGTTTTTGTTGAAACCAAACCTATCAATATATATCTTTTACTCCAACCCCAACTGCCACAAAAAATCTTGAAAGACATCTACCTTTTGGGAGTTTCCTTGGGTTTTAAAAATATCTCTAGCACTTTGTCCTTCGATTTTCCCACATGGGATCGCGCGCACATCCACCAGATGGGGACGGCAATCTTTTGTGGGTCTTGCGGAATTATTATGCTAATGTTCAACCTGAACATTCTTGTAGGGGCACGGCATAATTAAAATCTTGATAGAACCGACATATTGATGATGCCGTGCCCCTACAGCATATTTAACCTGAAAGACCCGGAAGAGGGAAGAGATGCGATCGCTTCTTATAATCCTGCAAGTAATTCCAGCTAACTATTGGGATACCACCGTTCGTAACATTATCTGTTTAATGTTTTTTAAGGCTCGCATGATATCGTACAACTGATTGCGGCGGGGTAGTAATAAAGAGAAGATATTTGATAAATCGTATTGGGGGTTATCTCCAGTTGATGCTTTGATAAATTGGCATTCATCACCGTTGGTGACCATTCCATAAACTGGGCGTTCTGGGTTTGGGTTTTTGAGCATGTAGGTAAGGGATTGGGGTAAAGCAACGGCAAAAGCGATCGTTGATTTTGATTCAATGACTAATACCCAGAATTGCTCTTGAATAATCAAGGTATCGATGCGTCCTCGCAATAATTCGTCTCGCTCTTGTAAAAGAATTTCGACTTGGGGTTCTGTGGTGACGTAAAAGGGGTCGTCGTATAAACCAGCCAAGGTTAGTAACGGAGAAATTAGCAACTGGTTAATTGTGCCTTCAGCTAGAGAACCCCGCTTTCTATGACGATAAAATCTATGTTTAATTTGGTCTAAGGTTTCGATTTCAGAATCGGTGAGTTCTGGTAGATTATCTATCCATTCTGGGAAAAATTGCTCGTCTTCAGTCGGACGCAGATTAAACCTTGCTTCTAGGTCATCTAAGCTGAGGATGGTTTTGGAGATGGGGCGAGTTTGAACCATAATGGGAGTTAGTAGGCGAGAATCTTTCTTTAGGGTAGCTTGCGATCGCTCTGGTTTGTAGTCGCGCTTAAGCGCTAAAATCTGCGGCTAAAGGCAAGTACCTTTCCTCGTTTTCTTCTCTGCCAAGGTATGAAGATTTAGGAAATTGAACCACGAAGACGCGAAGTACGCGAAGGAAGAGGAGGAGAGATGCGATCGCGCTTCTCTCTTAGCCTATCTGTCACTTCTATAAGTTTAATCTATTCAACCAAGCTGAGTGGTAACTCTTTTGATGTCACTATTGCTGAAGCTTTCTAATTTTTTCCATAACCTCTTCGTAAAAGCTTTGCTGACGCTGCTGCTGATAGAGATCTGCTGCTTGTTGAAAATCTGAAATAGCTCCTTGCTTATCCCTAATTTCAGAACGGGCAGAACCTCGTTTGTCGTACAGTAGAGAAAATGTTGGACAAAGACGTATTGCTTCAGTATAATCCTCGATTGCTCTTTTGTAATCCCCAAACTTTGAAAGGATATCACCTCGGATCAGGTAGCTTTCAAAGCTATCAGGTTTGCTCTGAATTATGCGATCGCAGTCTTCAATTGCTGCTTTTTTATTTTCTATTGCAGCGTAAGCACTTGCTCGACTTTCATAAAGGTCGGCAACTAGAGGACGTAATTGAATAGCTTGATTGTAATCCTCAATCGCTCCGTGATAATCTCCTAATTTAAAGCGTTGTTTTCCCCGGAACCAATAATAAACTGCTACATTTTCAGGATTGATCAGAATCGCTCGCCTGTAATCTTCTATAGCTCTTTGGCGATCTCCAATCGCAGAGTAAGCACTTGCACGAAAACCGTATAAAGTAGCAGTATAATCTGGTACAAGTCGTAATGCTTGGGTAAAATCCTCGATTGCCTCTTGAACGAATCCCCTGAGATCATAAGCTAAGCCTCTGTAGTAGTAAGCTTTAGACTCGGAAGGATTGCAGCGAATAGCCTCATCAAAATCTGCAATAGATCTGTGAGTATTTTTTCCTAACCGAGCTGTACCCGCGCTCAGGTATGAATAAGCTATACTTTCACAACTCTCAGATTCAGATGTTGAATTCTCCTGATTTTTAATAGACGCTTGTTGCTCTTGTTGTTTAATATTTTGCAGTGTTACAAGTAAACTATCGGCTTGAAACAAGCTCAAATTGCTTAGATAACCTACCAAACCACCACCATATAGCAATTGCTCTATTCTGACTGAAGCTTGACCCTTCTTCAGTTCAATCATATTAGTAGGTAAAAATCCAGCCAAAATTAGATGATACTGAGTTTGAGCTTCGCTCACCTCTTCCTGAATCAAAATACAGATTAAAATTGAGTTTTTTTCTACCTCTTCTGAGGTAATTGACCATTGAACTGTTTCAAGGCTTCCGTGACGGGATTTAACCTGTATGCCAAAATTTTGGTTAGAAGCCAACCTAAAATCTACTTTGCCATCGCCCCCCAGTCGTTTTTCATAATCAACTTCAGTCACAAGTTCAGCTAAACGAGCTTTCACAACCTCTTCGCCCAGTTTGCCCTTCAGATTGTTAATAAATAACTGACGAACTGGTGAATTTCGCTTATACTTTTCAGCCATTTCCCAGCAGAAGTCTCTCAGTTGCTTTAACCTATCGCCTGAAATGACGATTATTTCACTGTGCTGACCTTCTTTATTAGAATGCAATAGACAACCAGATTTTATCCTTTGGATAAAGTCGGCTTGTTGCGATCGCAGTAGATTAATCCAGTTCATCTTGGGTTTTGAAGTTAAAAATTGTAGGGTGCGTTAGCGTGAGCGTAACGCACCGTATGACTTATTATTTCAAGCGACGCGCACCTTTTCCTCGGTTGCAGTCAAAACACAGGGTTTGCAAGTTGCTAGGGTCGTTACTTCCACCTTTTGAAAAAGGTAAGATATGGTCTACTTCTAGCTCAACTTTCGGCGCGCCTCGACCGCAAAAAACACATTTTAAGCCGTCTCGGTGCAAAACTGTGACGCGAACTGATGCGGGGATATGGCGCGATCGCTTCTTTTTTTCCTGCTTGGGTTTAGATTCGGATTTGGTAGCAGCAGATTTTTTTTTACTCTTTCGCTTTGCAGGTTGATCGGTTGTTTGACTATTCACCTGATCGATCAAATCCCGAATTACACCCCGCACCAGTTTTTGTAATGGATTAGGATTCTTTCTTGTCATTACTGTTAAAAAGCTTGTTTAACCCGTAAGCAGCTAGTCCAACTACTGCACCAGCAGCAGCGATGGGAGCCATACCAATTGCAACCGCAGTGCCGCCTACTGCTAAACCCATGCCACCAACTACTGCTGAAACACCAGCACCAACGGCTGCTCCACCTGCGACTGCACCCAAAGCTGTAGCGTCTCCCTCTTCTATTGCTTTTTTGGCTCCATAAGCGGCTGAACCTACAACAGCGCCAGCTGCGACAACAGGAGCCGCACCAATTGCTACTCCGCCAAATCCTCCCACCAATCCCATGCCACCGACAGTTGCGGCAACACCTGCACCTGCTGCGGTTCCACCTGCAACTAATGCCGCACCTTCTGCTTTATCTTTGAACTCTTCGTTATTTTGGGTCATAGTTTTTTTGCCCAAGGTAGTCGAAATTACTTAAAATTTAATCTGAATAAAATTTGAATGCTTCGTAATAAATACTGAAATATAACGGAATCTTCTTAAAGTTTCTGTAAAGACCAGCCTTCATCTTAAGGTGCTATTTAAGAAACTCTCGTTAATCTGACCGGGCGTCAACTCTCACCAAAAATTTAAAGCTATCAAACCCTCCAGCAGCCGTGCCTAGAGGATTCAGGCAATCATTATACAGCGGCTTGCAGCCCTTGTGAGGTACAGCGAAATCGCTTCGTTTGTGTAGCGGCACCCTTAAGGGTGCCGCTACACAAACGAAGGTGTACCTCACTAAGAAAGCAATCCGCTATAAATCTTCAGGTGTTAAACCCGTGACTTTGGCAATTCGGGCTAGCATTCGAGGCCCAATTTCTTCATTATCGTGAAAGGCAAACACCACATCAGGCCAGTCAGGGTGCGACAAGATCCGATGAGAACCTGAAATTCGTTTGACTTCCCACCCGATGCGTAACAAGGCGACAAGGACGCGCTTTGCTTTTGTGCTAGGCAAAGGAAACGCTAACTAGATCACTTCTCCATGCTCAAGTTTATCTGCAATAACTCGCAGCGCTAATGCTTGGACTCTGGCGATCGCTTCTTCCCGCGTCTCCCCATAAGCTAGCACTCCGGGCATCCCAAGCACTTCAGCCAAGAAGCGTCCATCTTCTTCTTGTTCAATGTCTATCGTGAAGTTCATAGCTGCTAATCTATTTTGAGAGAGGCTGTTTCTGGATAAAAGAAGTAATTTAATGACCTCAGCTAATCCTACCGATCGCAAAAAGGCGAAAGCCCTTAAACCCTCCAGCCGTCGCCCTGCTAAGGAACTTTGCAGCGAGTGCGGACTGTGCGATACATACTATATTCATTATGTCAAGGAAGCTTGTGCTTTTCTTAACCAACAAATTGCCGAACTGGAAGAACTTACCCACGGGCGCGATCGCAATCTAGACAACCCCGATGAATGGTATTTCGGCGTCAGTCAAGACATGATGGCGGCGCGGAAAATTCAACCCATCGAAGGCGCGCAGTGGACTGGTATTGTCAGTACCATTGCTATTGAAATGCTGGGTAGCGGCATTGTGGAAGGCGTTGTCTGCGTCCAAAATACCAAGGAAGACCGTTTTCAACCTAAACCCGTCATCGCCCGCACTCCAGAGGAAATTCTAGCCGCGCGGGTGAATAAGCCTACCTTGTCGCCAAATCTTTCGGTTTTGGAACAAATCGAGCAATCTGGGATGAAGCGGTTGTTGGTAATTGGCGTGGGTTGTCAAATCCAGGCTTTACGCGCGGTAGAAAAAGAATTGGGTTTGGAAAAGCTCTACGTTCTAGGTACGCCTTGTGTAGATAATGTTACCCGCGCCGGTCTGCAAAAATTCCTGGATACTACCAGTCGTTCTCCAGAAACGGTGGTGTATTACGAGTTTATGCAAGATTTCCAGGTTCACTTTAAACACGAAGACGGTTCGATTGAAAAAGTGCCGTTTTTTGGCCTCAATACTAAGGAATTGAAGGATGTATTTGCTCCTTCTTGCATGAGTTGTTTTGATTATGTCAATTCGCTGGCAGATTTAGTGGTAGGCTATATGGGCGCGCCCTTTGGTTGGCAATGGATTGTGGTCAGAAACGATCGCGGGCAAGAAATGCTCGATTTGGTGCAAGATCAGATCGAAACTCAGCCTGTGATGTCTGCGGGCGATCGCAAAAATGCCGTGCAGCAAAGTATACCTGCCTACGACAAAGGCGTCACTCTCCCGATGTGGGCGGCTAAATTAATGGGCGTGGTAATTGAAAAAATTGGCCCTAAAGGTCTGGAATATGCCCGTTTTTCGATTGATTCCCACTTCACCCGCAACTATTTATATGTGAAGCGGAATCATCCAGAAAAATTAGATGCCCACGTGCCAGAATATGCCAAACGGATTGTAGGCCAGTATAAATTGCCGGAGCGGTAATTGGCGATCCCCCCAACCCCCCTTCCCAAGGGGGGCAAACCCAACCTAATTAACGAACCACTCCAGGCACAGAGAACACAGAGGTAAGAGAAAAGAAGAGATAGGTAATCGAAGAATTGCGAAGGAAGTAATCCCAAATCCGAGGGAGAAATCTATGAATAAACCGGGTTTCTGACTGCTGACGGCAAAAGCCTGTTACTCCAATTACCAATTACCGCTGTCACAACTATTAACTAGCAACTTGAGTTATTAACTCAAGTTGCTAGTTATCTCATGGATAGCAGCTAATGGCTAATGGCGAGATTGGTAAAAATTCTATATTAGCAATTAGCCATTAGCAATTAGCAACGCCCTTGTTTATAACTAGCAACTTGCGTTATTAGATGAGTCGCTCCAATTTGTTGCCACAATTGGAACAGAAATTTGATTCTGCTGGATTCTTGTGACCGCATTTGTTGCAGAAAACATGAGTGCGAGTTTGGGAAACTGCACCATCATTATTTTCTGGTATTTTTGCATTTGAGTCAATAGTTTTGCTCGCTTTATTAGTATCTTGTTTTGGACTGGACTCTGAATAAAGTTTGTGTGCTTCAATCGTATCCTGAATAACTTTCAGTTCGCGCTTGTATTCGAGACTGTCGCTGACTCCCTCTTTTTCTAACTCGACTTGTCGCTGATTTATATACTCGATCAATTGTGCGTACAATACCCGTTTTTGCTGGTCGGTTTGATTCTCGCTCAGTTTTGCCGTCACCTGACGCTGAATCTCTTCTTTATCTGGACGACAAGCCAAAACTTGCAGTACTTGTACTGCTTCTTCCCAAGTAGAAGCAATATCGACATTCTCAGATCCGGTTACTGTTTTGCGGGTGTAGCGAATTACTTTTTCCTTTGTTTGACGATTTTCTTCTAGCCGCAGCACTTTTAAGGATCGTGCTTCCACAACTAGCTTAAAGATTTCTGGTTTTTCGGGAAACACATCCCAGAAAGGAGGCTCTTTTTGAATATGAACTGGAATCGGAGGATCTTTACTTTCACCTTTAAGTTGCGATCGCTTTGCCTGAATCGATTGTCCTTTCCAGTCTTGATAGGATTGTTGTAATTCTGGCATGACTTCAATACAACGCAGGGAAAAACCACCAATTTCTTGCACAAATACAATCCGGTGACGTTCTGGTTCTCCCAGAGGTGTAATAGCATCATTACTGCCAACACGTTCCCGCAGTATTGGTATCAGTTTCGTGGCGGCAATATCGCTACTGTTTCGACCTCCGACGATGGCAACTTTGGCATTGAGTGCTGGGGTAAAACCAGCATCTTTTCGTTTCAGAGTTGCTTCAGAAAGTAAAATCAGCGGCTTTGATTGACTGTGGGCCATGCCGATCCGATTCCGGATTTCTGGTTCGTCATTGTTATATAGTTTGAACAAGCGATCGCCCGCTGCTAAGTCTCGTTTTATGCGACTATTTCCTGGCGCATTTACCACTGCGGCTTTAGTTTTTTCCCCAATAATATCTTTGAAGTCATTATCTTGCACATCAGCCAGATTCGGCAGGTCGAACAGTCGCATCACCTCGTCAGCGGTTCGGTTGCGTTTCCACAGCGGACTTGCTTCCAACAAAACCTGCCCAGAAAGATTACTGCAAATCCCATCCATCCCCAATTGATAGCGGGTTTTACTACCTTCAGAAGCAACCGCTAATTGCTCGATTAGGTTTTGATACAAGTCGTTGAGTTCTTCGCGATTATAAAGCTTAATTCCATTCACAATTAAAGCGTCAGCACTATCTGCTTGTCGATCGGCTTTTTGCTGAAAATCATCGCGGATTTGCCGCAGTTTTTGATTTAACCGAGCTAAACGGCGATTCAATTCATTCAAATGTTCTTCCATTCTGGCAATTACTTCTAAACCCAAAGCTCTCGCTTTGCGCTGAATTGTCGCGATTACATTCCCCTCCAATCCGGTGAGAGCAGATTCGCAACGCTTTTCCATATCAGCTTGCTTTGTTAGAGCAAACTTATCTTTAAATTGGGCAATATCTTGCAACGCTCCTTCGTATTGTCGCTGACGATTAGTTTCATTGGGTTGCCATACTTTTTCCATTTCCCGTCGAAACTTTTCCGTTGCTGTGTAAAAACTCTGGCGCACTGCTGTCATGAATGCATCGGCAAATTTTGGCCCTCGATTGCGGTCTTCAATGATGCGATAAAACTCTTCTTCTAAAGATTTCCGACCTTGTTGAATGATGCGATCGCGATTGTCGTACATCTTGATTAAAAAGTCACCGTGCAAGCGCGGATCTGGACTCAATTCGCGCAAGTGATTTTCCCGATATTCATTAACTTTGGGTTGGAGATAATCCAAAAATTGCAGAATCTTGCCGCGTTCAGCACCAATTACATTCACGCCTTCTTGGGTGCATTTTAGTTTGTTATCGGTAGCAATTTCGTTGCGGATGCTGTTGACCCAGGCGGAAATTTCTGCTATATAAGAACGATCTCCAGCCGAGGATAAATCTGCTAAAAGTTCCGCTTCTGTTAACCGCATCCGTTTGAGGATATCTGTTTCTACCAGCTTTGACATATCGGGTGGTAGCGGGACAGATTCATTCAGCCACCAACTGATAAAATCAGCCGCGAGTCGTTGGGATATGGAGGTGCGAATTTGGGCAATCGGAATTTCGACGGTGGATAATCCAAAACTCATAAAATTCTTAGGATAACCTCGACCGGCAGAGTCGGATTGCGCCCAAGATCCTTTAATGTTGTCTCTAATTGAGCGTTTATAAGGGGCAAAATCAGAAGTCAGATCCAGGAAGATATTTTGGGCGATCATTTCCCGAATTTGAGCGAGGGTAAATTCAGTTTCACCATTTTTTGTTCCGACTAGGTAAGTAAAGTCAAAGGGAGCGGATTTGCTGCGGATTTCATCGGTTAACTGACTGCTGAATTGAGCGTCATACTCGGTTCTGTGGTCGGAAAAATAGCTCAATTCCATCAGTGCGGCGTAACCATTGGCGAGGACGCGATCGCCTATATTAATGCTGGCAAAAGCGGTTGGCATTGGCACAATTGCCGTTACGGTTGAACTTCCCTGTCCCCTCAACCAATGGCGGATGCAGTAGCCAATATCTATCAGCATTCCGCTGCCAGTTCCGCCGGATAAAGAACCGACTACGAACGCATTTAAAGATGTTGTATCTACTTTGATGCCATATTTATTGCGCATGAAATTTTCATGGCCTTTTACGCTATCGCAAGTTTCGTTAAACTTTCTTTGAATCTTGTGATAATTACAGAAAAAGGCAAACCTTCCATAGGCGCGAATTTGTCCTGCTCCTACCTCAATTGCTCCAATATTTCGTTCTAATTCTGTGGGAAACCACCTGGAAATCCAGGGATAATTATCTAGCTCGGATATAATTTTTTTGACTTCGCTGCCGCTGACACTCGCCCAAAATTTTTCGTTGTCTTTGAATGCCGAACCTGCCGCCTCAGGATTGGTGACTTTGTATTCTCGATCTGTATCTATTATCAAAAAGCTAATAATAGGAAAATTCCGCAAACTGCCGTAGGTTTCTTCTACTAATCGACGCACCCGCGATAGAACTTCATGTCCGGTTCCTCCCACGCCTACTAATACGGTAGGAACCATGCTTTTTTCATCGACTGCCATAACTTTCTCCTATTAGCAAAGGTAAAACTAAAGTTTTTTAACAATCTAAGCCAAAGGGTAAACCAAATAATCGCCAAACAATTAATGGGGTCAAAATAGTCCAAAAAAAGGCGTTTCCCAACGCCAACTGTCCGGAAAGATTAGGCGGCAGATTCATCAATGGTTGAAAAATCCATCGGTCTAGGGGGAGGGTCAGCATCCACATGAAGGCAATCCAGGCAGCACCTAGCCAGAATTTAATCCATTTTATGTTACTGTTAAAACTGGTAAAAAATCTGTCTGTAAATAACATATTTAGATTATTCTGTTGACCAGATATGTAAATGCCTTTGGTGCTAAATGCGGCTTGTTGGAGTGCTGGTGCTTCGGCTCCCACTATGACGGTATTGATTTTAACTTTCTGAGCTACTGCCCCGTCAACAACTGATTGCGAAACCTCAGCCATTCCATCGGTGACTAAAAGTAATTCGCGGCAGCGATTGCTGACGCTACTGAGTAATTCCGTCCCCTTTTGAATGGCTTTATTGATATCCGTACCTTGACCAATTTGGGCAGGCAGATTAGGATTTTGCAAAGCTTGGTTCAACTCTAATTCTAACTGCTGTTTGTCGGTTTTGAACGAACTGGTAAGGGGAATAACTTCTCCCGCAAATCCCAAGATTTGAATTTGGTTAGGAGTTCTCAGCAGTTGCGAGTTTTGCTCAAGATACGCTCCCACGGCAGCAATTTCTTGAGCCATGACTGTATTTGGAGCGTTGAAGAATTGCGGTTGGTAGGTGCTGCTACTCAAATCTAGAGCGATCGCTACTGCAACATTGGGTCTACCCAAGCCTAACACGCCAAATAACAGAGCTGCTACTAAAAAAGCCCCTAGAAACATCGCTGGAATCTGAAACAGGGGATACAACCACAAACCGCGACGAGGAAGTTTCACTAGAAATACCCTGATATGTTTTACTTGCGAATAGGCACAAAACCCGCTTGCTCTACCAATCGTTGACCTTCATCACTTAGGATCATATTGGCATAGGCTACACCAGCTTGTTCAGCCAATTGGCGATCGCGTCTAATTACAA
Organism: Microseira wollei NIES-4236; assembly: GCF_020521235.1. Lineage (GTDB taxonomy): Bacteria > Cyanobacteriota > Cyanobacteriia > Cyanobacteriales > Aerosakkonemataceae > Microseira > Microseira wollei. The sequence goes on along the minus strand of NZ_BLAY01000001.1, from coordinate 31,062 downwards.
CAAAAAGTTGCCTGGTAATTGGGTAAGAACCATCAGCCAAAGCTGTTTTATTAACTGCATTTCCCACTACAGGAGGCACAAAAGGCTGATTTGCGTCTTTAGCAATTGGCAAAGGACGTATTGTACTTTGGATCGCCTCGGAAGCAGTAGCATAGCCAATTCCACCAGGCGTTCTGGCAACCCGCTGGATGCCTGTTGTGGTGTCTCTCACTTCTTGTACAGTTGAAGCAAAATTTTCGCCACCCAAAACTTCCTTGTGAAAGTATTCTGGCGTACCGCCATCAGCAATGGGACGGCTGATGGGAGTAATATCTAGGTCGGGACCCCCTACTTGTTTCCAGTTAGTAATTTTTCCTGTGAAAATATCTTTGATCTGAGATCCGGTCAAACCAGGGATAGACAATTTAGGATTGACATAAAAAGCAATGCCATCAATCGCAACTGATACTTGTTCTAACTCAAATCCCTTAGTTTTGGCCTCTTCAAACTCTTTAGTTTCTATAGGTCGGGAAGATTGGGCAATAGTTAGTTGACCATCCAAAAGCATTCTGATTCCGGTGCCAGATCCAGGTTTCCTACCGAAAGGCGGCTCAAGATAGCGTAACTGAAATCCTGGATGAGCAGATGCGATCGCTGCTACTATCTGGGGAGAACGAAGCGGTGCAAATGTTGTAGACCCCCCATAGTTCACCACCACCGATGGCACGTTAGGCACCTCTGCCAGAGTGCGGTAAGTCGTAACAATCGCCGCAGGACTAACTAGGGGGGTAGTTTGAGATGGGTTTGCTGGTTGAGTCGTTGCAGGTCTGACACTTTGAGTTTGGGACTGAGGTTTAGGCCAGATTAAATAAACTAAAGTACCCAGTAAGGCAACGACCAAAGCAGCACCAACAGCAATAGCAGTAATATCTGGCTTACCCTCACCTTTGTTGGGAATTATTGCTTCTCTCGGTAAGCCGCACATCACGCAGTCCGGACCATAATTTTCGTAGGGTTCGTGGGAACCAGAGCAATTTGGGTAAGATTTCCCATCTCTCGGTTTACCATCACAAGTCCAAGGTTTGGAAGAACTCATATGTGGCTAATCTCCAGTCCCGAAAACGGCAAAAAGTTTAGAAAACAGATAGGTAATTGGGGATTAATAGTTAACGTAAGTTGCTAGTTACATCCAAGGAAGCTGGTAATGGGTAATGGGTAATCGGTAATTGCCACGATTCCACCACCAATGAATCCAATTACCAATTACCTATTAACGCAAGTTGCTAGTTATATTTTTAGGGCCCAAGACAAGCTAATGGCTAATAGCTAATGGCTGGTAGAACCGAAAAATATTCCCATCAGCAATTAGCAAGCTGGCGATTAGCAATTTGGCAACCCACGATAGTTATAACTAGCAACTTGGGTTATTACCAATGACCGCCGCCAAAGCTTATAACTAGCAACTTGAGTTACTTATAGAAAATCTATCACACTGGGAAGGGATCTGACTTGGCCGGTAAAGTTGGAAAAAAAGCGCGATCGCAACAGATTTTTCCCCCTAGTGTGCAGCCTTAAAACTGGCATGAGCCGCAACGCCGCCGACTCGATTCTGGGATAGGTTGGAATTGAGAACGCCTGTACCCAGAATTGGAGGAGGGCTGTTGATATGTTAGTGCATACTATACTTCGCTTCAAAAGCCGTGCTTGGCTAGTTTTGTTAACAGCTTTGAGCGCTACACCCGTTCTCGCCCAAACTGCTAATTTTGCTTCTTTGACACTTTCCCAAGGCTTTCCGCCTTCGGCTGGGGTTGCATCGGGTTATACTGGGGGGTCTTACTCGCTGGCTTCGATCGCAAATAGCGATCGCAAACACAACCGCTGTATCGGTTTCGCTTCCCCCACACCCGACCACATCATGGTTTTAGAGCGAGATTTTCCCAAACTAACCGTACAAGTCAATTCCGGCGGTTCCGATACAACGTTGTTAATCAGAGGCCCCGGTAACGAAAATACCATCCGCTGCGGCGACGATACCGGCAGCAATAAAGATGCCAGCATCTCTGACACCAACTGGAAAGCTGGCAGATACAGCATCTGGGTGGGAACCTTTGAAGAAGGAGTCCGCCGCGACTACAGTCTTTCAGTGCGACAAGAGTAAAGGCGGGTAATAGCTAATGGCTAATGGCTAATGGCTAATGGCTAATGGCTAATGGCTAATGGCTAGCTTGCCAATCTTGGGGCATGCCAAACTTTCAGGAAAGTGACCGTGGGAAGTCGTAACCAATTACCTATTACCAATTACCAATTACCAGTGAAGACACTTAAAAAGCTAAAATCGGGAATGGCATGTTACGCAAAACTTGGTGACCGCTCGTGTTCACTTCCCTCATAGCTGATTTTCGCATAATCTTCGATCGCGACCCGGCTGCTCGCAATTGGCTGGAAGTATTGTTTTGCTACCCCGGTTTGCAAGCTTTGGTGTTGCATCGTTTTGCTCACTGGCTTTACGTACTGGGAATTCCCTTCATCCCTCGTTTCATTTCTCACATCGGTCGTTTTTTAACCGGGATTGAAATACACCCCGGTGCCGCAATTGGTAAGGGTGTTTTTATCGACCACGGCATGGGCGTCGTGATTGGCGAAACAGCTATTGTAGGCGACTATACCCTAATTTACCAAGGCGTCACCCTCGGCGGGACGGGCAAGCAATCCGGCAAGCGCCACCCAACTGTAGGGGAAAATGTGGTAGTGGGAGCCGGTGCTAAAGTATTGGGAAATATTCTAATTGGCAATAATGTTCGGATTGGTGCAGGTTCGGTTGTACTGCGCGACGTGCCTTCAGATTGCACCGTGGTAGGCGTTCCAGGGCGGATTGTTTATCGTTCTGGCGTGCGGGTGAATCCCCTAGAACACGGCAGTTTGCCAGACTCTGAAGCAGAAGTGATTCGCGCCTTGGTAGACCGAATTGAGCTGTTGGAACAACAAATGCAAGCAATCCAACAACCTCAACCAGTAGCGGTGCTTCAGCCTGTTTTAGCACTTAAGCAAGAAGTCTCGACGGATGAAACCGATTATCCTACAGAGACGCAAAGCGACGATCCCATCTCCCCCAGATGTCGCATCCAAGATAAAGCCATTCAGCAATTCCTAGACGGCGCAGGCATTTGAAATTTGCTAATTGCTAATAGCTAATTGGTGATCGGAAAAAAGCAATTAGCAATTAGCAATTAGCAATTAGCAATTAGCAATTACCAATTAGCAATTAGCAATTACCAATTAGCAATTACCAATTACGGATTAATCTCTTGCGTCAACCAAACACCAGCACTATCTAGCTGATACAGCCATCGATTTTGCGGTTCGCCCCGCAATTCTAAATGGTCTACCTGAACTGGATCTAATAATAATAGGCAAAAATTTAGTAACGGTTCGGTTGGATTGGGCGGCGGTGGCTCAAAAGCCTCTGAATTAGCTCTATTTTGCCCTGGATGAGGCCATGCAAATTGAAGTCTCGCGGCGTCAGAAAGTTCTTGCCAAGCAGATTGGCGGGCTTTCTGGAGGTCTGTATTAGCATTATTTTCGCGGACTAGGATTAGCTGACCTGCGAGGCGAAATTGCTCCCGCGTTTCAAGAAAGTACCAGCAAGCCTCACCCCAAGATTGATCGTCGATTTGGTCGGCTTTTTGGCTGCGGGAATCGGTGACAAACGCCAGCTGATTCGTATCGGCTAGAAAGCCCCGGAAAACGATTGTACGGTTCGCAGGGCGTCCATCTGCCCGAACGGTAGCCAGTTGCAGGTAACGGGCGTACACAAGGCTGCGGTTAAGATCGAGGGCGCGAGATAAAGGCGATCGCCAAGGGGCAAGAGTCATTGTCAAAGGGCGGGTGAGCAGGCTTTCAGACGGGCAGGGGAACAATTAGCCATTAGCTACAAATAGAGCAAATTTCAGTGTTTTTCAAGCTTTGACGCTAGATATGCGATCGCTTACACTACTAAATCTGTGTCTGTCGCAAAACGATAAGGCTTGGTGATATGGTTCGAGAGCTAGAGCGCTTGCAAAATACTAACCCATTTCCGGAAACTGCCCCTGTGGCGAATCCGGTGTTTTTTAGAACGTACAGCCGTCGGACGGCAAATGGGCGAGAGAGTTGGGAGCAGGTGTGCGATCGCACCCTACGCGGATTGGTACGCTTGGGCAAGCTAACCCCCCAAGAAGCTGACATTATAGACCAGATGCAGCGTCAAATTAAATCTTTGCCCTCCGGTCGCTGGCTGTGGGTGGGCGGTGTGTGATTCGATGAGTCGAAACTGGCTATAGGAAAGGCTTTCAGCTATTCCTTAGCCCTGGGATGACTCTCTAGGTTCTTAAAAATCCGTTACAAAAACTTAAACGAATTGCCGAACAAGCAATGTACGGATAACCGAACCTGGATAACTGTATAACCTTATAGGTGATGTGATGTTCCCATCACAAAGTCCTATCCTCCAAGCGTGGGAGTGAAAGCATTTCCCCTACCTAGCGACTGGTTATCAAAGGGTAAAGCGGGGAAAAACGCTGGTAACACCAAACCATGAGGTGAATCCCAGCAAGCAAGAGTGCATGGACAACGGAAGTGAAGGTACGCATGGAACAGTCGTAACCCACTAAGCAGCGAAAAGAATGGTTGATACGCTGCGGTCAAAAGACACTGAGACACATAGGAATCTGAAAGTACCGCCATAAAGGTCACGCTTTCCTGTCTCCGGCTGAGTAGTACCGTCCTAAACACTCAAACAAAAGGTTATACGGAACGAAGTAATCCTGTCTGTGGCTCTCTAAAAGGTCGATTTTAGAGTAGGAACCAATCCGCAAGCCCTGACAGGAAGAGATGGAATCAGAAGCAAATGCCTACCTGTAATGGGTGTGGATAAGCTGACAGATTCCCGATGATTTGGAAGATAGAGTGGCAACAAAGCAATGGAAATGACTAAAACACGGGAAAAACCGATGGTGGTATGGACACAAGTGAACTGGCGCCAGCTAGAACGCACGGTGTACAAGTTGCAAAAGAGAATCTATCAAGCCTCTGGTCGGGGAGATGTCAAAGCAGTACGTAAATTGCAAAAGACTCTTCTGAATTCCTGGTCCGCCAAAATGCTTGCCGTCCGCCAAGTGACACAAGATAACCAAGGCAAAAACACTGCGGGAATAGATGGGCAGAAGGCACTAACGCCCAAAGCTCGGTTAGAGCTAGTGGAAGCACTAGAATTAAGCCATAAATCCGCACCAACACGTAGAGTATGGATTCCCAAACCAAGGAAAACAGAAAAACGACCTTTGGGTATCCCTACTATCACAGAACGGGCTAAACAAGCACTTGTGAAACTAGCCTTGGAACCCGAATGGGAAGCCAAGTTTGAGCCTAACAGCTACGGTTTCCGACCCGGTAGAAGCTGTATGGATGCCATTGAGGGTATCAAAGTAGCAATCAAGCAAAAGAGCAAATATGTTCTAGATGCCGATATTGCAAAATGCTTTGACAAAATTGACCAGAAGAAACTATTGAATAAAATCAATACGTTTCCCAAACTCCGCAGACAGATTAAAGCATGGGTTAAATCCGGCGTATATGATAGCGGAACATGGTTTCCAACTGATGAAGGAACCCCTCAAGGTGGTATTATCTCACCACTATTGGCGAACATTGCTTTACATGGAATGGAAAAAATTGTCAAGGAATTTGCCCGAACCCTCCCAGGGAAAAAGGACAACAACGAGAAGGAAATTACCTTAGTCAGATATGCCGATGATTTTGTCATCCTACATCCCAAGCTGGATGTACTTATGAGATCTAAAACACTGATTGAGGAATTCCTTAATGATATTGGTTTAGAACTTAGACCAGAAAAAACTCGTATAACCCACACCCTGGAAAGAATGGGAGAGGAAACTCCAGGTTTTGACTTCCTTGGCTTTAATATCCGTCAGTATCCAGTAGGAAAATACACAACAGGCAAAAACACACATGGCAAACCGCTAGGCTACAAGACGTACATTAAGCCAAGTAAAGAGGCTGTTAAAGCTCACTACCAAAGGTTAGCGAACGAAATTGACAAACTAAAATCCTGTCAATCCCAAATAGAGCTAATCAAGCGTTTAAACCCAATCATCACTGGATGGAGTAACTACTACTCTAAAGTCAACAGTGCTGAAACCTTTAAAGAGCTAGACCATCTTCTAACACGGAAGCTAATTGCGTGGACTAAAGCTAGACATCTTCACAAATCTACAAAACGGTGGATAGGAAAATATTTCGGCATCAAAGATGGGTCATCCTGGGTATTCCGGGCGATTACAGATAACAAGAATATATATCTTGTGTATCACAGTGATTTCCAGATCCAGAAATTTGTCAAAGTCAAGGGAAAAGTCAGCCCCTACAATGGCGACTTCATCTACTGGGCTACCCGTATGGGCAAAAGCGTCGAATTACCTACCAGAGTCTCCAAACTGCTGAAAAAGCAGAATGGAAAATGCACAGAATGCGGTTTGTACTTCAGAGATGAAGATGTAATGGAAGTAGACCATGTTATTCCCCGTTCCAAAGGAGGGAAAGACAGGTACGACAATTACCAATTACTGCATAGACACTGCCACGACATCAAAACCAAACGAGACGGTACTCATGACAAGAGCCAAATCATTGAGGAGCCGTGTGATGCGAAAGTATCACGCACGGTTCTGAAGCCGAGTCACATTGGCGACAATGTGGCTTAGGGTAATACAGACTGGATCGAAAAACCCGAAAATTTTTCCGGTGGCTATAACTGCACCAGTACCAATGTCGTCGATTGGCGTGCCTTTGGCTTGATGATGGATCTGGCAATGATGGGCTGCGGTACTGGAGCAGTTATCGAACCTAAATATATCAATCAACTGCCAGCTATTCGCAATCATCTGAATGTCATCTTACAGGGTGAAATTGGCTCGACTGCACCAGAATTCCGTCGGGAAGAAACCGAAGTCAAGATTGCCGGAAATCAAGTCTATATCCAGGTAGGAGACAGTCGTCAAGGTTGGGTCAAATCTTATCAAACCCTGCTCGAATTATCTACAGATGAACGGTTTACAGGAGAAGTTCAAGTCATCATTGATTTGAGCGATGTTCGTCCAGCGGGAGAAGCACTCAAAGGCTTTGGTGGGGTAGCAAATCCGGTCAAGTTGTCAGAACTTTATGGGCGGTGCGCGGCTATTTTAAATAAAGCCATCGGACGGCAATTAAATTCAGTTGAATGCTGTTTGTTAATTGATGAAGCAGCCGTAGTTGTCGTTGCCGGAAATGTTCGCCGGTCAGCTGGCATTAGACAGGGATTGAGCGATGATGAATTATTTGCAAATGCGAAGGCAAACCTCTGGCAACAGGATGATTTGGGCAACTGGAGAATCGATCCAGAACGAGATGCACTTCGCATGGCAAATCACTCTCGCGTTTTTCACCACAAGCCAACTCTAGAAGAATGTATAGATGCTGTTCGTTTGCAATACTACAGCGGCGAGGGAGCTATTCAATGGGCTGGTGAAGCTATTGCTAGAGCAAATAGCGACATTTTTAGCAGCTCTGAAGTTAAAGCTGATTTTATCAAAGCTTACGCGGCTGGAAGCGGTCAACAATGGTTGCAAGAGCATTTTCCTCAAATGCCTGCAAGCGAACTAGAACATCGCTTACAGCGCTATGGTTTAAACCCGTGTGGTAGGTAATTTTGCCTCACGTTAAAAACCCCGCAAAATCGGTGAAAGCTGAGATGCTAATACCGAGGTAATCAAAGAAATTAAAAAGTCTTTGACACCGTAGAGCGTACTAGGTGAACCTTCTTTTAAGAAGAATAAAATCCTGGCAAGAGTGTGGGGCATTTGCTTCCTTGCAAGTGAAAATGTACGCCGAGCTACAGGGAAAATCAGAACCTGTAGAACTAGAGGATAAAAAGCCTCTAGGGTAACAAAACTGGAAATTATTGGCTCTAACTTTCATTGCGTAAGTGGCAATACGCTGCTAATTACTAGAGACGGAATGCATAAAATTAAGGAGGTTGTAGGAACTGAAATTGAAATTTGGAATGGAAAAAAATGGAGCAAAGTAACGCCCTTTAAGACGGGGAGCGATCGCCAACTCTATCGCGTCAGGTTTGGCGATGGTTCTTATCTCGATGCCACAGAGTATCATCGGTTTTTTGTCAAGGATCGCTTTGGTAAAGTTTACAAAGAAGTTCAAACCAAAGACTTGATGGATACGAGCCAATATGCTATTCACACAGAACCATTCACGATTGAGTATGAAGGTGGTTTGAATATCGATCCAAGCTATGCTTACACTTTGGGCGTCGCTGTAGGAGATGGAACTACAGACCAAAATAACAATGCTAAAGTTCGACTTTATGAACCCAAAGCAGAATTAGCAGTAGCAGGAAATAAATCTCCACAAAGAAGCTGTGACTATTTACCTGCTTTTACCTACGTAACAGATCTAGACTTTTCTTTTGAGTTTCTCAAAAGCTTAAAAACAAATCCAGCAGCACTCAATGTCATTGCGAGTTGGAATCGTAGGGCAATTTTGCATTTTATTGCCGGATTAGCCGATACCGATGGCTCAAATACTAGCAGTAATGGGATCGGGATTTATATCTCGGATTATGACCGCGCTTACAGAATTCAGTTACTGCTGACAAAATGCGGTATTCGTTCATCCCTAAATCCTGGCGATCGCCAAGGGTCAATTACTAATTATGGTGTCAGAAGTCGGGATTTGTATTACTTGCAAATTACTGACTGTGCTGAGATACCTTGCCAGCGTTTGCATGTTAGCAAAGGAACAGAGGCTAAGCACGGTAGGCAAGTTGTCACAAGTGTTGAAGAATTACCCGGAATTCACGACACTTACTGTTTCAACGAACCAGAGTTTCATAAGGGAGTTTTTGGCAATACCCTAACTGGAAACTGCAATCTTTCAGAGGTACATCTCAATCAAATTGACCCCAATAACTATCAAGAACAAGAGAAAGCGTTCGCAGCAGGAGCATTATCTGTAGCCGTTTTGCTCAATCATAAATTTGTTGAGCCTCGCTACCAATACAGTCGCGAATTAGACCCGATTGTTGGCGTTTCTTTTACAGGGTTATTTGACTTTTTTGTCAAGGCTTTTGGGGCAGATTGGTTGCGGTGGTGGGAAGAAGGTCGTCCCGCAACCGAACAGGGATTAGAATTTAAACGGCGGGAAGAAGAATATCTCACCCGTTGGCAAGATATCGTGCATCGGGTGGTGTGGGATTATTGCGATCGCCATAACCTAAAACGTCCCAATCGCTGTACAACGGTTCAACCTTCTGGTACAAAATCCCTCCTCACAGGTGCATCTCCAGGATGGCATCCTCCCAAAGCACAGCGTTTTATTCGTCGCGTCACTTTCCGGAAAAATGACCCCGTAGCACTCGCTTGCATCGAATACGGATATAATGTCGTTCCCTCTCAATCTGATAAAGATGAAAAAGGCAATCTTTTAAACGATCCGTTCGATTCTCGATGCACAGAATGGCTGGTGGAAATTCCGGTTTCTGTACCTTGGGCTGATTTACCGGGTGCTGATGAAATTGAGATTAGCAAGTTTTCAGCCTTGGCACAAATGGACTTTTACATGCAAGTCGAAAAATTCTATACTCGACACAACACTTCTGCGACTGTAGAGCTACGAGAAAACGAAATAGAGGCTTTAGGCAGTCGAATCTACGAAGCAATCAAGGGTGATGAAGGCTACATTTCAGCCGCACTTCTGGCACGGTTTGACGATCTCCAAACCTTCCCTCGTTTGCCGTTTGAACCCATCGACAAACAAACCTACGAACAGTTAACGCGAGAAGTGAAATCCAGACGCAAAACTGATGATTTTTTTGCCGCATTGAGTCGCTATGACTTAGGTGAAATGGCAGAAGCAGGCCCAGCAGGTTGTGATTCTGATAAGTGTCTCATGCCTGACCAACCATCAGGTTCGTAAACTTGAGATATAGCAGATTGCAGATGGATGAGGTACACCTTCGTTTGTATAGCGGCAGCATTAATGCTGCCGCTATACAAACAAAGCCTTTTGGCTGTACCTCACTCGCTTGCAATCCGCTGTATTCCAACTGTCTTAACTATCTGGAGGCATAGCCTCCTTGTCTCGTTCCCAGGTTGAACCTGGGAACGAAAAAATGAAAAAGCCCCCCAAGGCATTGGGGGTTGAGGGGGATCGATAAGCAAGTACAAATAAGGAATTAACGATGCAACTAGGTAGATTAATTGTTTTAACAGGACCAAGTGGCGTGGGGAAAGGAACTTTGTTGCGAAGTCTCCTGCAACGCCACCCCGAATTATACTTTTCTGTATCCGCTACTACCCGCGCTCCTCGTGGGGGAGAAATTTACGGACGGCATTACTATTTCACCAGCCGCGAGCAATTTCAGGAGATGATAAAAAATGGGGAATTATTAGAATGGGCTGAATTTGCCGGGAATTGTTACGGCACGCCTAGAAAGGCTGTAGAAGCACAAATTGCTCAAGGTCAATCGGTGATTTTAGAAATAGAATTAGAAGGGGCAAGACAAATTAAACAAACCTTTCCTGCTGCTTTGAGAATTTTTATTTTGCCGCCCAGTGAAGCTGAATTAGAGCGGCGGATTCGCAGTCGGGGGACTGATAGCGAGGAAGCGATTGCTCGTCGTCTCCGTCGTGCTAAAGAAGAAATTGCCGCCGCCAATGAATTCGATATCCAGATTGTCAATGACGATTTGGAAAAAACATTAGACCGCCTGGAAGCGGCTGTATTTTCCATAAGTTAGGGGTTGGTTTAATAGTTAACACAAGTTGCTAGTTATCAACTTGGGCGTTGCTAATTGCTAATTGCCAGAAAAGCTAATATAGCATTTTTCCTGATTGAGCCATTAGCCATTAGCTATTAGCCGCTCCTTTGAGATAACTGGCAACTTGAGTTAGTTACCAACCCCTAAGAATTTTAGCCGCCAAAACTGCCGAAAGCTTGGAACACTCCTGACTTGAAGGCTAAGTATACTACGTAAGCGAACGCTGCACCGCCAATTCCGCCCACGAGAAACCCACTGGAGAAATCAGTCCAGCCTTCCTGTGTTGAGAATGAAGCGGGAGCTTCGGGTAACGGGTCTACTACCACAGGTTTTGGTGGATTGCTATTTGCGTATAACGACATCGCTAAGGACGCAATCACAATCAACAAAATGGCTTCAATTAAACCCACGACATCTGCCACTTTTGACATGCGGAATTGACTCGTATAGGCAAATGGGCCAAACAGCCAATACCCGTGAGCCATACCAACTTCCAGACCGCGACGCAGGGGCGATAAACCCTTGCGATAGGCAGGCAGGTTACCCAGGAAAGCTTTGGTGAAACCCGAACCATTGATGGGTGTTACCAAATTTCCGGTTTGGGGATCTCCAGCAGCGTAAACCAATTCTCGATTTCTTGGATCGCTCATAATTGCTATTTAGTGCAGGTTTTGGCTTTATTTTATAGTGATAGGTACACTTCTTCCACCAGCTTTCCCATTGACGTTAAAAAACTTAATTATTTACCAACATATCTAGGACTTACGCAAAGAAACAAGGGTGATATGAAAAATCGTTGGTTTGGCGGCGGCGACCAGAGAATGAAGAAACCGGGTTTCTGGCAACGCCCTTGCGTAAGTCCTGATATCACAAGAGATGATTTAATAATTACCCCGCCCAAACGAGTTTGGACGGGTTAGGTGGTGTCGGTTATGGCATTGGGTGGAAAAGCAGGTCTGGGAAATAATAGTTAAACACAATCTGGATAGTTGCTTGTACCGACAGCCAAACCGTTGCTAAGACGGGGACAGTCGAAAGATACCTCAATAAATATTTTTGCTGCATTGAACGAGCCTCTCAAAATCGCCTCTCTCCTCAAACTAGCGTGGCGATCGCTCAACTTCTTCATCCTGAGTAAATATGTCTTTGGTGATAATTATTACTGCTTGCCACCCGCTGGTTGTGAAATTGATGAAACTTGCGATCGCCACCCGCTTCTGTTCGAGGTGCGATCGCAAGCTTCATCCGTTACTGCATCTCAGGATGCCCAGATTTTCTCTCTGACTAGGGCATCGGGTGGAAAAGTAGATCTGGGAAAAAGCGATTGAATTCAATCAAAATTCCAGCTGTAATCGTCATCCAAACAGCAGCCAAAACTGGGGCTGTAGAAAGATACCTCAGCAAATCTTTCATGAAATTTTCCTCCTCGTGATATTCTCAGCCTAAACTAGCGGGGCGAAACGGGGATTTCGCTGTCTTTAGCAGTCAGTTTCCCAGTGGTCAGTTCTCCAAACGCTGCCAAAGGCCATGCAAAGCCGGTCAGCATCTTGGAAATAGCCAAAGGTACATCGATGATGATTTCTTTTTCTTCGGGGTTCTTCTCTGTCTTAATCGCTTGCAGATAAGAGCGACCTACCCAACCAATCCACCCGGTGATGTAAAGGAACAGAATGCTGGGAATCAGAAAATCACCTGCACGGTCTAAGCTACCATCCACGATCAGGTGGGGCAACCCTTCTGGGCCGCACATCGCCTGAGAATAACGCTCAAAGCGCTTCTTGCCCGACTCTGGGTCTGCCGTCGTGTTGCGCGCGGTTTGTGCCCGCTCCAGGAAAGCCGGGGAGTCCTTGCAAGGTACTAGAACTGCCGATTCTTGAGCAGACGCCGTGGGAGCAAAACTAAACCAGAGACCGACTGCTACAAGTAAAGCCAACAATCGTCGCATGGATTGTTTCCTTGTGTTACAAAACAATAAATTTTTCGTCGAAAAAGCCGAGAACGTTTGTTACATTCAAAATGGCTGAACTAGGAAGCCATCATACTCTTGCCGGGAATCCCAGTAAAGTTCGAGCTAATAAAAGTTAAAGTTTCTCAAACTCCCCCTCTAGTCCAGGAAAAGCTTGTAATGGCGACGGTGCTAGCGATAGAAACAAGTTGCGATGAAACCGCCGTGGCGATTGTTAACAATCGTGAAGTTATCTTCAGCGTCATCGCGTCCCAAATTCCAGTCCACCAGCAGTATGGCGGCGTGGTGCCGGAAGTGGCTTCGCGGCAACACTTGGAGACAATCAATCAAGCAATCGCAGACGCCTTAGAAAATTTTGGCACCAATTGGTGCCAAATTGATGGCATCGCCGCCACCTGTGCCCCAGGTTTGGTTGGCTCGCTCCTCGTTGGGCTAACCGCCGCCAAAACCCTCGCCCTCGTCCATCAGAAACCGTTTCTAGGCGTCCACCACCTGGAAGGACATATCTACGCCTCCTACCTCTCCCAACCAGATTTACAGCCTCCCTTCCTCTGCCTGCTCGTTTCTGGCGGACACACGAGCTTGATTTATGTCAAAGATTGTGGTATATACGAAACCCTCGGACAAACCCGCGATGACGCCGCCGGGGAAGCCTTCGACAAAGTGGCAAGGTTGTTGAATTTGGGTTATCCCGGTGGCCCAGTCATCGACCGACTGGCAAAACAAGGCAATCCCGCAGCATTTGCGCTGCCGGAAGGAAAGGTTTCCTTACCCAATGGGGGATATCATCCCTACGATTCGAGTTTTAGCGGTTTAAAGACAGCCGTGTTGCGGTTGGTGCAAAAATTACAGCAAGAAGGCATTGACCCCTTGCCGGTGAACGACATCGCCGCCAGCTTTCAAGATACAGTTGCCCGTAGCCTTGCCAAACGCGCCGTAGCTTGTGCTTTGGATTATGGGTTAAATGCGATCGCCATCGGGGGTGGTGTCGCTGCTAACAGCGGACTCCGCCAGCACCTACAAGCTGCCGCAGTTGAGCATAACCTGCACGTGATGTTTCCTCCCCTCAAATACTGTACCGATAACGCCGCGATGATTGGTTGTGCCGCTTGTGACCATTTGAACAGGGGACACACTTCGCCGTTAACGTTAGGCGTGCAGTCTCGGCTGGCAATTACCGACGTGATGCAGCTTTATTCGGGTCACGGGGCATAGGTAAAAAGGCGCGCGCTACTGGTTGCGATTTACACATGGGAATCTAGCGGATACGCCCGCTATTGGCGAAACTCACCACAGAATTGTTAAATTTTGTATGGAGTGATAAATACAGGTGGCAAACAAAAAGCGCCACCAGCGCCATTTTTGCACTTGCGATCCGCCTTAAAAAATATTCCCATCAAATCCAACCATATGAAATCGCTGCTCAAAAAACTCTTTGCGTCGCGCCGCTTAGAATATCTCATCCTGGATCGGAACTTACTGATCCAAGAAATGTCATTAGGCGTACAACAATTTGCCTATTATCCCGAGCAAGTTACCATGGGCAGCGATGTGCGTCTAGGCTTTCCCGTAATGATTGGATTTGAGGATTTCCTCATTGATGTCCTGGAAGGACGGCAGGTTAGTTTCGAGTTAAAAGATATTGAGCAAAGTTCAGCTAATGATGCTTCTGGGTGGATTGATATTTGTGTGGTCGGATTGCCAGATGACGAGACTTTATTAAATAGATTTTTGATTTTATTTGAAAGTGCCAATTCCGAGTTTTTATTAAATAAAAGCTTTTTAAATCGAGGCAATGAAGCCCGGCTTTTATTAAACGCTTTATCCGGTTGTCGAAGTTATATTAATAAAATTCTTGCTTCAATTGCCGATGCATTAATAGTAACGACAATAACGGGAGAAATTAAAAAAGTTAATCTAGCGGCTCAACAGTTATTTGGGTATCATGAATCTGAATTAATCGGAGAGTCAATCTTCCAAATTATTGCCGATAATAATTTATGGCAGACGGCAAGGGAAAACCGATTTATATCTCAAGGGGAATTGTTTAAAGATGTTGAAGTAGTTTGTTTGAAAAAAACCGGCGAACAGCTAAACATTTCCTTTTCTTGTTCCGCAATTAAAAATGACGGAGAGGAGGCGGAAGATTTTATTTATATTGGACGAGATTTGACCGAGCGAAAAGCGGCTGAAATAGCCATCGGTAAAATGAATGCCGATCTGGCGCAAAGGGTAGAAGAACAAACCCTAGAATTAAGGCAGACTATCAAACGATTAAAAAATGAAATTGCCTCGCGAAAACAGATAGAATTCGCCCTGAGAGAAAGCGAATCGCGACTTTCTAACCTGCTCAACTCGCTGCAAGATGTGGTTTGGTCGGTAGCAGCGAGTACCTTTGAAGCACTTTATCTCAATCCAGCCACAGAAACACTTTACCAACGCCCCGTAGTGGAATTTTACTACAATCCATATCTTTGGTTAGAAGTGATTCATCCGGAAGATCGCTCGCGGGTTGCATCGGCTTTCCCCACCATCTTGGAAACAGGAAATATAGAAATGGAATACCGGATTATCCGCCCAAACAAAGAAGTGCGGTGGGTGAATAACCGGGCGCAGGCGATCAAAGATGAAACCGGGGAAGCAATTCGCATCGATGGGATTATCACCGACATTACCGAACGCAAGCTGTCAGAAATTGCCCTGCAAAATATTGTCGCCGGAACAGCTTCAGTCACTGGGGAAGAATTTTTTCCAGTTTTGGTGCAGTATTTAGCGACGGCACTGGGGGTTCGCTATGCCTTTGTGAGCGAACTGATAGACGTTCAACAGCAGAAATGGCAGACGATTGCCTGGTGGGATAGCGACGCTCTTGGGGAAACTTTAGAATACAACATTACTGGCGGGCCGTGCGAAATCGTCGTCAAGCGAAAAAAAGCCTGTTATTTTCCAGACCGCTTGCAGGAATTATTCCCAGAAATATCATTACCAACGAAATTGCGCGCCGATTGTTACTTGGGAGTTCCCCTGTTAGACACCGCCCAAAACGTGATTGGCAATTTGTGGATTCTCAACGATAAACCCCTGATCGATGAAGACCGCACCCAATCAGTTATCAGCGTATTTGCAGCGCGGGCAGCAGCAGAACTGGAACGGAAAAAAGCATTAAAAGCCTTGCGTGAATCCCACGATGAATTAGAAATTCGAGTCCAAGAACGCACCGCCGATCTTTACGCCGCGAACCAATTCCTCAAGTTAGAAATTGCCTCCCGCGTGCAGGTAGAAGCCGCGTTGCGCGCCAGCGAGTATCGCTATCAAACCTTAGCTAATTTATCGCCGGTAGGAATATTTCATACCGATGCTCAAAGCCGCTGCTTATATGTCAACAATCGCTGGTGCGAGATTACCGGCATTTCCCTCAAACCAGCAATGGGGGATGGATGGATGCACGCCATCCATCCCGACGATCGCTCCCGCGTCCAAACCCACTGGTATCGCTGTACCCAAGAAAACTTACCCTTTGCCACCGAAACGCGGTTTCAGCGTCCCGATGGCAGCTGCTTGTGGGCATTTGTTCAAGCAGTGGCGCAGCAGGGGAACGACGGACAAGTCGTAGGCTACATCGGCACCGTGACCGATATTACCTACCGCGTTGAGTCAGAACAAGTTCTGCAAAGAAACGCTGCCGAAATTCACGATCTGTATAACAACGCTCCCTGTGGGTATCAATCCCTCGACAGCGATGGCAGATTTATCCGCGTCAACGATACCGAACTCAAATTATTGGGTTATACCCGCGACGAGTTGATTGGCAAGCGGTTTGCCGACTTGCTGACATCCCATAGCAGGCAACTTTTTCGCAAAATTTTCCCTCGCTTCAAACAACGCGGCTGGGTGCAGGATTTAGAGTTGGAGTTAGTTCGCAAGGATGGCAAAGTTGTTCCTGTCAGCTTGTCGGGGACGAGGGTTAAAGATGACGGCGACAATTTTCTCATGACGCGCTCCACGATATTTGACATCACCGAGCGAAAACGAGCAGAAGCCGCGCTGCGAGAGAGTCAGGAACGGTTCAGAAGCGCGTTTGAGTATTCTGCGATTGGTATGGCATTGGTATCGCCCCAGGGTCATTGGTTGCAGGTCAACCCGGCTTTATGCGAGATAGTGGGTTACTCGGAATCAGAGTTGCTCAAGCTGACATTTCAAGATATTACCCATCCCGAAGATGTGGAAGCTAGCCTGGACTATTTGCACCAAATCCTCTATGGGGAAATTGGCACATACCAGATGGAGAAGCGCTACATCCACAAGCTGGAGCAAATCGTCTGGGTGCAGTTAACTATCTCGACGCTACGGGATACCCAGGGGCGATCGCTGTACTTAATTGCCCAAATTCAGGACATTACCGAGCGAAAAACCGCTGAAGCCGCCCTGCGGGAAAGGGAACGGCGCATCAGAAGGCATCAGGAAGGACTGATGGCACTGTCTAAGTGCGAGTCGCTATACACCGGCGACTTGAAACCAGCGTTGCAAAATATTACCCAAATTGCAGCGATCGCACTCAGAGTACAGCGGGCGAGCATCTGGTTCTTCAACGACGACCGTTCCCAACTCCGCTGCGCCGACCTCTACGAATTCACCACCCTCCAGCATTCATCTGGCTGGGCAATTGCTGCCGTTGACTATCCTGCCTATTTTGAAGCCTTGGAGTCAGATAACATTATCGCCGCCGACGATGCCCACACCGACCCTCAAACCCAGGAATTTAGCGCCGCTTATCTGACGCCTTTAGGTATTACCTCGATGTTAGACGTGCCGATTCGCGTCGCCGGAGAGACAATCGGCGTCATCCGTCACGAACAGATTGGATCGGCGCGTAACTGGGCGCTGGAAGAGCAGAACTTTGCCAGTTATTTAGCTTATATGGGGAGTCTGGCGATGGAATCGCGCGATCGCGCCCAAGCAGAAAAAGACCTACTAATCGCTCAAGAACGCCTGCAATATCTGCTAACTTCTAGCCCAGCCGTCATTTATAGCCGCAAAGCATCCGACGATTACAGTACGACCTTCGTCAGCGATAACGTCAAAACCCTGGTGGGATACGAAGCGCGGGAATTCCTAGAAGATGCCAGTTTCTGGAAAAACCACATCCACCCGCAAGATGTGGAAAGAGTCTTTGCCGAATTACCCCGCTTGTTCGAGCCTGGTTATCACCGCCACGAATACCGCTTCCAATGCGCCGACGGCACAATTCGCTGGATGCGCGACGAGAGCAAGTTGGTGCTAGATAAAGCCGGTAATCCCCTGGAACTCATCGGTTATTGGGCAGATATCACCGATCGCAAGCAAGCCGAATCAGACTTAGCCAAAACCGTATCCCTGCTACAAGCAACCTTTGATTCTACCACAGACGGTATCCTAGTAATTGACCGAGCGGGAAAAATTGCGACATTTAATCGCAAATTCCAACAAATGTGGCAGCTTCCCGATCAGATTGTAGCTACGCGAGATCATGCAGCGACGATCTCGTTTGTCCTCGATCAACTGCAAGACCCCCAAGCATTTGTGCAAAAAATAGCAGAAATCTACTCCCTGCCGGATAGGGAAACCTACGAATTGTTGGAATTTATTGATGGGAGAGTATTCGAGCGCTATTCTATGCCCCAGCGAGTGGGAGAAAACATTGTCGGTCGGGTGTGGACTTTTCGCGATATTACCGCCCGCAAGCTGGCACAAGAAATTTTGGCGAAACGCGATCGCTATCTCGCCGCCTTGGTCGAAGTTCAACTGCGACTGCTCGCTGATGAGGGTGACCACAACTGCTACACGTCAATATTGGAACCCCTAGGACGCGCTTCAGAAGCCAGCCGCGTCTACGTGTTTGAAAACCATGCCTGCGTCACAGGACGCCTCTACATGAGCCAGCGCGCCGAGTGGTGTGCCTCTGGCATTGCTCGAGAAATCGACAACCCAGACTTGCAAAACTGCCCTTACGACGAATTTTTCCCCCGTTGGGCGCAAGTATTGGCGCAAGGGGAAGTTATTGCTGGCAAAATTGCCGATTTTCCCGCCGAAGAGCGTGTAATTTTAGCACCGCAGGGCATACTTTCCATGCTAGTTTTACCTTTACTGGTTAATAACCAGTTTTTTGGTTTTATTGGCTTCGACGAATGCGTCACTTGCCGGACTTGGGAGCCGTTAGAAATAGATTTATTGCGGAGTGCCGCAGCAGCAATTTCCCTCCGTCAAGAGCGCAAGCTGGCTTTATCAGCGCTTTCTGAAAGCGAGAATAAATATCGCTATGTCATTAACAATTTAAGAGAAGTTATTTTTCAAAAAGATGTACAGGGCTGCTGGACTTTTCTCAATCCGGCTTGGACAGAAATAACTGGATATGAAATAAAAGAAAGCTTGGGTCGTCATTTCTTAGAATTTATTCACCCCGATGACCATTCGCTGACTTTAAATCAATTCAACGCTTTAATGTCCTCCCACGTCGATTCCACCCGATACGAAGTGCGCTGCCAAACTAAAAATGGCAGCTACCGCTGGATTGAAGTGCAAGGGCGAGTCAACCAGGCCGCTGACGGGACATTTTTGGGATCTTCCGGCACCCTCAACGACATTACAGACCGCAAGCGCATAGAGCAAGCCATCGAACAAGAGCGGCAACAATTGCGGCAAATTATTACCAACGCACCCGTTGCGATCGCTATGTTCGATACCTCAATGCGCTACATCGCCCACAGCAATCAATGGCTAACTGATTACCATCTCGAAGGGCAATCTCTCATCGGGCGATCCTACTATGACGTTTTCCCCAATCTGCCAGAGGAAATTAAAGCCATTCATCAGCGCGCTTTACAAGGTGAGGTAATCTCCAAACCAGAGGACGTTTGGGAACAACCCAATGGCGGCAAAATTTACCTGCGTTGGGCCGTCCAACCTTGGTACATCGGCAATGGGGCAGGTGAGCAGGGGAGCAGGGGAGATGGGGAGCAGAGGAGATGGGGAGCAGAGGAGAATGTAGGTTCAAATTCCCCTCTGCCCCTCTGCCCACCTGCACACCGGCACAAGAACCCCCATACCCCCTCTCCCCATCCCCAAATTGGCGGTATCGTCATTGCCACTCAAATAATTAACGAATTGGTAGAAGCACGGGAAGCCGCCTTAGAAGCTTCGCGGATGAAATCCCAATTTCTGGCGAACATGAGTCACGAAATCCGCACGCCGATGAATGGCGTCATCGGTTTAACCGATTTACTCCTGAGAACTCCCCTCTCTCCCGAACAGCAAGACTTTGTCCAAACCCTAAAAGTCAGCGGACAAAGTCTGCTGATGCTGATTAACGATATTCTCGACGTCTCCAAGCTGGAAGCCGGGGAAATGCGGCTAGAATCTATTGACTTTGATTTGAAAATATGGATTGAAGAAGTCGTAGATTTGCTGACCACCCAAGCCGAATCTAAGGGACTAGAACTGTTTTCTTTAATCGACAGCAACGTCCCCAAATTGTTAACAGGAGACGCCACCCGCCTGCGCCAAGTGTTGATGAATCTGATCGGCAACGCAATCAAATTCACCCAGACCGGAGAAGTAGTGGTTCGTGTAGAAATATTTCCAGAAGCAGAAGAGGACGCGGGGACACAGGGACAGGGGGACGCGGAGAATGAAGAGGACAAGAGAATATGGGAAGATGCAGACGCGGGTAACTCTTCCATCAACCTCTCCGCTCTCCCTTGTCACCACGTCACCGCGTCCTCTTCTCCCTTCTCCCCCACCACAGTTAAGCTGCGATTCAGCGTGCGAGACACAGGGATTGGCATTGCAGCGGCAGACATGGACAAACTGTTCCGGTCGTTTTCCCAAGTAGACGCCAGTACAACGCGCCAGTATGGAGGTACTGGCTTGGGATTGGCAATCTGCAAGCAATTGGTCGAGTTGATGGGGGGTGAAATTGGCGTTGAAAGTCAACTGGGAGTGGGGTCAACCTTCTGGTTTACGGCAACCTTGGCGCAAAAGCCAGACCCCTTACCCTCCCCAGTATCTTTGCCTTTTGAGCGCCCCGACGTGAGGCTGTTAGTGGTGGATAGTAACGCCACCCATCGCCAGGTGGTGCTATCTTATGTCAAGTCTTGGGGAATACAAGCGGACGAAGCAGAAGATGGCGCCAGCGCGATCGCCATCGTCCAACAAGCAGAGCAACAGGGTCAACCCTACGATGTCGCCCTGCTGAACCTCAATATTCCAGGCATGAATCGGGAATTGCTCGCTCAACTCGTCGGATGCCCGCCTAGCTCTTTTGGGACTAAATGGATTTTAATGACTTCGCTTGGGCAGCGCAGTCAAGTTATCAACCCCCAAGCGCTAGGATTTGCGGGTCATTTAACGACGCCGGTAAAAGCCTCGCGCCTGTTAGACTGCCTGATGAATGTACTTAGTCCTGCTTCATTAATCAACTCTCAGTCAGAATTAATTAGTAACCAATCCTCAGTCATGGGGGATAAAAAACCTTCTCACCCATCACCAAAAAACCTCAAAATTCTGCTGGTGGAAGACACCCCAGTCAACCAAAAAGTCGCCCTCAATCTACTCAAAGTGCTGGGTTATGAAGCAGACTGCGTCAGCAATGGTCAAGAAGCTCTCGACCGACTCGCAGAAAGAAACTACGACATCGTGTTAATGGATTGTCTCATGCCCATCCTCGATGGCTACAAAACCACCCAAGCCATCCGCCAAAGGGAAGCTCAATCCCGCCATACCGTAGTCATTGCCATGACTGCCAACGCCCTCAAAGGAGAACGAGAAAAGTGCTTAGCATTAGGTATGGACGACTATATCAGCAAACCAATTCAGCTCGATGTCTTGGCGGCTGTTTTGGAACGCTACAGCACTTGCGAAAAGCAGAGCGCTTCTGGGGGAGATTTAGAACAAAAAACTGGCTCCAGTTCCTCTAATTCCGCCACCCCAGAAGCCACATCCCCTCCAGAACCCGTAGATTTAGAGCGCCTGCAAGAAGTCACCAGAGGCGATACAGAATTTCAACTCGATCTTTTGCAAACTTTTATGGAAGATGCTCCCACTTACCTAGCAAAGATTAAGCTAGCGCTCCAAGACAACGATTGTGTAGCGCTGGCTCGTCATGCTCACCAACTTAAAGGAGGAAGCGCGATGGTAGCTATCCGAACTATGCCAGAATTAGCTCAGCAACTGGAAACTCAGGCTCAAGAAAATCGCCTCGAGAAAACTGCCGAGTTGGTAGACCAGTTGGAAACTATTTTCTTGCAGGTTAAAACTTTTACAGATAATTGGTCACTCACAATTAATCCATAAGTGATGTCAAAAATTCTTGTAGTCGAAGATGATTCGGCAACTCGCTTATTTCTCAAACGCGACCTCCAGATCGAAGGGTATCAAGTTATTGTGGCTAAGGATGGTGAAGAAGGGCTGCTGCAAGCAACTCAGATACAACCCGCTCTGATTATTTGCGATTGGGTAATGCCATTGATGGATGGGATGGAGGTTTGTCGTCGGGTCAAAGCCGACCCTAATTTAGCAACTACATTTTTTATTTTACTGACTTCGCGGGGAGAAGCGATTGCCGACCGAGTAGCAGGACTCGATGCTGGCGCTGATGAGTTTCTCTCTAAACCTATTGACCCCAACGAACTACAAGCACGGGTGCGCGCTGGCTTGCGACAGTACAATTTAAATCGCCAATTGAGTCAAGCGAATCAGCAACTAAGCCAAACTCTACAGGAGTTACAACAAACTCAGGCTCAATTAATTCAGAGCGAAAAAATGTCTAGCATGGTTCAAATGGTGGCGGGTATGGCTCATGAAATCAACAACCCAGTCACCTTTATTTACGGCAACCTCAACCATGCCAGCGTCTATATTCAAAACCTACTAGACTTAATCCACTTGTATCAAAAATATTATCCCAACCCCGATGCAGAAATCCAAAAGCACGCCAGTGCAATCGATTTAGAATTTATAGCCTACGATCTACCCAACCTTTTAAATTCTATGAAAACCGGCGCCCAGCGGATTTTTCAAATTGTTCAGGACTTACGCAACTTCTCGCGTCTAGATGAAGCCGAATTAAAGCGGGTTGACCTGCACGAAGGAATTGATAATACCCTGGCATTTCTACAACATCGCCTCCATTCTGAAAAAAACAATTTTGCCATTCAAGTCTTCAAAGAGTATGGCGACTTGCCCTTGGTTGAATGCTATCCCAGACAACTCAATCAGGTCTTCCTAAATATTCTTACTAATGCGATTGATTTTTTAGCAGAAAGTCATGGCAAAGAAAACCCATCACCCCAGCCGATGATTCAAATCCGCACTAAAGAAATTGATAACGATCGGGTGGAAATTAAAATTTTAGATAATGGGCCGGGAATGACAGAAAAAGTTCGCCAAAAACTGTTTGACCCTTTTTTTACGACTAAGCCTGTAGGTAAAGGGATCGGCATGGGGTTGTCAATTAGTTACCAAATTATTGTAGAAAAGCATGGGGGAAATTTGCGGTGTATTTCCTCACCAGGACAGGGGGCAGAGTTCATCATTGAAATTCCGCTACACCCATATAAATAAGATGGTAATTGGTAATTGGTAATTGGTAATTGAGTTATATCAAGTTTGCTAGCATCGGTTGTATATAGTCGCTGGTGCAAAAACTGTTTTTTTCCCTCCCACCTGCACAAGATACCACCTGCACAAGAGCTAGCCAAACGCAACCGATGCTACCGGACACGATATTAAAAGACGGTAGAATCGTAACAATTACCGATTAGCTATTACCTATTATCAGTACCCTTGGATGCAACTAGCAACTTGGGTTAGTGTAGCTAACGATCGTTTGTTCGAGGACATTTGCTGGAACGGGGCTGCTGAAATAATAACCCTGCATCATATCGCATTGATGCTGGCGCAGAAATTCTTGTTGCTCGAAGGTTTCGACTCCTTCAGCGACTACTTTCAAATTCAAACTGTGAGCCAGTTGAATAATTGCGATCAAAATCGCAGCATTTTTGGAGTCTTCGGTGACGTTCCGCATAAAGGAGCGGTCGATTTTTAATACATCAAATGGGAATTGTTGCAGATAGCTAAAAGAAGAGTACCCAGTGCCGAAATCATCTAAAGATAACTTAATACCGAGTGATTTGAGTTCGCGTAGCGTAGCAATCGCTGTTTCTGGATGCTTGACCACCGCACTTTCAGTTAATTCTAATTCCAAACAGCTTGGCTCTAAGTTAGTTGCCTCTAAAATTCGCATAATTCTTTGACTTAAACCCAGTTGATTAAATTGAATTCCCGATAAATTTACCGCCACTTTTAAGGAATACCCGGCTTTTTGCCAGATACCTGCTTGTTTACAAGCTGTCTGTAGCACCCATTCATTTAGAGGGATAATTAAACCAGATTCTTCCGCGATGGGAATAAATTCTAAGGGCGATATTAAACCTCGCTCTGGATGTTGCCAGCGGACTAACGCTTCGGCTCCTACCATACGTCCGGTTCGTAGGTCAATCTGCGGTTGATAGTAGACGATAAATTCAGACCGTTCTAGAGCATGATGCAGGTTCATTTCCAGCATCAGGCGGTCGTAGGATTTTTCCGAGATATCTGCCGTGTAAAGCTGAAAGCGATTTCCTCCCAGTTGTTGAGCCACCTTCATCGCGGTATTAGCAGCTTTGAGCAGGCTATCGATATCGCTGCCATCCTCAGGATATAACGCCATGCCAATACTACAAGTGAGAAAAACTTCAAATCCCTCCAAATCAAAGGGTTGAGATAAAGTATCCAAGATACTTTGAGCAATGTTTGCAGCTTCTGGTCGAGTTGAGACAGGGGGTAAAATCAGAGCTAGTTGTTCGCTGTTGAGTCGCGCGATCGTACCTACTTTACCTCCATAGGGCAGCAAGCGATCGCTCACTGCCTGCAATAATAAGTCGCTGTAGTCAGTTCCCAGACTGTGGATAAAGCGGTCGAGATGGTCTAAGCTGAGAACGGCGATCGGAATCGATTGGTGAGTTTGGAGTTTAGGCGCGAGTATTTGGTAAAATCGCTCCCGTAACAAGAGTCGATTTGGCAGGTTCGTCAGACTATCGTAGTAGACGACGTTATTAAACTTGGAGAGCGCTTGCTGGAGTACTTCCTGTTGCTGTTTGGCGCGCATTTCTTGTTTAGCCAGCTGAGTGGCGATCGCGCTGAGCAATTCTTCTGTCGTAAAAGGCTTGGTAAGATAATCGTTAGCTCCCAACTCCATCCCCCGCCGCAGATCCGCGCGATCGTTTTGCGCCGTCAGGCAAATCACCGGAATCATCGCCGTCACCGGATCTTGCTGCAATCTCGACAGCACTTCGTAACCATCCATTTCGGGCATCCTGATATCACAAAGAATTAGATCGGGACATTCTTGGAGTGCCAGCTGCAATCCAATGCTGCCATTTTCGGCTCCAATTGCCTCATATCCCTCATTCTGCAACAATTTCAATATAAGTTTGCGACTAGCTCTTTCATCTTCTATTACTAAAATTTTTCTCATGGTTATCTGTACCCCGACGTGACCGTTGGCTAGCCTGATGAAATGTCACTTTAAAAACATCAGGATTTACGCATTTACTGGTTTAGAATGCCCTATAGGTGCAGGTGGTTTAACTTGAACTCCAGCTATGATAGATAATCCCAGCTATCTGCCTAAATCCAGTAGCTCCTCTTAGATCAATCAACGAGTTTACCGAACCGAGTTATAGAAAATAAAGCTTTCTCCCGTTTTTACCCAGGGTGATGAGAAAGGATATTGCGGATCTGAGTGGCGACGGCTTCTGGTTGTTCTACCATTGCCAAATGCCCGCAGTCCGGAATTTCGATCGCATTGTCACCACAGGCTTGAAACAGTTGGTGAAAGCTAGCTAAATGACGCACGTACTTCGGTTCCATGATAGTGTCTTTAGCACCGGCAATAAAATAAACCGGCTGCTTCAGCCGGGAGACTAATTCTGGCAAGCGATTTACTTCGGCTTCTGTAGTCGAGTCAAGCAGGGTTCCTCTGGCGGCTTCTGGGTCAGCCATGACGAAATCAATTACCCGCTGGCGTCCCCAAGAACGTGCAATCGGACGCGCTACGCTGTCGCGGGTAAATACCAAATCAATCCCAGGCAAATTGCACAGCAAACGGGGGCGGAATTGCACCAAGCGCTCGCCTACCGCGCGAAACCGCTCAAATGCTTCCTTTAGATAAATGCCACCCCCGGCATTCAGGCAGATCACCCCCTTGACACAGTAGGGTAATTGTGCTGCTCCCCACAGCGCGATCGTGCCGCCCAGGGAGTGACCAATCAGCCACGCATTGGATATATTGAGTCTTTCCAGCAACAAGCCCAGATCGCGAGCGTAGGCAGCTGGGGCATAGCGGCAAGCCTTGTTGTCTGGCGTCAAGCTTACCGATGTTTCCTGACTGTTTAAGCCAGAAATCGGTATCGGCTGGGAATCACCAAATCCGCGCAGGTCATAACAAAGACATTGATAAGTAGGTGAGAGTTGGTCAACTAGGGGTTGCCAGTACCGGCGGCTTAAAAGCCAACCGTGAATAAACACGAGTACTTGGGGTTCCTCTGTGGGAGCGGTTAAATCGTAAGCGTGGGGGACTCCCAGGATATCGATGCTAGCCATATTTCGATCCTATCCTTGAAAAGCCCTTGTTGACCGACTGTTGGAGACAAGGAACAAAGCGGATAGGGACACTGAGGAGACATGGGAGATATGGCAATATTTTCCTTTTTGTCAAGAGTCCCCGCTGGATAAATTTTCGGCTTTTAAGTGCGCGTGCCATTTTTTACTGCCCCATCAATCTCAGGCGCACGCTTTCGGCAATTTTTTGCCCCAGATAGTCTGGTATCAAGTTTTCATTCGGTCCCAACAGGTAAAGAATCAGGCGGGTTCGCCCTCGCCAAACGAGCAAATTGGCATTGATCACCAGCAGATCCTCTTGCCAGATGGTGTACATTACTTTGTAAAATAAACCGGGTTGGTTATCGGCCTCAATCAATAGCGCGGGTAGTTTAAAGACTGGATCGACGTAGAATTCGGTTTCTACCTGTTCTAAACCAGCATCGAGATTGAATTCCACCGCCAGCATCTCTTCTACTTCAAACACCCCCGCCAGCGCTTCTCGAATCGCGCGACAGACATTATCTGCGGTTTTTTCTGTCAAAGCCTTGCTACCGCGAGACACCACCAGCTTGATAAACACCAACATGGGGGATTGGATTTGACCGTACAGGCTGAGGCTGTGGATAGTCAATCCGTAGGCAGCCAGCACGCCAAAAATATCGCTGAGCAAAAATGACTGATTGCGGTAGGCAAAATGTAACGCACTTTTGCTACCCTCCGGTTTCATGTCAATCACTGCTCGCTTGGTTTTAAAGAGCTTATAGGCTAGCCGCAGGTTTTGCAGTTGGATCTCGCTGCTGACAAATTGCTCGTAGAACTGAGGAAACGACTTGTTAAAGCGTTTCAGGAGTTCCAGTGTTGATGATTTCAAACCCGTTTCCATCATTGGGGGTGCTGCATCTGGTGCTTACCAGGTCAAAGGCTAGCTAAAGGTTGAATTTCAACGCTGATGCGGGAAGTGGGGATCGCGTCCGCGATCGCGTCATTTCCCATTCCCCTGCCTTTGGACTGACTTGATCTACCAGCCAAACATTGAAGGGGATACGGGAGATATACTAACTATTACCGCCATCCAACGTCTTTTTACTACAATAACCACGGCTGCATGGGTTTTTGGAAAAGCTGGTTCAGCGAATCTGATACTGCCTCGACAACTGGGGCTACACAAATTGAAGAGGATGCGATCGCCCGTCCAGGTGACTTGAATAACCGCAATGGTCGCATTTTTTTCACTACTGACCGAGAGATTGACCTCTACGAATTAGAAGAACTCTGCGATGCGGTGGGGTGGTCCCGCCGTCCGCTGCGTAAAGTCAGAAAGGCCATTCAACACAGTTTTCTCGTCGTTTCCATGTGGGAAATGCGAGCTAACCGGCGGCGGCTAATTGGCTTTTCTCGCGCTACATCCGACCATGCGTTTAACGCGACGATTTGGGATGTAGTCGTTCACCCGGACTTCCAAGGTCAAGGTCTGGGTAAGTCTCTGATGAAATACACGATCAAAAAACTCCGCAGTGAGGACATTAGCAACATTACCTTATTCGCCGACCCCCATGTGCTAGATTTTTATCACGGCCTTGGGTTTATTTCCGATCCGGAGGGCATCAAAGGCATGTTTTGGTATCCTAACTAAACCATCCCTAATTCCCATTCTGGAAAAAGTAGGTTATACTAGACAAGCGACGGGATGTAGCGCAGCTTGGTAGCGCGCGTGCTTTGGGAGCACGATGCCGCAGGTTCAAATCCTGTCATCCCGATGTTAAGTTTAAAACCCCGAAACCACTAAATAGCAAAGGTTTGGGGTTTTTTCATTTGTGGATAATCACCAGTAAATGGTTCATAAAGAACCTCCGGCAGCTGGGAAACCCTGCACCTTCAGGTCAGGGAGGAAAAGCGACACCAGCGGATGACGCCGCCTACAGCAAGAGCAAGCCATCGGTTGTACCGCTGTATCAATTAGAGCGGAAAATTATCACCCTGAAACCTTAGTAAGCTGCTACGCACCTAATTTGAGAGTCAAATTTTCCCTTCTTCTTGTGGGGTGGGCATCTTGCCCGCCTCTTTATTGGATTTAAATGCTCCCGCAGCTTATTCCCTAACCGAGAAGGCAATCCAATTAACTACAATGACTTTAGTAGAAGAGCCTGGAAAACAGTCACAAAACTGGTTAACCTGAACCAAAAAAATGGGATGCCTACCACACCCTACAACTGTCGGGATACATTTATTACCTTACAAGCACTCCAGGGTAACTCAAGCGACACCATTGCTAGATGGGTAGGAAATACCCCTGAAGTAATACGAAAACATTATATTGATAAGCTAGCGCTGGAACACCTCAAACCTTCTGATATCTAGCTTTTTCCTGACTCAGGACTTTAAAATCCGCCGACGGTGATGGTATTTGTCACCTTGAGTTGCCCGTTATTGTCAATTGTCCAAACATCGTAACTGCCGACAACATCGCCTTGGGCATCGAAGTCTACTTTACCGCTCGCTCCCTGATAGTTGATCTCCTTACCCTGGCGGATCAAGGCAAGTGCTTGACAAACATCGGTAACTTCTTGTCCTGGGGGATTGGCAACAACGGGGATTTTGTCTTTAATCTCAGCACCAGAAGTCGATTTAGCTGCTTCAGCTGCGAGAACTAAAAGCGCGCCAGCATCCCAAGTGTTGGCGTCAAACACACCGGGTTGACGCTTATTGTAAGTGGTTTGGTAGACTTCGCGAAACTGTTTTACCGCCGGTCCGGTTGTACTCGGCGCCGTCCCGATAACTCCAGATACAATAAACTTACCCGCCGTATCTTTTCCCGCGAGTTGGGCAATTTTGGGGTCTTTCATCCCTTCTGTCACCAGCAGTTGCGTTTGTTTTCCCAGCAGTCCCTGTTGATAAGCTGTCCTGACGATAATACTGCCAGTTTCTGGATAAGCAACTAAAACGACCGCGTTTGGGTTCCCTCGAAAAGCTGCTGAGACTTCCGAGTCAAAAGTAGCACTCTGGGGCGGATAATAAGTCGGAAGAGCCTTATTCACCACTTTGCCCCCAGCGGCTTCAAAAGCTGGGATAAACGATTGTACCAAGCCTTTCCCATAGTCGTTATTAATCGCCAGTACTGAAACTGATTTGTAACCTTTAGCACTAGCTAATTTAGCTAAAGCTTGTCCCTGAAACGTATCCGGCGGGGCGGTGCGGAACCAAAATCCCTTGAAATCGCCTTTTTTAGCGCGTTCGGTAAAAACGGGGCTGGTGCTGGAGGGGGAAATTTGTACGACTTGGTTGCGTACTGCAATGTCAATTGCAGCACTCGAAACAGCACTCCCGGCTGCCCCAATGACTCCGGCGACCCGATCCACTTCGGCTAACTTGCTCATCGCCGCCGCACCCGCAGAAGGATTGGTTTGGTCGTCTTCTGAGATTAATTGTACGGGTTTGTTTAACACGCCACCGCAGCTATTGACGGTTTTGACGAGCAAACTAGCACTATCCTGCATCGAAGAGCCAAACTGGGACAAGTCCCCAGTGATGGGTAGAAGCGTGCCAATTTTGAGTCCGCTGGGAGCGGTTTGACAACCTGATACGAGTAAGATCGGGGTTATAGCTCCTAGTCTGAGTAGGTGTCTTGAAACAGCGATTCTGATTCGGAGAAGCTTCGCGAACGCACTTTGTTTATATTGAGGGTGGGAAGTATCCTCCCCAGAGGAATAATAATTCATATTTTTATTGCAATCGTTTAAAAGGGTTACAACGGCGGGGGGAAAAGTAGTTCAGAATTGATAATCACCAAGCTCTCAAAAGCAGGACTTACGCAAAGAAACCCGGTTTCTAGGAAAAATCGTGGCTTTGAAACCAGAGTAAGCAGCTTGAAACCGAGTTTCTCGGAAAAATCGTGGCTTTGAAACCAGAGTAAGCAGCTTGAAACCGAGTTTCTCGGAAAAATCGTGGCTTTGAAACCAGAGTAAGCAGCTGGAAACCGGGTTTCTCGGAAAAATCGTGGCTTTGAAACCAGAGTAAGCAGCTGGAAACCGGGTTTCTCGGAAAAATCGTCGCTTTGGAAGGGGAGATAGCAGCTGGAAACCCGGTTTCTTGGTCGCCCAAGCGTCAGTCCTGAACAGGATTGCTCAGAGCTTGCCAGCTTAATCTGCTTCCAACTGTAGCATCTATGAATACAGCCGACTGCTTTTTTACAGGATTTGTAGCATTTTGAGCGAGAATATAACGTTACCTTGGAACTGGTCTGGCAAAAACTAAGTCTATATCTGTGAGGACCTAAGCAAACAAACCGGGTTTCTCGGAAAAATCGTGGGTTTGGCAACCAAAGATCGACGCAGAAACCCGGTTTCTAGGCAAATCACCAAAGTTTCTCGGAAAAATCGTGGGTTTGGCAACCAAAGATCGACGCAGAAACCCGGTTTCTAGGATCGTCCTATATCTCTGAGAACCGGGGCAAACAAACCGGGTTTCTCGGAAAAATCGTGGGTTTGGCAACCAAAGATCGACGCAGAAACCCGGTTTCTAGGCAAATCACCAAAGTTTCTCGGAAAAATCGTGGGTTTGGCAACCAAAGATCGAC